>VEQU01000108.1 GCA_018883075.1 Mycobacterium sp.
GCCCAGGACCACGACCTGGCCTGGTATGCCACCCAGGAGCTGCCATTCCTGCTGGACCTGCTGTGAGAAGCCGGCTGCGCGGGCTGACCTCGGCGCTGACCACCCCGCTGCTGGCCGACGACTACCTCAAGCTGATCAATCCGCTGTGGTCCTCGCGGGAACTGCGCGGCCGCATCGTGGAGGTCCGCCCGGAGACCCGCGACTCGGCCACGCTGGTCATCAAACCGGGCTGGGGATTCCGCTTCGAGCACCAGCCGGGCCAGTACATCGGGATCGGCGTGCTGGTCGACGGCCGCTGGCGCTGGCGGTCCTACTCGCTGACCTCACCGGCCGCGGCCGGTCAGCGGCTGCTCACCATCACGGTCAAGGCCATGCCGGAGGGCTTCCTGTCCAGCCATCTGGTGGCCGGAGTCCGCGCCGGCACCGTGGTGCGCCTGGCCGCACCCCGCGGCGGTTTCGTCATGCCCGATCCCGCACCCGGTCGGGTGCTGTTCCTCACCGCCGGATCCGGCATCACACCGGTGATGTCGATGCTGCGAACCATGCTGCGCCGCAATCAGATTCAGGATGTGATGCATCTGCACTCGGTGCCCGAGGCCGCCGACGTGATGTTCGCCGCCGAACTGAGGCGCATCGGCGAACAGCACCCGGGATACCGCTGCATCGTCCGCGAGACCCGCCGGCGGGGCCGCCTGGACCTGGCCGGGCTCGACGATCTGGTGGACGACTGGCGGGAGCGCCAGAGTTGGGCGTGCGGGCCGGTGGCCATGCTCGACGCCGCCGAGGCGCAGTGGGCGGCGGCCGGAGTGGCCGACCGGCTGCACATCGAGCGCTTCAGCGCCCCGCGCACCGCGAACCCCGACGGCGGTGGCGAGGTCACCTTCGCTCGCAGCGGGCGCAGCGTGAGGGCCGACGCCGCGACCTCGCTGATGGAGGCGGGGGAGTCCGCCGGCGTGCCGATGCCCTTTGGCTGCCGGATGGGCATCTGCCACACCTGCGTGATCAGCCTGCTCGACGGGCAGATCCGCGACCTGCGCACCGGCGGCCTGTACGAACCGGGCAGCCGGGTGCAGACCTGCGTCACCGCACCGGCCGGCGACTGTACGGTGGACACCTGATGGCCATTTCCGATATCGAAGAGTTCTCACACCTCACCGATGCCGACATCGAGGCACTGGGAAGAGAACTCGACACCATCCGCCGCGACGTCGAGGAGTCCCTCGGCGACCGCGACGCCCGCTACATTCACCGAACCATCGCCGCGCAGCGGGCCCTCGAGGTCACCGGCCGGGCCCTGCTGGCATTCTCCCGTCGCCGCCTCACCTGGTGGGCCGGCACAGCCACGCTGGCGGTGGCCAAGATCATCGAGAACATGGAGATCAGCCACAACGTCCTGCACGGGCAGTGGGACTGGATGAACGACCCCGAGATCCACTCCGCCACCTGGGAGTGGGACATGGCCGGTGCGGCCAAGCACTGGCGGATCACCCACAACGTGGCCCACCACCGCTACACCAACATCCTCGGCATGGACGACGACGTCGGGTACGGCCTGCTGCGGGTCACCCGCGACGAGCGCTGGACGCCGCGCAACCTGTTCAACGTCCCGTTCAACCTGATGCTCGCGCTCGGCTTCGAGTGGGGGATCGCGCTGCAGCACCTCGAGCTGCGCAAGATCCGCAAACCCGATACCCGCGCCGCCACCGTGGTGCGGCTGCGCGAGTTCACCACCAAGGCCGGCCGCCAGCTCGCGAAGGACTACCTGGTGTTCCCCGCGGTGACGGCGCTGTCGCCGCGCGCCGGCTTCGGCTCCACCCTCAAGGCCAACATCGCCGCCGGGGTGATCCGCAACCTGTGGACGAATGCGGTGATCTTCTGCGGGCATTTCCCCGATGGTGCCGAGAAGTTCACCGCCACCGACCTCGACGGCGAGAGCAGCGGCCAGTGGTATCTGCGCCAGATGCTCGGCAGCGCGAACATCGACGCCGGGCCGGTGCTCGGCTTCATGACCGGCAACCTCGCCTACCAGATCGAGCACCACCTCTACCCGAATCTGCCGAGCAACCGGCTTGCCGAGATCTCGGTGCGGGTGCGCGCACTGTGCGAGAAGTACGACCTGCCCTACACCAGCGGGCCGCTGCCGGTGCAGTACGCGAAGACCTGGCGCACCATCGCCAAGCTGTCGCTGCCCGACCGGTTCCTGCGCGACAGCGCCGATGACGCGCCGGAGACCCGCAGCGAGCGGATGTTCGACGTGCTCGCGACACGGCAGCGCGGTCTGAAGACCGCGATCGCGGCCGCGCGCGCCCGCCGGCGCCCGGGGATTCGCTAGGGGATGACGTCGAAGGTGTCCGGGTCGGGGCCCTGCCGGCCCGCCGCACCCCTGTCGAGCGCGGTCAGCGCCTCGATCTCCTCATCGTTGATCTCGAAGTCGAAGATCTCGAAGTTCTCCTTCATGCGCGCCGGGCTCATCGACTTCGGGAATATCACGTCCCCGCGTTCGATATGCCAGCGCAGCACCACCTGCGCGGGGTGCGCGCCGGTCGCCCGCGCGATCCGCAACACCACCGGGTCGCCGAGTACCTTCCCGCGTGCGATCGGCGACCAGCCCTGCGTGACGATGTCGTGCTCGGTGCCGTAGGCCCGCACCGCGTCGTTGGTGAAGTAGGGGTGCACCTCGATCTGGTTCACCGCCGGCACCGTCTGGGTCTCCCGCGCCAACTCCTGCAGATGGTGGATCGCGAAATTCGACACCCCGATACTGCGTGCCCGGCCCTGGGATTTGAACTCCTCCAGCGTCGTCCAGGTGGAGACGAAGTCGCCGTCGTAGAGCGTCGGCAGCGGCCAGTGGATCAGGAACAGGTCGACGTAGTCGGTGCCGAGCTCACGCAGCGTCTCGTCGAAGGCGCGGCGGGCGTCGTCGGGGCGGTGGAAGCCGTTGTTGAGCTTGCTGGTGATGAACACCTGCGCGCGGTCCAGGCCCGCGTCGCGCACACCCTGACCGACACCTTTCTCGTTGCCGTACATCTGCGCGCCGTCGATGTGGCGGTAGCCGATCTCCAGTGCCGTGCGCACCGTGGCGGCGGTCTCCTCGGGCGGCACCTTGTACACACCGAAGCCCAGCTGCGGAATGTGGTTGCCGTCGTTGAGGGTGATCAGCGGGACGTTCCCGACGGTCGTGCTCACGTGCCTCTCCTCTGTTCGGCCAGTGCTTCCAGCAGCCGTCGCGCGGCGGCCACCCGGCGCGCGGGCGGCCCGGTGAGACGGTCCAGTGCGCATTCCGGGTCGGCCGGCGCCCCGGTGTGCCCGCAGCCGCGCGGGCAGTCGCCGATCAGCTCGCCCAGATCGGAGAAGGCGCGCATCACGTCGTCCGGCGCGATGTGCGCCAGCCCGAACGAGCGCACGCCCGGGGTGTCGACCACCCAGCCGCCGCCCGGCAGCGGCAGCGCCACCGACTGGGTGGAGGTGTGCTTGCCCTTGCCCACCCCGGACACCTCGCCGATGGCCCGGTCGGCGTCGGGCACCAGCCGGTTCACCAGAGTCGACTTGCCGACGCCGGAGTGGCCGAGCAGGACGGTGATGTGCCCGTGCAGCAGGGAGGCGACGGTGTCGATCGGCTCGTCGCGTCCGGCGGTCACCACCGTCAGATCCAGATCGGCGAACTGCTCGGCGAACGGCGCGGCCGGGGCGAGGTCGGTCTTGGTCAGGCACAGGATGGGCCGCAGGCCGCCGGTGTAGGCGGCGATCACGGTGCGGTCCACCAGGCCAGTGCGCGGCGGCGGGTCGGCCAGTGCCACCACGACGAGCAACTGGTCGGCATTGGCCACCACCACGCGTTCGGTGGGGTCGGTGTCGTCGGCGGTGCGGCGCAGTACGGTCCGGCGTGGCCCGCGGCGCACGATCCGGGCCAGGGTGTCCGGCCGTCCCGACAGGTCGCCGACGAGGTCCACCTCGTCACCCACCACGATCGGTGTGCGGCCCAGTTCGCGTGCCCGCATCGCGGTCACCAGCCGGTGCGGGTCGCCGCCGAGCACGCACCCCCAGCGGCCGCGGTCGACGGTGACCACCATCCCGGTCTCCGCGCCGGCGTGGTCGGGTCGGATCTTGGTGCGTGGGCGCGAACCGCGGCCCGCGCGGATGTGGACGTCGGACTCGTCGTACTCGCGTGGGCTCAAGCCGACCCCGGCATGTCAGACCCCAGCATGTCGGACCCCAGCATGTCAGACCAAAGCCCCGGGAAGTCCGGCAGCGTCTTGGCGGTGGTGGCGATGTCCTCGACCTGAACGTCCGCCACCCGCAGGCCGATGATCGCGCCGGCCATCGCCATCCGGTGATCGGCGTAGGAGTGCCATACCCCGGCGTGCAACGGCCGCGCGGTGATCACCAGACCGTCGTGCTCCTCGGCACAGTCGCCGCCCAGACGGTTGATCTCGGTGCACAGCGCCGCCAGCCGGTCGGTCTCGTGACCGCGCAGATGCGCGATACCGGTCAGCCGCGACACCGAACCCGCCTCGGCCAGCGCGGCCATCGCCGCCACCGCCGGCGCCAGTTCGCCGACCTCGCCCAGGTCCATGTCGAACCCGCCGTAGCTCTGCGGTCCCTTGACCAGAAGGCCCGAATCCTCATGCGCCACATCGCATCCCAGCTGGCGCAGGATCGACAGGATGATCGGGGCGGGCTGCACGCTCAGCGTCGGCCAGCCGGAAATACGCACCGCACCCCCGGTGACCACCGCCGCTGCGGCGAAGGGGACCGAGTTGGACAGGTCCGGCTCGATATGCCAGTGCCGCTGGCGCACCGGGCCCGGATCCACCCGCCACCGGTTGGGGGCGGAGGAGTCGACGACGACGCCGGCCTCGTCCAGCATGGCCACGGTCATCGCGATATGCGGAGCCGACGGCACCGATGCTCCGGTGTGAACGATCGTCAGCCCGTCGGAGAAGGCGGCCCCGCTCAGCAGCAGACCGGAGACGAACTGCGAGGAGGACGACGCGTCGATGTGCACGGTGCCCCCGGCCACCGATCCGCGGCCGCGAACGGTGAAGGGCAGGCCCCCGGTCTGTGGATTGCCGTCGATCTCGACGCCCAGGGAGCGCAATGCGTCGAGCAGCGGTGCGATCGGCCGGGCGCGGGCCTGCTCGTCGCCGTCGAACCTCACCTCGGCCTCGCGCTGAGCTGATCCGCCGAGTGCGGCCAGTGGCGGCACGAACCGCAGCACCGTGCCGGCCAGGCCGCAGTCGATGCTCGCACCGTCGCCGGGGCTCAGCGCGCCACCGACGGACAGTTCCGAGGCGTCGCCGGTCACGCTGATCCCGAGGTTGCGCAGCGCGCCGATCATCAGGTCGGTGTCGCGGCTGCGCAGCGCGCCGCTGATCTGCGAGCCGGGGCTGTGTGCGGACAGGATCAGCGCACGGTTGGTCATCGACTTCGAGCCGGGGATGCGCACCGTGGCGTGCACCGGCCCGGCGGCGTGCGGCGCCGTCCACAGGTCCCGGGTCACGGTCATATTGCACCATGGGGGGATGTGCGGAAGGTTCGCCGTCACCACCGATCCGGCGCGGCTGGCCGTCGAACTCGACGCCGTCGACGAGACCGGGGCGATGTCGTTCCGGGCCAACTACAACGTCGCGCCGAGCACGGATATCGCGGCGGTGGTCACCGATGACGATGCGCGCCGGATCCGGCGGATGAGCTGGGGACTGCTTGTGCCGTGGATGCGGGAGAAACCCGGCGCCCGCCCGCTGATCAACGCCCGCGCCGAGACGCTGACCACCTCACCGGCCTTTCGGTCCGCCGCGAAGAGCCGGCGCTGCCTGATCCCGATGGACGGCTACTACGAGTGGAAGCCGAACCCAGATGATCCGAAGCGGGGCCGCAAGACCCCGTTTTACTTCTACCGCCCCGACGGTGCGCCTCTGCTGGTCGCCGGCGTGTGGGCCGCCTCGCCGGAGGCGCCGACGTGCGCGGTCATCACCACCGACGCCCGCGGCGAGTTCGCCGCCGTGCACCACCGGATGCCGCTGGTGCTGGCCGGGGGCGACTGGGACCGCTGGCTCGACCCCGGCGCCCCCGCCCCCGCTGACCTGCTCGCCGGGGCGCCCGACGTCGGCCCGATGGCGATGCGGGAGGTCTCGACCCTGGTCAACAGCGTCGCCAACAACGGCCCCGAACTCATTGAGACCCCGGGACCAGGCCACCAACCAGTCGGTTTGTTCTAAGCTCGTCTCATGACTGCCGTTGCCCCCAGGATCGACACCGACACCATCACCGTGCACAACCCGGCCGACGGCCGGGTCGTGGGCTCCGTTCCCGTCGACGGCCCGGACACCGTCGCCGCCAAGGCCAAGGCCCTGCGCGCCGCGCAGGCCGAGTGGGAGGCCATTGGTCCCCGTGGCCGCAAGAAGTGGATGATGCGCTGGCAGGACTGGGTCCTGGACAACGCCGACCACCTCACTGAGGTGCTGATGAGCGAGACCGGCAAGAGCCGGGGCGATGCGCAGCTGGAGCCGATCACCATCGCCGACGCCATCCGGTACTGGGCGGGCAATGCCGAAGAGTTCCTCGCCGACCGGCCGGCCAAGGCGCACAGCCCGCTGTTCCGGATCAAGAAGCTCACCACCGTGTTCCGGCCCTACCCGCTGGTCGGGATGATCGAGCCGTGGAACTTCCCGCTGGCCATGCTCGCGCTCGACCTGGTGCCCGCGCTGGCCGCGGGTGCGGCGGTGCTGCTCAAACCCTCTGAGGTGACGCCCCTTTCGGCCGTCGAGCTCGCCCGCGGCTGGAAGGAGATCGGCGCCCCGGCGGTGTTCGAACTGGCCACCGGCTACGGCGCCGCCGGAGCGTCGGTGATCGAGGTCTCCGATTACGTCCACTTCACCGGCTCGACCGCCACCGGCCGCAAGGTCGCCGTGGCGTGCGC
>VEQU01000023.1 GCA_018883075.1 Mycobacterium sp.
GTGCACAGCCTGATCGTCGCCGAGGCTCCGACCGATGGTGCCGTGCTGGGCTACGAGGACCTCATCGCCGAGGAGGGCGAGGCCGCGCCGCCCGTCGATGTCCCGCCGGACGACCCGGCGCTGATCATGTACACCTCCGGCACCACCGGGCATCCCAAGGGTGCGGTGCTGACGCACGCCAACCTGGCCGGGCAGATCATGACGGCGATCTACACCAATCCGCCGCATCTCGGACATGACGTCGGTTTCATCGGGGTGCCGCTGTTCCACATCGCCGGCGTCGGCAACATGCTCCCCGCAATCACCCTGGGCGCGCCGACCGTCATCTACCCACTGGGGGCGTTCAACCCGGCCGAACTGCTCGACGTCCTGGAAGCCGAGAAGGTGACCGGGATCTTCCTGGTGCCCGCCCAGTGGCAGGCGGTCTGCGCCGAACAGCAGGCCCGCCCCCGGCGTCTGCACCTGCGAACGCTGTCCTGGGGTGCCGCCCCGGCGTCGGACACCCTGCTTCGGCAGATGGCGGAGACCTTCCCGGGCTGCAACATCGTCGCGGCCTTCGGCCAGACCGAGATGTCGCCGGTCACCTGCATGCTCCTCGGGGACGACGCGATCCGGAAACTCGGCTCGGTGGGCAGGGTCGTTCCGACCGTGGCCGCCCGCATCGTCGACGAGAACATGAACGACGTGCCGGTCGGCGAGGTGGGCGAGATCGTCTACCGCGCGCCCACCCTGATGGCCGGGTACTGGAACAACCCCAAGGCCACCGCCGAGGCCTTCGCCGGCGGCTGGTTCCACTCCGGGGACCTGGTCCGCAGCGACGACGAGGGCTACATCTGGGTGGTCGATCGCAAGAAGGACATGATCATCTCCGGCGGGGAGAACGTCTACTGCGCCGAGGTGGAGAACGTGCTCGCCGCCCACCCCGACATCGTCGAGGTCGCGGTCATCGGCCGGCCGGATGAGAAATGGGGCGAGGTTCCGGTGGCGGTGGCGGCCGTCAGCGCGCCCGGGCTGCGGATCGAGGACCTCGCCGACTTCCTCAACGAGCACCTGGCCCGCTACAAGCACCCCAAGGCGCTCGAAATCGTCGATGCGCTGCCCCGAAATCCCGCCGGAAAAGTCCTGAAAACCGAGTTGAGGGTACGTTTCGGGGCCGCCGCCAAACCGGCCGGAGGTCAATAGTGCAGTTGCCGCCTACGACCTCGAAGGTATCGGGTACATTCCTGTGGTCCGTCTTACTACCGTGCGTAGACGAGACGCGGATCACTCGCAGTCGGCGTGAAGGAGGGTGCGTGCCGAACGGCTTCCCGTTGCATCGCAACCACCGGCACGGATTCGTCCAGAGGGGGGTCCGATGACGTCCGCGACCGGCGTGAGCGACTACGTCCGCAAGCGCATCACCGGGCCGATGCAGGCCATGGGCGGCTTTTTCAAGATGTGCGTGCTCACCGGCAAGGCGCTCGCGCGGCCGTTCGAGTGGAAAGAGTTCATCCAGTACAGCTGGTTTCTGATGACGGTGGCGCTGCTGCCCACCTTCGCCATGTCGATCCCGCTGACAGTGCTGATCATCTTCATCTTCAACCTGCTGCTCCAGGAGTTCGGCGCCTCCGACATCTCCGGCGCCGGCGCCGCCCTGGCTTCGGTCACCCAGCTCGGGCCGCTGGTGACCGTGCTGGTGGTCGCCGGAGCCGGTTCCACCGCGATCTGCGCCGACCTAGGCGCACGAACCATCCGCGAGGAGATCGACGCTCTTGAGGTGCTCGGCATCGATCCGATCCACCGCCTGGTCGTCCCCCGCGTGGTCGCCGCGATGTTCGTGGCCGTCCTGCTCAACGGAGCGGTGATCACCATCGGCCTGGTCGGCAGTTTCGCGTTCGGCGTTGGGCTGCAGAACATTTCAGCGGGTGCGTATCTACAGACGCTCACTTTGGTGACCGGTCTACCCGAAGTGGTGATATCCATAGCGAAGGCGCTGGCCTTCGGCCTGATAGCCGGGTTGGTGGGCTGCTATCGCGGGCTGACGGTCGGCGGTGGCGCCAAGGGTGTGGGCATCGCGGTGAACGAGACCCTCGTTCTCTGCGTCGTGGCACTGTTCGCGGTGAACGTGATCTTCACGACCATCGGTGTGCGGTTCGGGACGGGGCGGTAGATGGCGACAGCGACGGCATCCCAGACCGAGGCGGTACTGCGCTCGCGGTTCCCCCGCGCCTTCCGCGATGTCGGCAACGCCGCAGGATGGCCCAGCCGGTTCGTCGACAGCTGCGGCAAGGTCGCCTGGTTCACCGTGCAGGCGCTGGGGCAGATCGGTCACGCACTGCGGTTCTACCGCAAAGAGGTCGTGCGACTCATCGCCGAGATCGGCATGGGCGCGGGCGCCATGGCCGTCGTCGGCGGCACCGTCGCGATCGTCGGATTCGTCACGCTCTCGGCGGGTTCGCTGATCGCCATCCAGGGCTTCGCCACCCTGGGCAACGTCGGGGTTGAGGCCTTCACCGGCTTCCTGGCCGCCCTGATCAATGTGCGTCTGACCGCACCGGTGGTGACCGGCGAGGCGCTGGCCGCCACCGTCGGCGCGGGTGCCACCGCCGAGATCGGCGCGATGCGCATCTCCGAGGAGATCGACGCGCTGGAGGTGATGGGCATCAAGTCCATCTCGTATCTGGTCTCGACCCGGATCATCGCCGGCAGCATCGTGATCATCCCGCTCTACGCGATGTCGCTGATCATGGCGTTCCTGGCTGCGCAACTGACCACCGTCTTGCTTTACGGCCAGTCAGGCGGCACGTACTCGCACTACTTCCACACGTTCCTCAGACCGGCGGACGTGTTCTGGTCGTTCGTCGAGGTGATCATCATCTCGATCATCGTGATGATCAACCACTGCTACTTCGGCTACAACTGCAGCGGTGGTCCGGTCGGGGTGGGCGAAGCCGTGGGCCGCTCGATGCGCACCTCGCTGGTGGTCATCCAGTTCGTCGTCCTGGGAGCCTCGTTGGCGCTGTACGGCACCAACCCGAACTTCAACCTGACGGTGTAGCGCCATGACCGCACCCCTGAACTCGGACCGCCGCCCGCCGCTGAAGATTGCGGGATTCATTCTGCTCATCGTCCTCGCCCTGGTGACGACGTACATCCTGCTTCAGTTCCGCGGCAAGCTCACCCCCAAGACCGAACTCACCATGATCTCGAGCCGCGCCGGTCTGGTGTTGGACCCGAACTCGAAGGTCACCTACAACGGTGTTGAGATCGGCCGGGTGAAGAGCATCGCGCCCACCAACCAGAACGGCAAGCAGGAAGCGAAGCTGCTGCTCGAGGTGGACCCGAAGTTCATCAAGCTGATCCCGTCGAACGTCAACGGCGACATCCAGGCCACCACGATCTTCGGCAACAAGTACGTGTCGCTGTCGAGCCCGTCGAATCCGAACTCCACGCGGATCAGCTCGTCGGACGTCATCGACGCGCGCAGTGTCACCACGGAGTTCAACACCCTGTTCGAGACGGTGACCGGTCTGGCGGAGAAGATCGATCCGGTCAAACTCAACCTGACCCTGTCGGCCACCGCCGAGGCGCTCACCGGGCTGGGCACCAAGTTCGGGCAGTCGCTGGTGAACGCCAACGTCGCCATGGACAACCTGAACCCCCGTCTCAGCCGCCTGCAGTACCTCAACCAGCGCCTCGCCGATACCGCCGACATCTTCACTGCGGCCGGCCCGGACTTCTGGGACGCGCTGGACAACTCGCTGACCACCTCCCGCACCCTGGTGAGCCAGCGCGGTGATCTCGACGCCACGCTGCTCGCCGCCGCGGGGTTCGGCAATACCGGCGGTGACGTGTTCGAGCGGGGCGCTCCCTACTTCGTGCGGCTGATGTCCGACCTCGTCCCGACATCGAAGTTGCTCGACACCTACAGCCCGTCGCTGCACTGCATGATCCGCAACTACGCGGAGGTGCTCCCGCTCGCGCTGTCCAGTTTCGGCGGCAACGGTTACTCGCTGGACGCACACTCGATCGCTCCGGTCGGCGCCCCGAACCCCTACGTGTACCCCGACAACCTGCCCCGGGTGAACGCCCGCGGCGGCCCCGCCGGCGCACCCGGCTGCTGGCAGAAGGTGGACAAGAACTTCTGGCCGGCTCCGACACTGATCGCCGACACCGGAGCCTCGATCGCGCCGTACAACCACTTCGAACTCGGTCAGCCGCTCCTCAATGAGTACGTATGGGGACGCCAGGTGGGGGAGAACACGATCAACCCATGAACATCAGACCCACAGCCATCAAACTTGGCATCTTCTCCACGGTGCTGCTGCTCTGCACCGCCCTTCTGGTGGTCGTGTTCGGCCAGTTGCGCTTTGAGCGCTACCACTCCTATACCGCTGAGTTCAGCAACGGCAGTGGTCTGAAGGCCGGCCAGTTCGTCCGGGCCGGTGGCGTGGAGGTCGGCAAGGTCTCCGGCGTGAAACTCACCGACAACGGCCAGCGTGTGATCGTCGATATGAAGGTCGACAGATCCCTGCCGCTGTTCCAGTCCACCGGCGCGCAGATCCGGTACGCCGACCTCGTCGGTGAGCGGTACGTCAATCTCGAGCGCGGCACCGGCGAGGGTGCCGACCGTACGCTGCCCCCGGGAGGTTTCATCCCGCTGGCGCGCACCCAGCCCGCTCTCGACCTCGACGCACTGATCGGCGGGTTCAAACCGCTGTTCAAATCGCTGGACCCGGAGAAGGTCAACAACATCGCCACCTCCCTGGTGACGGTGTTCCAGGGCCAGGGCGGCACGATCGCCGACATCCTCAATCAGACCGCCCAGCTGACCTCGACGCTGGCCGACCGGGACCGCGCCATCGGTGAGGTCATCACCAACCTCAACACCGTATTGACGACGGTGAACAAGCACCAGGCCGAGTTCGACCAGACCGTCAACGACTTCGAGGTGCTGATCACCGGGCTGAAGAACCGGGCCGACCCACTGGCCGGCGCGGTCGCCGATATCAGCGATGCGTCCGGCACGCTGGCCGGCCTGCTGGCCGACGACCGTCCGCTGCTGCAGGAGGCCACCGCCAAGCTCGAGACCATCCAGACCCCGCTCGCCGACGATCCCGCGAAGCTGGACAAGTTGCTCTCGGAGTACCCGACGGCGATCAACCTGATCGGCCGCGTCGGCGGCATCTACGGTGACTTCTTCAACTTCTATCTGTGCGATATCAAGCTGCTGCTGAACGGCCTCCAGCCGGGCGGCCCGGTGCGCACCGTGCATGTCACCAAGCAGCCGTCGGGGAGGTGCACGCCGCAATGAGAACCCTCGAAGGCTCCAACCGCGTCCGGGTAGGTCTGCTCGGCCTGGTCATCACGCTGATGGTGATCGGAGTCGGCCAGAGCTTCGCCAGCATCCCGATGCTGTTCGCGAAGCCGATGTACTACGCGCACTTCGCGGACGCCGCGGGTGCCGCCCCCGGCGACAAGGTGCGCATCAGCGGCGCGAACGTCGGCCAGATCAAATCGCTGAAGATCGAAGGCGACCGGGTCCGCGTGGGGTTCAATCTCGGCAGTCACAGGATCGGCACCGACAGCCGGCTGTCCATCCGCACCGACACGATCCTGGGCAAGCGCGTCATGGAGATCGAACCGCGCGGCACCAAGATGCTGCCGGTCAACGGAGTGATGGCGCTTGAGCAAAGCACCACGCCCTACCAGCTCTATGACGCGTTCTCCGACCTGACCACCACCACCGCCGGCTGGGATCTGGAGACGGTGAAGCGCTCGCTCAACGTGCTCAGCGACACGCTCGATGCCAGCGAGCCGGAACTGAAGGCCGCCCTCGACGGTGTGGCCCGGTTCTCCGACACCATCGGCAAGCGCGACAACGAGTTCAAAGACCTTCTGGCGCAGGCGAACAAGGTGGCCGGCGTCCTGGGGAATCGCAGCGAGCAGATCAATCGTCTGCTGGTCAACGCCCAGTATCTGCTCGCGGCGGTCAACGAGCGTGGCCAGGCGATCGACTACCTGCTGTCCAACGTCTCTGCGGTGTCCAAGCAGTTCGAGGGTTTCGTCAATGACAACCCGAACCTCAACAACGTGCTCGAGCAGTTGCGCACCATCAGCACCGTGCTGGTCAAGCACAAGGACGATTTCGCGTACTCGATCACCACGGCGTCGAAGTTCATGGGCGCACTGGCCGAGTCGATCGGATCCGGCCCGTACTTCAAATCCCTCGTGGTCAACCTGATCCCGTACCAGATCCTGCAGCCCTGGGTGGACGCGGCGTTCAAGCAGCGCGGCATCGACCCGGAGGAGTTCTGGCGTAACGCGGGCCTGCCGGCGTTCCGGTTCCCGGACCCCAACGGCACCGCCCAGGCCAACGGCGCGCCGCCGCCGGCGCCGAACGTGCTCGAGGGCACCCCGGAGTTCCCCGGACCCGCCGTCCCCCCCGGCCATCCGTGCTCCTACACCCCGGCCGGTGACGGCATGCCGACACCCGGTAACCCATTGGCCTGCGCGGGCGCCCTTCAGGGTCCGTACGGCGCCGGTGAGTACGGCCCGCTGTCCGGCGTGCAGAACCTGCCGCTGAACCCGGCCGCCGAGGCGCCGAACCACGGTGTTCCCGCCGCGGCGATCCCCGGCGGGATGGGACCGCTGGTTCCCGGAGCGCCGGGGCCGGCACCGGCACCGGGTCCGCCCGGGGCCCGCACCGTCCCGGTTCCGCCGTTGCCAGGTCCGGCCGACATGATCGCGCCCGTCGATATGGGAGGGGCGTAAATGACTGAGTCGGAAATGACGGAGCCCAAGTCCATCCGCAACATCGGACTGTCGAACCTGTCGAGGAGTTCGGTGGCGGTTGCGGCACTGGTGGTGGTGCTCGCCGTGGTCGCCGCCCTGGTCGGCTACAACTTGTACAAGAAGGCGACCACCACCAACGTGGTGGCCTACTTCAGCGACACCCTGGCGCTGTATCCGGGCGACCGCGTCCAGATCATGGGTGTCAGGGTGGGCAGCGTCGACAGCATCGAGCCCGCCGGCGACAAGATGAAGGTCTCCCTGAGCTTCGACAGCAAGTACAAGGTGCCGGCCGAGGCCACCGCGTCGATCCTGAACCCGACGGTCGTGGCCTCCCGCATCATCCAGCTGTCGCCGCCCTACACCGGGGGACCGGTGCTGGCCGACAACGCGGTCATCCCGCTGGAGCGCACCCAGGTTCCGGTGGAATGGGACGACATCCGCAATCAGCTCGACACGCTGGTGAGAGAACTCGGCCCGACACCGAGTCAGCCGAAGGGTCCGCTGGGCGACTTGATCGAGGCTCTGTCGAACAATCTCAACGGCAAGGGCAAGCAGATCAACACGACGTTCCGGGCGCTGTCGGACGCGATCGGAGCGCTCAGTGACGGACGTGGCGATCTCTTCGGCGTCACGAAGAGTCTGGCACTGTTCGTCAACGCGCTGCACAAGAGCGATCAGCAGTTCGTCGCGCTCAACAACAACCTGGCGACGTTCACCAACTCGCTGAACAACTCGGACCAGGAACTCGCCAACGCGGTTCGCGACATCGACGGCCTGCTCACCACGGCGCGCAGCTTCCTGGACGAGAACGCCGAGGTGCTGGGCACCGACATCAAGAACCTCGCCGAGGTCACCAACACACTTCTGCAGCCGGAACCGCGCAACGGTATCGAGACGGCTCTGCACGTGTATCCGAACCTGGCGGCCAACGTCAACAACATCTACCACCCGACGCACGGCGCCATCGTGTCGATCCCGGCCGTCGCCAGCTGGGCCAACCCGATGCAGTTCATCTGCAGTGCGATTCAGGCCGGCAGCCGGCTGGGCTACCAGGACTCCGCCGAGTTGTGCGCGCAGTACCTGGCGCCCATCCTTGACGCGACCAAGTTCAACTACCCGCCGTTCGCGGCCAACCAGTTCAATACGGCCTCGACGCTGCCCAAGTATGTTGCGTACTCGGAGGAGCGGCTGCGGCCGCCGCCGGGATACAAGGACACCACCGTGCCCGGTATCTGGTCGCGCGACACCCTGTTCTCGCACGGCAACCATGAGCCGGGCTGGATCGTGGCGCAGGGCATGCAGGGCACGCAGGTGAACCCGTTCACCTCGGCCATGCTCACGCCCGACTCGCTGGCTGCGCTGATGGGTGGCCCCGACCCGGTGAACTACCCGCCGGGTGGTCCGCGTGGCGGCGCCCCGTCGAACTCTTACGACCAGCTCAACCCGCTGCCACCGCCGTGGTATCCGGGCGCACCGCCGCCGCCGGTTCCGGCACCCGATGTGGTGCCCGGCCCGCTGCCGGTCTCCCAGCTCATCGGGCCGCCCGCGCCCGCAGCGGCGCCCGCGGCACCGATGCCGATGCCAGGACCTGCTCTGCCTGCTGAAATGGGGACCGGACAGTGAGCGCGCGTATGACTGGTAAGGGTTTGCCGGCCGCCCGCCGGGTGGGCCGCCGGGCTCTCGCGCTCGGCGTGACCGCAATGGTCCTCACGTCGTGCGGGTGGAGGGGTGTGGCCAACCTGCCGCTGCCCATCGGCCCGGGCAGTGAGAAGGGATCGCAGACGATCTACGTCCAGATCCCGGACACTCTCGCGCTCAACACCAACAGCCGCGTCCGTGTCGCGGACGTGTTCGTCGGCACCGTGAAGAAGATCGAGCTTCGGGACTGGGTGCCCACTCTGACCCTCAAGGTCGACCCGGGCATCGAGCTACCCGCGAACGCGACGGCGAAGATCGGCCAGAGCAGCATCCTGGGCACCCAGCACGTCGAACTGGCCGCACCGCCCAACCCGTCGCCGCAGCCCCTGAAGGACGGCGCGACCATCCCGGTGGAGCGCTCCTCGTCCTTCCCGACAGTGGAGCGCACGCTGGCCAGCTTGGCCACCGTGCTGCGCGGGGGCGGCATCCCGAACCTCGAGGTGATCCAAACCGAGGTCAACAACCTTCTGACGGGCAACGCCGATCAGATCCGGGAGTTCCTCAACAAGCTGAATGTGCTGACGGCCGAACTGAACGCACAGCGCGAAGACATCGCCCGTGCGATCGAGTCGTCGAACAAGCTCTTCAGCTATGTCGCCAGCCGCAACAACACCATCGATCGCCTGCTGATTGATCTGCCTCCGCTGATGAGTTACCTTGCCGGCGCGCGCGATCGGGTCAGTGACGCCGTCATCGCCCTCGGCCGGTTCGGCAAGGTCACCGGTGACACGCTCTCGGCTTCGCGGGCAGACCTGCGGACCAACCTCGAATTGCTGCAGCGCCCGCTGAAGCAGATCGGTCGCGGCTCGCCCTACTTCCTCGATGCGATGCGCCTGATCATCACCAACCCGTATCCGCTGGACAACATCCCGAAGGTGATCCGCGGCGACTACATGAACCTGTCGCTGACGCTCGATCTGACCCTGAGCTCGATCGACAACGCGTTCCTCACCGGAACGGGCGTGTCGGGCATGCTCCGGGCGCTCGAGCAGTCGTGGGGCCGCGATCCGCAGACGATGCTCCCTGACGTGCGTTTCACCCCGCACCCGAACATGACCGACGGTGGCGGACCGTTCGTCGAGCGCGGCGAGTGAGTGAGGGAATGATCCGATGCTGACTCGTTTCATCAGGACCCAGCTGGTCATCTTCCTCGTCCTGACGGTGATCGCCCTGCTGGCCCTCACGCTCATCTACATCCGGCTGCCAAGCCTCGTCGGCATCGGCCAGTACCCGCTGAAGGTCGAGCTTCCGGCGGCCGGCGGTTTGTACAAGACGGCCAACGTCACCTACCGCGGCGTGACCATCGGCCGGGTGACCAACGTCGAGCCCACCGAGAAGGGTGCGCTAGCCACCCTGAGCATCGGCGACAAGTACAAGGTCCCGATCGACTCGAGTGCCAACGTGCGGTCGGTGACCGCGATCGGCGAGCAGTACGTGGACCTGGTGTCGACCGGCGCCCCGGATCAGTACTTCCAGCCGGGCCAGACGATCACCAACAGCACCATCCCGACGCCCGTCGGTCCGGCACTCGACAGGGCGTACGAGGCCCTCGCCGCGATCCCGTCGGACAAGATCCCGAGCGTTCTGGACGAGACGGCGCTCGCGGTCGGCGGCATCGGCCCGTCGCTGCAGCGGCTGGTGGACGGCACCCAGTCGTTCGTGACCGAACTGAAGAACAACATCGACGACGTCAACTCCATCGTGGACAACACCCCGCCGATCCTGGAGAGCCAGGTGGTGTCCGCGGACGCCATCTACGCCTGGGCCGCGAACCTGAATTCCCTTACCGGGCAGGCCAAGGAGCAGGATGCGGCGATTCGCAGCGGTCTGCAGCAGGCGGCTCCGGCCACCGAGCAGTTGAACACGCTGTTCGTCGACATCACCGACGCGTGGCCGCAGACACTGGCCAATCTCGAGATCATCGCCGAGATGCTCAAGCGGTACAACAAGGGCGTCGAGCAGGCGCTGGTGCTGCTGCCGCAGGCGCCGATCGCCGGGCAGGCCGTCGCAGCGACCTTCCCCGGCCAGGCGAACCTGGACTTGGCGCTGTCTATCAACCAGCCGGCACCGTGCCTCACCGGCTTCCTGCCGGCCGGGCAGTGGCGGGCCCCGGCCGACACCAGCATCAAGCCGGTGGAGGACGGGCTGTACTGCAAGATCCCGCAGGAGACTCCGGCGAACGTGGTGCGCGGTTCACGCAACTTCCCGTGCGTCGACATCCCGGGGAAGCGGGCGGCCACCCCGCTCGAGTGCCGCTCGAGTGAGCCGTACACGCCGCTGGGCACCAACCCCTGGTACGGCGACCCGAACCAGATCGTGAACTGCCCCGCCCTCGGCGCCCGGTGCGACCAGCCGGTGAAGCCCGGTCTGGTCATCCCGGCGCCGAGCATCAACACCGGGATGAACCCGCTGGCCGCTGACCTGCTGCCCGCTCCGACCCCGCCGGCCCAGGATCCGCCGTCGGCCCCGCGTGAGGGCACGGTGCAGTGCAACGGCCAGCAGCCCAACCCGTGCGAGTACATCCCGGCGCCAACCACCCCGGCCACCAATACCTCGGCGACCAACACCTCGGCGGTCTACGACGCCTCGGCCGGTGAGATCACCGGGCCGGATGGTACGAAGTACACCGTCAAGAACTCGACGACCACAGGAGACGACGGATGGAAGGAGATGCTGGCTCCGGTCAGCTGACCCCAACCCCGCCACTCACAGCGCAGGAGACGGCCGAACCGGTCGCCGGTAGGTGGATGACCGGGGCCCTTGCCGCCGTCGTGATCGCCGCATTGGTCCTGACGGTCGGTGGGGTGCTGGCGCTGTTGGGGCACCGCAACAACGCCGCCGCCGCCAACGGGGAGGCGGTCGCGGTCACGGCTGCCAAGGATTGCATCGCGGCGACGCAGGCCCCTGACGTCAAGGCGATGAACGACAGTCAGCGCAAGATCGTCGAATGCGCGACCGACAACTATGCGCCGCAGGCGAATCTGTACAGCGGTTTGCTGGCCGACGCCTATCAGACGGTCCAGGCGCAGGTGAAGATCACCCAAATCCGGGCCGCCGCCGAGAAGCACAACCCGGATGGCTCCATCGACGTCCTGGTGGCCACCCGGGTCTCGATGTCGAATGTGGACGAGCAGGGCCAGGAGTTGAGCTACCGGCTTCGGGTGCGGATGGTTCCGGTGGACGGCACCTACAAGATCGACAGCATCGACCCGGTGAGCAAGTGACGGATACCGCCGATTGGCGGGCGGCGGCCTGGACGGCCCGCGCCGGGGCCTTCTGCATCGATGTGCTCGTCGGGCTGGGTCTCGCGCTGTGCCTGCTGCTCATCGGGTGGTCGGCCCCCGTCGGTGGCCGGTTGTGGTGGACATTCCTGGTTGCGGTGGCCGTGTTGCTGCTGTCGATGATGGTCAACCGCTGGCTGTTGCCGGCGGTCACCGGATGGACCGCAGGCCGCGCCGCATTCGGCATCGCGGTACGCGATGGCGACGGCAGCCGCCCGGGTCCATGGCGGTTGCTGCTGCGCGATATCGCCCACCTGCTTGACACACTTCCGCTGCTACTCGGCTGGTTTTGGCCGCTGGTCGACTCCCGCGGACGCACCTTCGCCGATCTGCTGATGCGCACCGAGGCCCTGCAGGTCGATCCCGGCTCCGTCGCGGACCGGCGGCGGGTGGCCGGGTCGCTGGTCACCGGTGCGGCACTCGGCTCACTCCTGGTCGCGGGCATCGGGTTCCTAGCGGTGGATCAGCACCAGAAAGTGGTCGCCGAGGCTCGCGAGCAGATCGCGCTTGCGGGGCCCAAGATCGTCTCGGACGTACTGAGTTACACCGCCAAGACCGCCGACGAGGACTTCGCCCGGGCACAGGGTCTGGTCACCGACGCGTACCGTCCGCAACTGACCGAGCAGCAGGACGGGATTCGCAAGGCGGGTCCGGTGGACAACGACTACTGGGTGACCGACAGCGCCGTGCTGTCGGCCGACCGTGACCGCGCGACGATGCTACTGCTGCTGCAGGGCCAGCGCGGTATCGCTCCCAACCAGCGGCTCATCACCGCCTCGCTGCGCGTCGACTTCACCAAGTCGCGCTCCGACCAGTGGCAGATGTCCGGGCTGACCGTGCTCGCACCGCCGAAGCCGACGAATCCGGCTCCGGCCCCGCCATCCGCTGACCCGTCTTCGCCCAAGCCGAAGCCGGCCCCGCCGACGCAGGGAGCAGGCCGGTGAGCCCACGTCGTCGCGTCGAACCCGGAAATGCGGATGCATTCGCGATGCCGGATGTCGCGCCCCCGCGTGGGCTGTTGCCGTTGGCAGTCGCCGTCGCGTCGGTGGTGGTCGCCACCGCGGTGGCGCTGAGTGCCATGGTGTTCACCGACAGCCGGGCCGAGCGGCGCATGGCGATCCGCGACGCCGCGGTGATCGACTTCGTCCGGTCTTTCATCGTGCAGTACACCTCACCGGATCCGTTCAACGCCAACGCCTACGCCGACAAGGTTCTGGCCCAGGGAACGGGTAACTTCGCCGAGCTCTACAAGGAGAAGATGAACGACGTCGTCATCCAGGTGGCGCAGGCCGAGCCTGGGTTCGGCGCCGTGCAGGACATCGGTATCGAACGCTGGAACGAGGACGGAAGTGCCAGCGTCATCACGGTGGCCAACATGACCACCACGCTGCCGGACGGCAGGAAGATCCAGAGCGGTAGCCGGTGGGTGGTCACCGCGGTCAAGGAAGGGGAGCAGTGGAAGGTCAGCAACCTGATCCAGGTGATCTGAACGACGCCGAGACAGATGTCGATGACCGCGCCGACACCGACACCGACACCGATCGTGATATCGAAACCGCCGCCGACACCGACGGCCCCGTCGTCGCGCCGGCCAAGGAACCGTCGCAGCGGTGGATGTGGTTTCGCCGCAACAAGAGATCTGTGGCCGTGGTCGCCTCGGCATGTCTGTTCGTCGCCGCGGGTGGTTTCGCCGGCGCGGCCGTGCAGCCCTACCTGATGGACCGCGCCACCGTCGCGACCAAGTACAAGATCGCGCAGACCGCGGCCGACGCCATCACCACGCTGTGGAGCTACACGCCGGACAACATGGACAGCTTGTCCTCGCGTTCGGCGAAGTACCTCGGTGGTGACTTCGAGGAGCAGTACCGCAAGTTCGTCGACGCGATCGCGGCGACGAACAAACAGGCGCAGGTGACCAGCGCCACCCAGGTGGTGGGTGCCGGCGTGGAATCCCTGCGCGGGGATGAGGCCAGTGCGCTGGTCTACACCAACACCACGTCGACGACTGCGAAGAGCAATAACATCCCGTCGCTGCAGTACCTGTCCTACCGGCTCGAACTCAAGCGCTACGGCCGCGACTGGCGGGTCACCAAGATGACCACCGTGACCTCGCTGGATCTGACACCCAAGCTGTAGGGGCGGACTGGTTACTCCGCCTCGAGACGGGCTCGGACTTCCGCCAGCCTCTTCTGCAACTCCGATTCCGAGATCAGGCCGCGTGCAACCAGGGAGTGCGCCAAGGCGACCAGTTGATTCTCCGGGAAGGGGAGCGCCGCGTAGCGGCTCGCCGATAGGACATCCTCTTCGTCGCGGCGTTGCTTGAAGGTGAAGTTCAGCTCGTCCTCAGCGCTGCAGGAGCGGTCAAGTGCATCGCACAGCCCATCCAGGCTGGTCTTCCACGGCGGTAGGGGGTTGTCGACCCCGTGCTTTGCTGCCATGACGGGCCACACCTGGTTGCTTCTGGCGATCTTCTCGAGTAGTTCGACGCTGACCGAAGCGATGTCTAACGGCTCCACGGTCGGCCGATCACTTCACGATGGGCCGGATAGCCGGGATGGAGGCTGTGATGGCGTTGGTGGTCACGCCCGGTTTGGGCAACGCGACACCGATCAGGCAGTCGCGGGTGATGATCTCGAAGAGTTGGTCCTCGGTCCACCCGTCCGTGCCATCGGGGCGCATCGGCATCACCATGTAGCGGTGCTTCTGGTTGGAGTCGGCCACCCGCACCTCGACGTCCTCGGGCAGTTGCAGTCCGAACTCGGCCAGCACGGGCCGCGGCCAGCGCACGATCCGGCGCCGGTAGTTCGGGGTGCGGTACCACTCCGGGGAGTTGCCGAGGATGGGCCTGGGGTAGCACGAGCACAGCGCACAGACGATCACGTTGTGCACCTTCGGCGTGTTCTCCAGGATCTTGAACGCGTAGAAGTCGCTGGGAGTGCCAAACCCGGTGGGGTTGAGCCAGTCCACCCCGATCTCCTTGCTGGCCGTCAACGCGTCGGTCAGGGCCAGCTTCTTGAAGTCCGGATCCATCCAGGCCTTGGCTACCAGCCGGGCGGCCGGCGTCGGTCCGATCTGCTCGCCGTACTCGGTCATCAGCCGATGCTGTTCAGCGGTGAAAAGCCCTTTCTCGATGCACAATTCACGCAGGGCGATCTCGAGCACCTCGAACTCGGTGATCTCATCGACCATCGGCTTGACGGTGTTGGCGTGGTCGTGGTCATGGTCATGGTCATGGTCATGCTGGTGGCCGGAACCGGACATGGTTGTTCCTCTCCAATCTCAGTCGGCGGCCTGCAGCCAGCGCTCGGGGATTTCGGTCTGCAGGGTGTCCCCGGCCGGCCCGTGGTAGTCGACCCACAGATCGGACTGCTTGAACCGCACGATGTAGAACCACTCCGGTGTCACGTCCTCGCGGCCCCAGGCCTCATCTTCCGGTGCCGGGCTCTCATAGGCGACTTCCGCGATCACTCCCTCGGCACCGCGGACGTACTCGGGTGTTCGGGTGTAGAACATGGCGGGCAGTTCGCGGACTTTGACCCGGTCACCGGCGGTGAACGCCGCCGTGCCGGCCCGCCCCGCGTACATGGCCGGGTCGCCCTTGCCGAGGGCCTCGGTGTGCACACCGTTGCGTGTGACCGTCGAGCCGTCGCCCTCGAATTTGGGTTCCGCCTCCGGCAGCCGGCCATTGAGTCCTCCGGCGTAGCGCGCCTGCACCTCAGATAGCCGGTCGGTCAACTCGGCCCAGGTGATGTACTGCTTTTCCAGCAGGGTCTTGCCCACCGACCACAGCCAGCGTGAGTAGTAGGGCAGGCCGAGGTACATCGACAGGCCCAGGTCGACATCGGCGGCCTTTCGCCGCTCCTCGGAGACCCAGATGCCGGTCCACCCGAGGACCTCACAGAGGACGTACGTCATCATCTCCCACTGCTCTTCCTCCTTGTTGAGGAAGGGCTCGGCGACGTTGTACTGCCCACCCTGGTCCTGGGCGCATTTCTGGTACGCCCAGTAGTGCTCGGAGGTCATCACGTTCGGGACGGGCCACTCCGGGACCTCCGGGAAAGTGGCCTTCAGGCGCGAGACCAATGCCAGCTGTCTCTCCCGCTCCGCTGCAGTAGCCATCTGCTTCCTTTCGGTTGCCGGACAACGCTACTGCAGGTTGCCGACTCGCGCGCCTAGTTGAACGCGAGCCAGCTCGGCAGCGCCCGCTCCCGCGCATCGCACAGCGCCGCGGTGGTGTCGCAGGACCCGCGCGGGGAGCCCGCCCCGGTCCACATACCGCCGGTGTCGCGGCGCAGCACGATCGCTGACGAGCCGCCGCCGTCGAGCAGCACCGCGGTGTCGCTGCCCAGGCCGCGATAGAGGTCCTGGATCTGGTCGGGTGTGTAGCTGCCGCCCTGGAAGACGTACATCTCGTCGCGGTCCCGGACGTAGCCGACGGCGGTGCGTGCCGCGCTCGGACCGGGATCGCCCAGCTGCCCGGTGTCGCCCGGTGCGAGCAGACCCAGACCGCTCACCGCCACGAACCGCACACCGCCCTCGATCAGTCTGGTGATCTCGGGGGAGGCCGCGTCATAGTCCTGCGGTGAGTCCGGAGAGATGACGTACGGTGCGCCGCGCACCGGAAGGATCAGAGTGCTCAGCGCCGTCCACACCTCGTTGCCGCCGGAGAGCGCCTGCTTGCCGGCATAGGCCAGTGTCCCGGTGACCGCGAGGTTGGCCCGGCCGAGGCCGCCGGTGTTGTCGACGTAGGTGCCCAGCGGTGAACTGCAGCCCGTCGTCTTCCACGACCCGCCCTGCTGCGGACGGACGTCGAAGAAGTTCGCGTTGATGGCGATGGTGGGCCGGCCGAGCACCTCCCAGGCCTGCAGCGGGGCGTAGGTCTCCGAGGCCTGCAGCAGACCCTCGCGGGTCCGCGCTCCCGGCGTGCGCTCGCATCGGGCCTGATATCCCTGATGGCTGTCGACCAGAAGTCGCGGGGCCAGCCGCTGTGACGCGGACTTCACGATCATCAGCCGGCCGCCGTTGTTCATCTCGTACCACCGCCCGCCCGCATCGAGCATGGGCGCGGGGAAACCGCTGCCGAAGTTGTAGACCAGATAGCTGCCCCTAGTCGTCGCGACAGCCTGCGCCAACTGGTCGCGCGCCGCTGCCGCTGCCACCGGCGGCGTGATGCCGGCGGTGAGGACGACGCAGATCGTTGCCAGGAAGAGCCTGCCGAGGCGGCGCAACCCGGGCAAGGGTGTGACCAGAGGGGATGGCACCGTGGGCCTTTCGCGGGTGAGTTCGGGCCCCTAAAACGATAATCACACCAGTCACACTGTCAACAAAAGTAACGGCGGCGTGACTGCCGGACTTCAGCCGGATCACGGCCGGCCGCTACCCTCCCCTCATGGTGGTGACCCGCTCTGAGCGGACCTTCGAGGGTGTCGGCGGGATCCCGATCGTCTACGACGTGTGGACCCCGGACCGTGAGGTCCGCGGCGTGGTCGCCCTCGCCCACGGATACGGGGAGCACGCCCGTCGCTACGACCACGTCGCGCAGCGTCTCGGCGACGCCGGGCTGGCCACCTACGCACTCGACCATCGCGGGCACGGCCGCGCCGGCGGCAAACGCGTGCGGGTGCGGGACATGCAGGAGTTCGTCTCCGACTACCGGACACTTGTCGAAATCGCGACCGCGGAGCATCCCGGGGCGAAGCGGATCGTGCTCGGCCACAGTATGGGCGGCGGTATCGCGTTCGCCTATGGCGTGCAGTATCCCGATACCTACGACCTGATGGTGCTGTCCGGACCCGCCATCGCCGCGCACACCGGCGTCTCCAAGTTCAAGGCCGTCCTCGGCAAGGCGGTGGGTTCGATACTGCCGGATCTGCCGATCGAGTCGATCGACCCCGACCTGGTGTCCCGGGATCCGAAGGTGGTGGCCGATTACAAGGCCGACCCGCTGGTGTACCGCGGGAAGATCCCGGCCGGTATCGGCAAGGCGCTGTTGGTGGTCGGCGAGACCATGCCGAAGCGCGCACCGGGTATCACCGCCCCGCTGCTGGTGGTGCACGGCGAGGACGACCAACTGGTCTCCGCGCAGGGCAGCCGGCGCCTGGTGGAGTGCGTGGGGTCGCGTGACGTCGAACTCAAGGTGTACCCGGACCTCTATCACGAGGTGTTCAACGAACCCGAACGCGAGCAGGTGCTCGACGACGTCGTCGCCTGGATCCAGGCCCGGCTGTGATCCCGCGCCTGCTGGCCGCGGCTGTCCTGACGGCGGCGGCCCTGACGTCATGTTCGGGCGCCCAGCCCGGCACCCCGATCGTGAGTTGGGTCGAGGACGAGGTGAGCTTCGACGCCGACGGGCTGACGGTGCACGGAACCTATCGGCACCGCGACGACAGCACGTCGGGTCCGGCGGCCCTGCTGATCTCCGAGAGCGGCCGCACCGATCGCAACGGTGACAACAACGTCGCCGGACCGGTGGGGAACATGCGTCAGCTCGCGCAGTATCTGTCCGAGCGCGGCGTGAGCAGCCTGCGCTACGACAAAGTCGGCACCGGTGCCACCGGTCTGGGCCCGTACGCCGATCGGCCCGCCGACATCGGCAGCGCGGTCTACACCGGCGGTGCGCGCTCCGCGGTGCGCTTCCTCGCCGCCCAAGCCGGCGTCGACAGGATCTCGGTGTACGCCGTCGGCGAGGGTGCCATCCATGCCATGTCGCTGGCCGGTGACACGCTCGCCGACAACACCATGCCGGCAGCGCCGCGGATCCATTCCCTGGGTCTGCTGCAACCGCTGGCCGCGCGCTACCTCGACCTCATCTCCAGCCGGGTGAACGCCGACCTCGCCGCCGCGGTGCGCGCCGGCGCCAAGACCCAGCAGCAGGCCGATGCGGTCCGTGACGCCTGGCAGGAAGCTGTCGCCCAGGTCCGCGCGACGGATACGGTGGTCCCGGGCCTTCCCGACGGTCTGAGTGCGATCCTCAACCCCGGTAACGCCCGTGCCGTCGCCGACGCCGACAAGATCGACCCCGCCGCGCTGGCCGCGCGGATCCCCGCCGGCACACCGGTGCTGCTGACGTGTTCGGACTCCGATGGCCAGGCGGACTGCGCCGATATGTCGTCGCTGCGCGACGCGCTTGCGCGCACTGAGTTGACCGTCGTCGAACTCGCCGGCGTCAACCATGTGCTGCGCGACGACCCGTCCGACAACGTCGGCAACTACGCCCGGCCTGATCCGCTCTCACCGCAGTTGATCGCTGCGCTGGACCAGTTCGTCACCAGATGAGCCTTCAGGGTTTGCGGCTCACCTGTAGGTGAGCCGGTAAGGTCGCGGCGTGGTTGTTGACCAATCCCGCTGTGGGGACAACACCCCCACGCCGGCCCGGTGCCCGGCTGTGCCGTCCCCGGACCGTCCTAGCGTGGCGCCATGACCGACGACAAGATGCTCTCCCGTATCGCGGCCCTGCTGCGCCAGGCCGAGGGCACCGACAACACCCACGAGGCGGAGGCGTTCATGGCGGCAGCCCAGCGCCTGGCCACCGCGACCTCCATCGACCTCGCCGTCGCGCGCGCCCACTCGGCCAGCCGCACCGCGGCCCAGGCGCCCACCCAGCGCACCATCACCATCGGCGAACCGGGCACCCGGGGACTGCGCACCTATGTGCAACTGTTCGCCGTGATCGCCGCCGCCAACGACGTCAACTGCGATGTCGCGTCGAACTCGACGTTCGTGTACGCATATGGGTTCGCCGAGGACATCGACGCCACGCACGCCCTCTACGCGAGTCTGGTGGTGCAGATGGTGCGCTCGTGTGACGCCTATCTGGCGACCGGCGCGCACCGGCCCACGCCGACGATCACCGCGCGGCTGAACTTCCAACTGGCCTTCGGCGATCGGATCGGCAGGCGCCTCGCCGAGGCGCGTGACGAGGCCAAGCGCGAGGCCACCCGCGGAGACAAACGGTCTCTGTTCGGTTCACGCGGCACTCCGGGGACCGCCCTTGCCCTGCGCAACAAAGAGATAGAGCTGCGCAATCACTACCGCAAGGAGTCCCAGGCCCGCGGAACATGGCGAGCCACCAGCGCCTCGGCGGGGTATTCGTCATCAGCACGGCGCGCCGGGGACCGTGCCGGGCGCCAGGCGAGGCTGGGCAGCAGTCCCGAACTGCCGGGTTCACGGCCCCCGCTGTCGCGGTGAGTTCCCGCGACATACAGCGGACTCGGGTTTACGCGGCCGAGCAGTTCGTCCGCACCCTTTTCGACCGCGCCGGGCAACACAGCCGCCGCGCCATCGACTTCTTCGGCGAGCAGATCACGCTGCCTCCGGAGGGGCGCTTCGCCTCGGTGGAGTCGGTGCAGCGCTACGTCGATGAGGTGCTGGCACTGCCGGCAGTGACACAGCAGTGGCCGGGGTCTGCACCGGTGCGGGTGCGCGCGCGCAGGGCCGCCAGTGCCGCGCACTACGAGTATTCCGCTGATGTCGCTGTGATCGCGGTGCCCGCCCGCGAGCAGTGGGCGCTGCGGGAACTGGTGGTGCTGCACGAGATCACCCACCATCTGTGCGGCGGCGGGGGGCCGGCACACGGGCCGCGGTTCGTGGCCACGTTCTGCGCGCTGGCAGAGGCGGTGATGGGCCCGGAGGCCGGACACGTTCTGCGCGTGGTCTACGCGAAAGAGGGTGTGAGCGCCCGATAGCACCTCCGATAACCTCGTGTTGTGGATGATTCGATCGGTCCCGCCCAGTGGTTACCCACCGACGCGCTTCTCGATCAATTGCTGCTCGACGACGACGCGGCACTGCGTGCCGCGCTGACCGACTCCCATGCCGCGGGACTGCCGCCCATCGAGGTCTCCGCCCAGAGCGCCCGGCTGCTCTATCTGCTCACCCGGATCTGCGGTGCGCGCCGGGTGCTGGAGATCGGCACCCTGGCCGGCTACAGCACCATATGTCTGGCACGCGGGGTGGGCGCCGAGGGCGCTGTGGTGACTCTCGAACGCAGTGGCCGACATGCCGAGATCGCCGCGGCCAACCTGCGCCGCGCCGGTGTGGCCGACCGGGTCGAGATCGTCGTCGGAGCCGCGCTGGACACACTGCCCGGACTTCGCGGTGACTTCGACCTGGTGTTCATCGACGCCGACAAGGAGAACAACAGCTCCTACGTCCGCTGGGCGATCGAACTGGGACGGCCGGGCACGGTGATCGTGGTCGACAACGTGGTGCGCACCGGGCGCATCCTCTCCCCGTCGCCCGAGGACCATCAGGCCCGGGGAGTCCGCGACATGCTGGAGATGGTCGGTGCCGATCAGCGACTGGAGGCCGCTGCCATGCAGACGGTGGGTGCCAAGGGCTGGGACGGGCTCCTCATCGCCCGGGTCAGATGACCCCGGTCAGCCGCTTGCCATCACCTCGACCGGAACGCCGTTCAGCACGGACGTGCCCGACAGCGGTTCCAGCAGCGAGCTGTCGAGCAGGCTGTTGACGTTGACGCCGGCCTGAGTGGCCGCCACCGTCAGCCGGGTCTGGGGCACGGTGTGCCCCCAGCCGTGCGGAAGCGACACCACACCGGGCCGGATGTCATCGGTGATCTCCACGGGAACCTCGAGTTTTCCGGCCGGTCCGGTGATCACCGCGGAGTCGGTGATACCGAGCCGCGCCGCATCGTCCGGATGGATCTGCAGCGTGCAGCGATTGGTGCCGCCGGCCAGTGCCGGCAGATTGTGCATCCAGCTGTTGTTGGATCGCAGATGCCGGCGGCCGATGAGCAGGAAGCCGTCCTGTGTCGTGTCCAGCGACTCCGCCAGCCGCGGGATCTCCGCCAGAATGGGCTCCGGTGCCAATTCCACTGTGCCCGAGGGGGTTCGGAGAATCTCCGGGATCCGCGGGATGAGTGGGCCGAGGTCGATGCCGTGCGGGTTGTCCTTGAGGCGCTGCAGGGTGAGGCCGCCGGGCTTGGAGCCGAAGGCGTCGCCGAACGGACCCAGTCGCAGCATCATGTCCAGGCGCCGCTCGTAGCCGGGGCCGCCGCCCAGCATCGCGACGAGTTCGTCGACATCGCGGCCGGCCACCGGCGAGGTGTCGTCGGCGACCTCCCTGCCCAGCACGGCGGAGATCACCTGCTCGTCGACGAGTCCGGGGTCGGCGTCGGGGCCCATGCCGAGCAGGCCGAGTGCCAGCCGGGACAGGATCTGGGTCTCGTCGGGTGTGCCCTCGGGCAGTCCGAAGACCGGCGGTGAGTAGCGGGCCGTGCTGCGGACCGCGGTGTTGGACAGCGCAACGTCGAAATGCGCCGAGTGCGACGGCGGCGGGGGCGGCAGGATGACGTCGGCATGGCACGTCGTCTCGTTGAGGTAGGGGTCGATCGACACCATGAAGTCCAGCTGATCCAGCGCCGCCGACAACCGCTCTCCGTCGGGCGCGGACAGCACCGGATTGCCGGCGATGGTGACCATCGCCTTGATCTGACCGTCGCCCGGGGTCTCGATCTCCTCGGGCAGCAGCGCCGTCGGCAGCTCAGAGAGAACCTCGGGATGTCCGGACACCCGGCTGTGCCAGCGGCCCACGGCGAAGCCGCGGCCGGGCTTCGGCGGCCGGGGTGCGGAGCTGATCGGTGAGGACGCGAACATCGCACCGCCGGGGCGGTCCAGGTTTCCGGTGAGCACGTTGACCACGTCCACCAACCAGCTGGTGAGTGTGCCGAACCGCACGGTCGAGGTGCCGATGCGTCCGTACACGGCGGTGCGCGGGCCGGCGGCGATCTCGCGGGCGAGTTCGCGTATCTCCTGTGCGCTCACGCCGCAGTGCTCGGCGACCGACTCCGGCGGGAACTCAAGTGCGGCGGCGCGCACCTTCTCCACGCCGGTGACGTGCTCCGCGAGGCCGCCCAGGGTCGGGTCCGTGAGTTCCTCGTCGAAGAGCACGTTGACGACGGCGAACAGCAGAGCCCCGTCGGTACCGGGCCGCGGCGCGATGTGCCGGTCGGCGATCTGCGCGGTGCGGGTGCGGTTGGGGTCGATGACGGTGAGCCGACCGCTGCGGCGGCGCAGTTCCTTGAGCTTGCGGGGGAAGTCGGCGACGGTGGCGACGCTGCCGTTGGACACCAGTGGGTTGGCGCCGATCACCACCAGATGATCGGTGCGATCGACGTCGGGGACGGTGAAGGCCAGCGGATTGCCGAACAACAAGCCGCAGGCGACGTGCTTGGGCATCTGGTCCAGCGTGCTCGCCGAGAACACCTGCCGGGTCTTCAGTGCGCGCACCACCTGCGGTGCGTACAGCGCACCGGCGATGGTGTGCGCATTCGGGTTACCCAGATAGACGCCCACCGCCGCGCCCCCGCCGGCGGCGGTGACCCGCTGCAGGCCCTCCACCGCGGCGCGCAGCGCCTCATCCCAGGACGTCTCCACCAGTTCGCCCCCCCGGCGCACCAGTGGTGCGCGCAGCCGGTCGGGGTCATTGTCGAGTTCGCCGAAGCTCGCTCCCTTCGGGCAGACGAAGCCATGGCTGAACACGTCGTCGCGGTCGCCCCGGGCGGCGGTGACCCGCCCCTCGTCGATGGTGAGGACCAACCCGCAGGTGGCCTCGCAGAACGGACAGATGCGCAGCGCGGTTCCGGTCACGGACCTCACTGTGGCCCACCGGTGTCGCACTGGCAAGGGCGGGATGCCGGCCGGAGTCGATCGGCTTTGCTGGTGCTGCCGTTATGTGTATGTTCCAAGCGAAATCACACAGCTATCAGGATGGTGACGATGTCCGGGATCACGGCCGGAAAATTCGCGGCGCTGGGGACGGCATCCCTGCTGGCTGCGGGGGCGATGACCATCGGCGGGCCCGCGGCGCCGGCCAACGCCGACGTCGACTTCGCCGCTGTCACCACCGGGCCACTGTTCGCGATCGCCCAAGGCGTCGGCTTCAACACCATCGTCATCGAGGACGTCGACGTCATCGGCAACATCACCCTCCGACTGGCCTGGGCGCCCGGCGCACCCAGGGTGCTCTCGAATGCGGTCAACGCCCTTCCTCTGGGCTCGTTCAACCCTCTCGACGACACCTTCAAACGTCAGCCAGGCGGCGCACTCGGGGCGGTCATTCTTGCCGGGACGGGCGCCAGTGCCTACAACGCCGGCCTGGCCTATCAGGCGCTGCTGTCCAGCGCCGGTGGCACCACACCGCCTGGATACACACCTCTCGAAGCCAGTGGCACCGTCAACTCGCTGACCGGCGCGCCGTGCGCCGACGGACCGGGCTGTGTACAGGGCACCAACATCACGAATCTGGCAGTGCTGCAGGCGAATAACCCCGGCACACCCAATGGTGGTCTCTACGCCCGGTTCGGGCCGATCCTCAACCTGTTCGGCGTGCAGGCCGTAAGCGCCGGCGGCGAGTCCGCGCAAAGCACCGGGGTGGCCCTCAACGCCGCGACTATCGGTCTGGCACTGGGTTACAACGCACTGTCGGACTTCCCGGTCACGCTCAATCCGTTCGCACTGGCGAACAGCGTGCTGGCCGCCATCGCGCCGACCCATCTGCTGGGCGGGGGCACGCTGGAGGGCAACTCGGAGGATCTGCTCTACACGCGACTGGGGCTGCTGGCCACGCTGAACGCGTCCAGCACCTCGTTCAGCACATTCGTTCCCGATGACCTGCCGCTGCTGGAGCCGCTTCGGCTGCCGGCCCGCCTGATCAATGCGGTCCTGGGTGCGCTGGGCGTTCCGCTGACCGTGCCGACCCCGCTGGCCGACGCCCTGCAGCCCGCGTTGGAGATCCTGGTCAACACCGGCTACACCGACGTGCGCACGCCAACCGAAGGCGGAACCTACAACCGGACCTTCAACCAGTCCGGCGACTACGTGCCATTGCTCTCGCAGGCTCCGCTCACCCCGGCGGAATGGCTGCAGGTTCCCGGCGATGTGGCGCGCGCGCTGGTCGTCGGCTTCCAGGACGCATTCCCGATCCTCCGGTTCGGACGCACCGCACCGGTGCTGACCGTCGACGGCAACCACCTCGCCATTACCTACCCGCCGTCCATGCGGACACCGCCCGCTGCGGTGCGCGCCCCAGCGCTGCGGGATGTGCGTGAGGCGCGTGGCGCCGGATCCCGGCAGGCCGATCGCAAGGCCGGGCAGGTCAACCAGAACGTGTCGAAGCGGTCGGCGGCGCGGTCGGCCGCGCGCTGAGTCAGTCGCAGACCGCGCCGCCGGCGGCAGAACCGACGAGCTTGCGGTACTTGGCCAGCACCCCGGAGGTGTAGCGCGGCGGCGGGGGAGTGAAGCCCGCCCTCCGAGAGGCGAACTCGCTCTCGTCGACCACCACGTCGAGTGTCTGGGCGGCGACGTCGAGGCGGATCCGGTCGCCGTCGCGCAGGAAGGCGATCGGGCCGCCGTCCACGGCCTCGGGCGCGACGTGACCGACGCACAGCCCGGTGGTGCCACCGGAGAACCGGCCGTCGGTCAGCAGCAGCACGTCCCTTCCGAGCCCGGCGCCTTTGATCGCACCGGTGATGGCGAGCATCTCGCGCATACCGGGCCCGCCCTTGGGACCCTCGTACCGGATCACCACGACGTCCCCGGCGGCGATGGTGCCGTCCTCGAGGGCGTCCATTGCCGCGCGCTCGCCGTCGAAAACTCGTGCGGTGCCCTCGAACACGCTTGAGTCGAATCCCGCCGACTTGACCACCGCACCCTCCGGCGCGAGTGAGCCGTGCAGGATCGTGATGCCGCCGGTCGGGTGAATCGGATTCGACAGCGCTCGCAGAACCTTGCCGTCGGGGTCGGGCGGGTCGATGTGGTCGAGGTTCTCGGCCATGGTCTTGCCGGTCACCGTGAGGCAATCGCCGTGCAGCAGTCCGGCGTCGAGCAATGCTTTCATCACGACCGGCACGCCGCCGATGCGGTCGACGTCACTCATGACCGCCGATCCGAAAGGTTTGACGTCGGCCAGATGCGGCACCTTGGCCCCGATCCGGCTGAAGTCATCCAGCGATAACTCGACTTTCGCCTCATGCGCGATCGCCAGCAGGTGCAGCACGGCGTTGGTCGAACCGCCGAACGCCATCACCACCGCGATGGCGTTCTCGAAGGCCTCCTTGGTGAGGATCTGACGGGCGGTGATTCCGCGCCGCAACAGTTCCACGACCGCGATACCACTTCGCCTCGCGTAGCCGTCGCGCCGCCGGTCCGTGGCGGGAGGTGCGGCACTGCCCGGCAGTGAAAGCCCCAGCGCCTCACCGACGGATGCCATGGTGTTGGCGGTGTACATACCGCCGCACGCGCCCTCTCCGGGGCAGATGGCACGCTCGATGGCGTCGACGTCCTCGCGCGACATCAGTCCCCGCGCGCATGCGCCGACTGCCTCGAAGGCGTCGATGATGGTGACTTCGCGCTCAGTGCCGTCGGACATCCGTGCGAAGCCCGGCAGAATGGATCCGGCGTAGAGGAAGACCGCGGCCAGATCCAGCCGGGCTGCGGCCATCATCATCCCGGGCAGCGACTTGTCGCAGCCGGCCAGCATCACCATGGCGTCCATCCGCTCGGCCTGCATGACCGTCTCGACGCTGTCGGCGATCACCTCCCGCGACACCAGCGAGAAGTGCATGCCCTCATGGCCCATCGCGATGCCGTCAGAGACCGAGATGGTGCCGAACTTCATCGGGAACCCGCCGGCCTCGAACACGCCCTCCTTCACCGCGTTCGACAGCCGGTCCAGGGAGAGATTGCACGGAGTGATCTCGTTCCACGACGACGCGACGCCGATCTGCGGCTTGGCGAAGTCGTCGTCGCCCATGCCCACCGCTCGCAGCATCCCGCGCGCGGCCGTCTTCTCCAGGCCGTCGGTGACGTCGCGGCTGCGGGGCTTGATGTCCGGTGTGTCTGTCACGGTTACCAAGTATGGACTGCGCCGACACGCCGCCGCGTCGGCGATACCCTCCGGGGGTATCCGGTACGGTGGTCGCATGACCGGCACACACGGCTACTCGGCGAGCAAGGCGAACTACGCCAAGCGGCTTCGCCGTATCGAGGGTCAGGTGCGCGGCATCGGCAAGATGATCGACGAGGACAAGTACTGCATCGATGTGCTCACCCAGATCAGCGCGGTCACCAGCGCCCTGCAGTCGGTCGCGCTGGGACTACTCGACGAACATCTGAGCCACTGTGTCAGCGATGCCGTCGCCGAGGGCGGGGCGGCGGCCGACGAGAAACTGGCTGAGGCCTCCGCCGCCATCGCGAGGCTGGTGCGATCCTGAGCGTCGCGGCACCGCCGGGCCCGTGGACGGCGCGGGTCAGCCTGTCGATGGCGGTGCTGGCCGCGGCGGCGTTCGTCTACGTGACGGCGGAGATCATGCCGGTCGGCGCGCTGCCGGTCATCGCGGCCGATCTGAACGTCAGCGAAGCGGTGGTGGCGACGCTGCTGGCCAGTTACGCGCTGGTGGCCGCCGTGGCCACGGTGCCCCTGGTGCGCTGGACATCGTCGTGGCCGCGCCGGCGGACCCTGGTCGTCACGATGGTGTGCCTGACCGTGTCACAGGTGATCTCGGCGGCCGCACCGACATTCGCCGTCCTCGCCGCAGGACGGGTGCTCTGCGCGCTGACCCACGGTCTGATGTGGTCTGTGATCGCCCCGATCGGAGTGCGACTGGTGCCACCGACGCACGCCGCGCGGGCCACCATGTCGATCTACGCCGGAACCGGTCTGGCGCTGGTGGTGGGCAGCCCGCTGACCGCCGCGATGAGCGATCTGTGGGGATGGCGGCTGGCCGTGATCGCGATCAGCGCGGCCGCCGCGGCGGTGACTGTCGCCGCGCGTCTGGTGCTGCCGGCGATGGCGGGGACGTCGGCATCGGCGGCTGCTGCCGCGGCACCCACGCCGTGGCATCGGCGCAACCGCGGCCTGGTCACCATGTGTCTGCTGACCCTGGCCGGCGTGACGGGTCACTTCATCTCCTACACGTTCATCGTCATCGTCATCCGCGACGTTGTCGGGGTGAGCGGGCCGAACGCGGCCTGGTTGCTGGCGGCCTACGGAGTGGCCGGACTGACGGCGATGGGTCTGCTGGCGTTGCCGGGCGACCGCAGGCCCCGCGCCACTGTCCTGGCGTGCACTGCGGTACTGACGCTCATGCTGTCGACGCTCGCTGTCGTGAGTACGGGTTCCCACGCGGGTCTCGTGGCGTCAGTGGTCGGTGTCGCCGCGATCATCGGGTGGGGGGCCACCGCCACGGCGGTCCCGCCGATGCTGCAGTCGGCGGCAATGCGGCACTGTCCGGACGACCCGGACGCCGCGTCCGGCCTCTATGTGACGGCCTTCCAGATCGGCATCATGGCCGGCTCCCTGCTGGGCGGCCTGCTGTTCGAGCAGGCCGGCCTCACGGCGATCCTTTCGGCCTCGGCGGTCCTGGTCGGCGCCGTGCTGGCCGCCGTGGTGGTGAGCAGGGACCTCTTCGCCGCCGGGAGGTAACGATGATCACCGGTCGGACGGTATCCACACTGGTCAGGGCCACGGTCACGGTGGGCGCGGCCACTCGGCGGTCCGGGAGCACCGGCGGCGCTGTGTCACACTGGAAACAACCCTGTCAATCGTCGAGGAGAACTGGTGATGCGCGTGAAGGGCCCCTTGGCGGCCGCGATGTGTGTGCTCGGGGTCGTGGGCTCAGCCCTCGGCAGCGGCCCCGCACTCGCCGATCCCGAGGTCCCGCCGCCCCCGCCGCCGGGTGAGGTGGCACCGCC
>VEQU01000109.1 GCA_018883075.1 Mycobacterium sp.
CCCTACGTCACCCCGCTGGTGCGCAAGCTGGCCGCAGAGAACGGCGTGGACCTGTCGCGGGTGAAGGGCACCGGCGTGGGCGGACGCATCCGCAAGCAGGACGTGCTGGCCGCCGCCCAACCCGCGCAGGCACCAACGCAGGCGGCGGCACCGGCCGCACCGGCGGCCCCGGCGCCGTCGCCGCTGGCCCACCTGCGTGGCACCACCCAGAAGGCCAACCGGATCCGCCAGCTCACCGCGAAGAAAACCCGCGAGTCGCTGCAGGCCACCGCGCAGCTCACCCAGACCCATGAGGTCGACATGACCCGCATCGTGGCGCTGCGGGCACGGGCGAAGAAGGGATTCGCCGAACGCGAGGGCGTCAATCTCACCTACCTGCCGTTCATCGCGCGCGCAGTGATCGAGGCCCTCAAGGCGCACCCGAACATCAACGCCAGCTACAACGAAGACACCGCTGAGATCACCTACTACGACGCCGAGCATCTGGGCTTCGCCGTCGACACCGAGCAGGGTCTGTTGTCGCCGGTGGTGCATAACGCCGGCGACCTGTCGCTGGCCGGGCTGGCGCGCGCCATCAACGACATCGCCGAACGGGCGCGTTCCGGCGGACTCAAGCCCGACGAACTGTCCGGCGGCACTTTCACGATCACCAACATCGGCAGCCAGGGCGCGTTGTTCGACACCCCGATCCTGGTCCCGCCGCAGGCGGCGATGCTGGGCACCGGCGCCATCGTCAAGCGGCCGCGGGTGATCGTCGACGCCGGCGGCAATGAGTCCATCGGCGTCCGGTCGGTGTGCTACCTGCCGCTGACGTATGACCACCGGCTCATCGACGGCGCCGACGCCGGCCGCTTCCTCACCTCTGTGCGCAAGCGGCTTGAGGAAGGCGCGTTCGAAGCCGAACTCGGGCTTTGAGCCTCATCGCGATCGCCGGGTCGTCCGGCGTCATCGGCTCAGCACTGGTCTCGGCGCTGCGCGCGGCCGACCACCGGGTGGTGCGCATCGTGCGCCGGGCCCCCGCCGGACCCGACGAGGTGCGGTGGAACCCGGACAGCGGCGAGTTCGACCCCGCCGCCCTCGACGGGGTCGACGCCGTGGTGAACATGTGCGGGGTCGGAGTCGGCGACAAGCGGTGGTCGGGCGCCTACAAGCAGCAACTGCGTGACAGCCGCATCGACCCCACTGAGGTGATCTCCGCCGCGGTGGCCGATGCTCGCGTGCCCGTGCTGGTGAACGCCAGCGCCGTCGGCTACTACGGCGACACCGGCGACGCGCTGATCGACGAAACATGCCCTGCGGGAACGGGATTCCTGGCGCAGCTGTGCGTCGACTGGGAGGCCGCCACCGCCGCCGCGCAGGAGGCCGGAGTCCGGGTGGTGCTCGCCCGTACCGGGCTGGTGCTCTCCCCCGCGGGCGGGCTGTTGGGCCGGCTGCGCCCGCTGTTCGCGCTCGGACTCGGCGGCCGGCTGGCCGGCGGCCGGCAGTACATGCCGTGGATCACCCTCGAGGACGAGGTGCGCGCGCTGATCTTCGCGATCGACACCGCCGCGCTGTCCGGGCCGGTCAACCTCACCGGCCCGGCGCCGGTCACCAACGCCGAGTTCACCGCCGCGATGGGCCGCGCGCTGAACCGGCCCGCCCCGTGGGCGGTACCCGGGTTCGCCCTCAAGGCCGCACTCGGGGAGTTCGCCGAGGAGGGCGTGCTGGGCGGTCAGCGCGCCGTCCCGGCAGCCCTGGAACGGGCCGGGTTCCGGTTCCACCACAACACCATCGGTGAGGCCCTCGCCTACGCCCTGGCCACCGCGACGCGGTAGGGGCACGGCGCCGGCCGGAGTACCGTCGTGACCGTGCGGCCGTCCCTGCGCTCCAGCGCCGACCCGATCGAGGTTCGCCACCTCGGCCGCGTCGAGTACACGCACGCGTGGCGGCTGCAACGCAACCTCGCCGACGCCCGGGTGGCCGGTGGCGCCGATACCCTGCTGCTGCTCGAGCACCCGCCGGTGTTCACCGCCGGCAGGCGCGCCGAGCCCCATGAGCGGCCAATCGACGGTACTGCGGTCATCGACGTCGACCGCGGCGGCAGGATCACCTGGCACGGTCCGGGTCAGCTGGTGGGCTATCCCGTGATCGGCCTGACCGAACCGCTCGATGTGGTGAAATACGTTCGGCGCCTTGAGGAATCACTCATCGGCGTCTGCGCGGGCCTGGGCCTGGACGCGGTCCAGGTCGAGGGCCGTTCCGGGGTGTGGCTGGCGGCGGCCGGCCCCCGGCCGGCCCGCAAGATCGCGGCGATCGGCATCCGGGTGGCCCGCGGCGTGACCTTGCACGGCTTCGCGCTCAACTGCGACTGTGACCTTGCGTCCTTCTCTGCGATCGTGCCGTGCGGCATCCCGGACGCCGGGGTGACGTCGCTGAGCGCCGAACTGGGCCGGCGGGTCGGTGTCGAGGAGGTGCGCGCCCGGGTCGCCGAGGCGGTCTGCGCGGCGCTGGACGGGCTGGCCGCACCGTCAGCTGCAGTAGCATCGAAGACATGAGCGTGCAGCCGGGCGATCGCAAGCTGCTGCGCCTGGAGGTCCGCAACGCGCAGACCCCGATCGAACGCAAACCCCCCTGGATCAAGACCCGCGCTCGGATGGGCCCGGAGTACACCGCACTCAAGGGCCTGGTCCGCAGGGAGGGTCTGCACACCGTCTGCGAGGAAGCCGGCTGCCCCAACATCTTCGAGTGCTGGGAAGACCGCGAGGCGACGTTCCTCATCGGCGGTGAGCAGTGCACCCGTCGCTGCGACTTCTGCCAGATCGACACCGGCAAGCCCGCCGCCCTCGACCGTGACGAACCACGCCGGGTCGCCGAGAGCGTCGCTGCCATGGGCCTGCGCTACGCCACGGTCACCGGGGTGGCCCGCGACGATCTGCCCGACGGTGGTGCGTGGCTGTACGCCGAGACGGTGCGCGCCATCAAGTCGCTCAACCCGTCGACCGGTGTCGAGCTGCTCATCCCCGACTTCAACGGCGCGCCGGAGTTATTGCGCGAGGTGTTCGACTCCCGGCCGGAAGTGTTGGCGCACAACGTCGAAACGGTGCCGCGGATCTTCAAGCGGATACGGCCGGCCTTCACCTATCAGCGCAGCCTGGACGTGATCACCGCGGCCCGCGACTTCGGACTGGTGACCAAGAGCAATCTCATCCTCGGTTTGGGTGAGACGATCGACGAGGTGCGCACCGCGCTGGCGGACCTGCGTGCCGCCGGCTGCGACATCGTCACCATCACCCAGTACCTTCGGCCCTCCCCGCGCCACCATCCCGTCGAGCGCTGGGTGCACCCCGACGAGTTCGTCGAGCTAGCAAGCTACGCCGAGTCGACGGGCTTCGCCGGCGTCCTGGCCGGGCCGCTGGTGCGCTCGTCGTACCGGGCCGGGCGGCTGTACGGCCAAGCCGCGCTGGCGCGCGAGCCGCGCCCGTATCCTTGACGGCTATGGCGACGTCCAGGAAACCCGCTGCCGGCAAGGTCGACAAGGCCGCAAAGGCCGAGATGAAGGCCAAGCGCAAGGCCGCATCCCGACAGCGCCGGGCCCAGCTGTGGCAGGCCTTCAAGATGCAGCGCAAGGAGGACAAGCGCCTGCTGCCGTACATGATCATCGCGTTCGTGGTGATCGTGGCCGCCTCGACCGGCGTCGGGCTGCTTGTCGGCGGGGTGTCGGCCTACCTGATGCCGGTCCTGGGCACAGTGCTCGGCGGGCTGGTGGCCTTCATCATCTTCGGGCGCCGGGCGCAGAAGTCGGTCTACCGCAAGGCCGAGGGGCAGACCGGGGCGGCCGCCTGGGCGCTGGACAACCTGCGCGGCAAATGGCGGGTGACCCCGGGTGTGGCTGCCAACGGTCACCTCGACGCCGTGCACCGGGTGATCGGCCGGCCGGGCGTGATCTTCGTCGGCGAGGGCTCCGCGGCGCGGGTCAGGCCGCTGTTGGCCCAGGAGAAGAAGCGCACCGCCCGACTGGTGGGCGAGGCGCCGATCTACGACGTGATCGTCGGCACGGGCGAGGGCGAGATCCCGCTGGACAAGCTGGAGCGGCACATGAACCGGCTGCCGGCGAACATCACCGTCAAGCAGATGGACATCCTGGAGAACAAGCTGGCCGCCCTGGGCAGCCGGGTGGGTCCGGCCGCGATGCCCAAGGGCCCGATGCCGTCCCAGGCCAAGATGCGCGGTGTGGCGCGCACCGTCCGGCGCCGCTGAGCGACGCTCAGCGAGTGCGGACTACCGCCGTAGCGGTCAGCCGGTCCTGGATACCGCGGCGGTCGTCGTCGATGAACAGCGCCGGGATCACCAGCGCGATCATCAGCCCCCGGGCGGCGGCACGGCCGGTACCCACGTGCAGCCTGTTGTCCACCGAGGCCACCCGCAGGCCCAGCGCGTACTGGCCGGGCGTGAACCCGAACAGCCGCACCGAGGCCACGCCGAGGAAGAACCAGATCCCGAGAATGGTGATCGACAGGTATCGCAGTGTGAGCAATCCGACAGTCAGTCCCAAAGCGGCGATGCCGTAGGCGATCAGCCAGTCGATTATCAGCGCCGCCACCCGCCGGCCCTGCCCCGCGACCGATCCCGGACCGCTGGCCGGCAGGCCCAGGCGCTGGCCGGGGTATTCGCCGGGCGAGTCGGGCGACTCCGGCCCGGACAGCCACGAACCGATCTCGCCCGCCATGACACCAGGATAGGCACGGTCGGTTCGCCACACGTAACGTCAGCGCAACATTGGCTTGACGGACAGGCAACATCGGCTCCCTACGGTCAGCGCGACGTGCAAAACAGCCTTGCAACCACGGAAGAAGCTGAAGGGAAACCATCAAGGTGGCAGATAAGACAGCCGACGACATCATCAAGCTGATCAAGGACGAGAAGGTCGAATACGTCGACATCCGGTTCTGCGATCTGCCCGGCGTGGTCCAGCACTTCTCCATTCCGGCATCGGCGTTCGACGACAGCGTGTTCGAGGATGGCCTGGCCTTCGACGGCTCATCGGTTCGCGGCTTCCAGTCGATCCACGAGTCCGACATGATGCTGCTACCGGACCCCGGAACCGCGCGCATCGACCCGTTCCGCGCCGCCAAGACACTGAACATGAACTTCTTCGTGCACGACCCGTTCACCCGCGAGCCCTACTCCCGCGACCCGCGCAACGTGGCGCGCAAGGCGGAGAACTACCTGGCCTCCACCGGCATCGCCGACACCGCCTTCTTCGGCGCCGAGGCCGAGTTCTACATCTTCGACTCGGTGGCCTTCGATTCCAAGATGAACGGCACCTTCTACGAGGTCGACTCCGAGTCGGGCTGGTGGAACTCCGGTGAGCCGTTCGAGGCCGACGGCAGCGCCAACCGCGGCTACAAGGTGCGCCCGAAGGGCGGCTACTTCCCCGTCGCGCCGTACGACCACTACGTCGACCTGCGCGACGAGATGTCGACGAACCTGATCAACGCCGGCTTCACGCTGGAGCGGGGCCATCACGAGGTCGGAACCGCAGGCCAGGCCGAGATCAACTACAAGTTCAACACCTTGCTGCACGCCGCCGACGATGTGCAGTTGTTCAAGTACATCATCAAGAACACCGCCTGGCAGAACGGCAAGACCGTCACCTTCATGCCCAAACCGCTGTTCGGCGACAACGGCTCGGGCATGCACGCCCACCAGTCGCTGTGGAAGGACGGTAAGCCGCTGTTCCACGACGAGTCCGGTTACGCCGGGCTCTCGGATCTGGCCCGGCACTACATCGGCGGCATCCTGCACCACGCCCCGTCCCTGCTGGCGTTCACCAACCCGACGGTGAACTCCTACAAGCGCCTGGTTCCCGGCTACGAGGCGCCGATCAACCTGGTGTACAGCCAGCGCAACCGCTCGGCGTGCGTGCGCATCCCGATCACCGGCAACAACCCCAAGGCCAAGCGTCTGGAGTTCCGCTGCCCGGACAGCTCGGGTAACCCGTACCTGGCGTTCGCGGCGATGCTGATGGCCGGCATCGACGGCATCAAGCGCAAGATCGAGCCGTTGGCCCCGATCGACAAGGATCTCTACGAGCTTCCGCCCGACGAGGCCGCGAACATCCCGCAGGCCCCCACGTCGCTGGCAGCGGTGATCGACCGGCTCGAATCCGATCACGACTACCTGACCGAGGGCGGTGTTTTCACCTCCGACCTGATCGAGACCTGGATCGCCTACAAGCGGGAGAACGAGATCCTGCCGGTTCAGATCCGGCCGCATCCCTACGAGTTCGCGCTCTACTACGACTGCTAGGTCGAGAGTCGGCGGGCAAACACCGTGGCCTGGCGGACGCCGCAAGCGGAAACCGCCATGTCCACGCAATCGGGTGAGATTATGCAGCGAATGTGCCTGCTAGAGGCAGGGCGGTGGTCCCAACTCCCCACATTGATTTGGGCCCACCAGCCCTGCACAGCAAACTTTAACCTGAGATGAATGTGAGCGCAAGCTGAGTGGCCGATGAGGGGTGTGCATGTCGGCGGCACCCGGCCGTTGCGCTCAGGAACCACCGTCACGCTGCGAATATCCGGCAGTGATGCGATACTTCGATGCGCACGTGACGGGCGAGACAGGGGTATACGAATGCGAAGCGTCTTGAAACTTGGTCCCGCGGCGGCAGCCGTGATGGCGGGAGTCACGCTCGGTGGCGCAGCCCTGGGTGGACTGGCCCTGGCCCTTGCCGCCCCGACCCTCGCCGACGACGCCGGGACCACCGTCAAGGCCGATCCCAACGCGCTGGGCACTTACTCCTTCGAGTCCGAGGCCGGCGAGTCTGCAACCTGGACGGTCACCCCGTGTGCCGACGACACCCTGCACTGTGTGAACG
>VEQU01000110.1 GCA_018883075.1 Mycobacterium sp.
GACGGGGTCTACGCGGCCTGGTTCACCCTGCTGGGGCATGGGGCGGTCACCGGTGCGGTGGTTCCGGGGGAGCGGTACCCGTCGGCGGTGTCGATCGGGACCAACCCGACATTCTCCGGGCGCACCCGCACAGTCGAGGCGTTCGTTCTGGACACCAGCGCCGACCTGTACGGCCAGCATGTCGCGGTGGATTTCGTCGCCCGCATCCGCGGCCAGCAGAAGTTTTCCTCGGTGGACGACCTCATCACTGCGATGGGCCGCGACACCGACAAGGCCCGGACCATTTTGGCCGCCCAGGGCTGACCCGATAGAGTCTTGGGGGCACGTGCTGCAGTCCGCGGCGGCCGTGCGGGTTCTCACCTCGCGGTACTGAAACACATAGGAGCTGTTTGATGGCGTTGACCGCCGAGCAGAAGAAGGAAATCCTGGGCACCTACGGCCTGCATGGGACCGACACCGGTTCCCCGGAGGCCCAGGTGGCGCTGCTGACCAAGCGCATCTCGGACCTCACCGAGCACCTCAAGACCCACAAGCACGACCACCACTCCCGGCGTGGCCTGCTGCTGCTGGTCGGCCGTCGCCGCCGGCTGCTGAAATACGTCGCCCAGGTCGACGTGGAGCGCTACCGCTCGCTGATCGAGCGACTCGGCCTGCGCCGCTGAGCGTCGGGTAATATAGGGAGGTCGTCAGCCGCGCCGTGGCTTGCGACCTGCGCTTCCCAGCAAGACGTGGCCCGATCGGGCGGTCTTCGGTAGTGGCTGCCGGGAGGGCTTCCCCCCGGCAGCTTCGATCGACGACCGTGGCCGTTCGTCAGCCTCAGCGCCTTGTCACTGGTGGCGCTAAATCTCTCACGAACGAAAGGCTGCACGGACGTATGTCTGTCGCTGAAATCGACGAAGGCGTGTTCGAGTCAACCGCCACCATCGACAACGGGAGCTTCGGCACCCGCACCATCCGTTTCGAGACCGGCCGGCTGGCCCAGCAGGCCGCCGGCGCCGTGGTGGCGTACCTCGACGACGAGACCATGATGCTGTCGGCCACCACCGCCAGCAAGGCTCCCAAGGAGCACTTCGACTTCTTCCCGTTGACCATCGACGTCGAAGAGCGGATGTATGCGGCCGGGCGCATCCCCGGATCGTTCTTCCGCCGCGAGGGCCGGCCCTCCACCGACGCGATCCTCACCTGCCGTCTGATCGACCGGCCGCTGCGGCCGTCATTCGTCTCCGGGCTGCGCAACGAGATCCAGGTCGTGGTGACCATCATGAGCCTCGACCCCAACGACCTCTATGACGTCGTGGCGATCAACGCCGCGTCGGCGTCCACCCAGATCGCCGGGCTTCCGTTCTCCGGCCCCGTTGGCGGCGTGCGGGTCGCGCTGATCAAGAACCAGTGGGTTGCGTTCCCCACCGTCGAGCAGCTTGAGGACGCCGTGTTCGACATGGTGGTCGCGGGCCGCGCCCTGCCCGATGGTGATGTCGCAATCATGATGGTCGAGGCCGAGGCCACCGACAAGGTGATCGAGCTCATCGCCGGCGGCGCCACCGCGCCGAGTGAGACTGTGGTCGCCGAAGGGCTCGAGGCCGCCAAGCCGTTCATCGCCACCCTGTGCGCCGCTCAGCGTGAACTCGCCCACCGGGCCGCCAAGGAGACCGCCGACTATCCGGTGTTCCCCGACTACGCCGACGACGTCTACGCCGCCGTCTCGCACGCGGCTGCCGACTCGCTGGCTGCGGCGCTCACCATCGCCGGCAAGCAGGAGCGCGACGACCGCACCAACGAGATCAAGGCCGAGGTGCTCGGCCGGCTCGGCGAGCAGTTCGAGGGCCGCGAGAAGGAGATCGGCGCGGCCTTCCGATCGCTGACCAAGAAGCTGGTGCGCCAGCGCATCCTCACCGACCACTTCCGCATCGACGGCCGCGGTATCACCGACATCCGCGCACTCTCGGCCGAGGTGGCCGTGATCCCGCGGGCGCACGGCAGTGCGCTGTTCGAGCGCGGTGAGACCCAGATCCTCGGTGTCACCACCCTCGACATGGTCAAGATGGCCCAGCAGATCGACTCGCTCGGCCCGGAGAAGTCCAAGCGCTACATGCACCATTACAACTTCCCGCCGTATTCGACCGGTGAGACCGGCCGCGTCGGCTCGCCCAAGCGTCGCGAGATCGGCCACGGCGCGCTCGCCGAGCGTGCGCTGATGCCGGTGCTTCCCAGCGTCGAGGAGTTCCCCTACGCCATCCGGCAGGTCTCGGAGGCGTTGGGCTCCAACGGATCCACCTCGATGGGTTCGGTGTGCGCATCGACGCTGTCGCTGCTCAACGCCGGTGTGCCGCTGAAGGCACCGGTCGCCGGTATCGCCATGGGTCTGGTCTCCGATGAGGTCGACGGCGAGACGCGCTACGTCGCGCTCACCGACATCCTCGGCGCCGAGGACGCTTTCGGCGACATGGACTTCAAGGTCGCCGGCACCAAGCAATTCGTCACCGCGCTGCAGTTGGACACCAAGCTCGACGGCATCCCGTCCCAGGTGCTCGCCGGGGCACTGGCGCAGGCCAAGGATGCGCGTCTGGCGATCCTCGAGGTGATGGCCGAGGCCATCGACGCGCCCGATGAGATGAGCCCGTACGCGCCGCGCGTCACCGCGATCAAGGTGCCGGTGGACAAGATCGGGGAGATCATCGGGCCCAAGGGCAAGATGATCAACTCGATCACTGAGCAGACCGGCGCCTCGATCTCGATCGAGGACGACGGCACGGTGTTCGTCGGCGCCACCGACGGCCCATCCGCACAGGCGGCGATCGACATGATCAACGCGATCGCCAACCCGCAGCTGCCCAAGGTCGGGGAGCGGTTCCTCGGAACCGTGGTCAAGACCACCGACTTCGGCGCGTTCGTGTCGCTGCTGCCGGGACGTGACGGTCTGGTGCACATCTCGAAGCTGGGCCGCGGCAAGCGGGTGGCCAAGGTGGAGGACGTCGTCAAGGTGGGCGACAAGCTGCGGGTGGAGATCGCCGATATCGACAACCGCGGCAAGATCTCGCTGATCCCGGTCGCCGAGGACACCGACACCCCCGCTGAGGACGCCACACCTGCCGATGCCGCGACCGCGAGCAGCTAGCGCGGCACAGGTCCGGCGCACCCTGCTGCCGGGCGGGTTGCGGGTGGTCACCGAGTACGTGCCGTCCGTGCGGTCGGCTTCGGTCGGGGTGTGGGTGAACGTCGGCTCGCGCGACGAGGCGCCCAGTGTGGCCGGTGCCGCGCACTTCCTCGAGCACCTGCTGTTCAAGGCCACCCCGACCCGCGGGTCGGTGGAGATCGCGCAGTCGGTGGACGCAGTCGGCGGTGAGCTGAACGCGTTCACCGCCAAGGAGCACACCTGCTACTACGCACACGTGCTCGACGACGATCTGGAACTCGCCGTCGACCTGGTCTCGGACGTGGTGCTCAACGGGGTTTGCGCCCCCGACGATGTGGAACTCGAGCGTGATGTGGTGCTCGAAGAGATCGCGATGCGTGACGACGACCCGGAGGACACCATCGGCGACGTGTTTCTGTCGGCGATGTTCGGCGACCACCCGGTGGGCCGGCCGGTGATCGGCAGCGTCGACTCGGTGTCGGGGATGACGCGCGACCAGTTGGCCTCGTTCCACGTTCGTCGCTACATCCCTGAGCGGATGGTGGTGGCTGTTGCGGGCAATATCGACCACCGGCACGTCGTAGAACTGGTGCGGAAGTACTTCGGGGCCCGGCTGTGCACGGGCCGCGACCCGCGGCCGCACCGCAAGGGCGCCGGTAGGCTGCCGGGGAGTCCCGGGCTTGCGCTGGTGCACCGGGACTGCGAGCAGACCCACATGTTTCTGGGCGTGCGGGTGCCCGGGCGGCACTGGGAGCATCGCTGGGCGCTGTCGGTTCTCAACACCGCACTCGGCGGTGGGCTCAGTTCCCGGCTGTTTCAGGAGGTCCGCGAGACCCGCGGATTGGCGTACTCGGTGTACTCGTCGATCGACACCTTCGCCGACACCGGAGCGTTCTCGGTCTATGCCGCCTGTCTGCCGGAACGTTTCACCGAGGTGGCGCAGGTGACCACCGAGGTGCTCGAGAGCGTGGCCCGCGATGGCATCACCGAGAACGAATGCCGGATCGCCAAGGGCTCGCTGCGCGGAGGACTGCTTCTGGGACTGGAGGATTCGGCCTCACGGATGAACCGGCTCGGGCGCAGCGAGATCAACTACGGCGAGTACCGCAGTGTCGCCGACACGCTGGCGCACATCGACGCGGTGACCCTCGACGAGGTGAACGCGGTGGCGCGCAAGGTGCTGTCCGGTAGGTATGGGGCGGCGGTGCTCGGGCCGCATCGCTCGAAACGTGCACTGCCGGCTCGGATCCGGGCGATCGCGGGCTGACGGTGCTGGACCTGCGCGACCTCGCCGTCCCGATCGTCGGGGCGCCGATGGCCGGCGGCCCCACTACGCCGGCGCTGGCCGCGGCGGTGACAAACGCCGGCGGACTGGGCTTCCTGGCCGCCGGGTATCTGTCCGCCGCTAAGTTGGCCGACACCATCGCCGCCGCACGTGCGATGACCGGCGGCCCGCTGGGTGTGAACCTGTTCGTGCCGCAGCCGTGTACGGCCAGCACCGAGGAACTCGCCGCATACCGCCACGCACTGGCTCCGCTGGCTCGGCAGTTCGGCGTCGAGGCGGGTGCCCCACACGCCGACGACGATGACTGGCAGGCGAAGCTGGAGGTTGTCGACGACACAGCGCCCGAGGTGGTGTCCTTCACCTTCGGCTGTCCGTCCGCGCAGGTGCTGGATCGCCTGCGCGCACGCGGTGTGCTGACGATGGTCACGGTCACCAGCCGCGCCGAGGCCGACTACGCCGTCGCCGCCGGCGCGGGCACACTGGTGGTGCAGGGGCCGGAGGCCGGTGGACACCGCAGCGTGTTCGCACCCGACGAGCGACCCGGCGAGGAGCCGCTGGGCGAGTTGCTGGTCCAGGCAGCGCGGTTGCCGGTGCCCGTCGTCGCCGCCGGCGGGGTCGGGGACGCGGCTGCGGTCCGCGGCGTGCTGAGCAGGGGAGCGATGGCCGCCCAGGTGGGCACCGCTCTGCTGCTGTGCGACGAGGCCGGCACCAGCGCCGTGCATCGGCGGGCTCTGAGCGATCCGCAGTTCACCCAGACTGTCGTCACCGCGTGCTTCACCGGCCGCTACGCGCGCAGCCTGGCCAACGGATTCAGCGCGCGCTACGACACGCTGGCTCCGCTGGGCTACCCGCAAGTGCACCAGATCACCGGGCCGATCCGCACGGCCGCGCTGGCCGCCGGCGATCCGGATGCCACCAGCCTGTGGGCCGGCACGGCGTGGCGAGGCGTACGTGCGGGCGGCGCCGCGGATGTCGTCGCGGCGTTATCCGGCGAGTAATCCCGCCGGGTCGGTGTAGCGCAGGTCCAGATCGCGGGCCACCTCGGCGTTGAGCAACTGTCCGTCGTGGGTGGACAGACCCTTGGCCAGGGCGGCGTCGTTGAAGCAAGCGCCCTGCCATCCCTTGTCGGCGAGTTTGAGCACGTACGGCATGGTGGCGTTGGTCAGTGCGTAGGTCGAGGTGCGCGGCACCGACCCCGGCATGTTCGCCACGCAGTAGAACACCGAGTTGTGCACCTTGAACGTCGGGTCGTCATGCGTGGTCGGCCGGGAATCCTCGAAGCAGCCACCCTGGTCGATGGCGATGTCCACCAGCACCGAGCCCGGCTTCATCTGCGCCACAGTGTCGTTGGTGACAAGCTTGGGTGCCTTGGCGCCCGGCACCAGCACCGCGCCGATCACCAGGTCGGCTTGTTTGACGGCGTTCTCGAGATCGAGCCGTGAGGAGTAGCGGGTCTCGATGGCACCGCCGTACTCGGCGTCTATCTTGCGCAACGTGTTGATGTTGAGGTCGAAGACCGTGACGTGCGCGCCCATGCCCCATGCGACGGCTGCGGCGTTGTCGCCGGCCATGCCACCGCCGATCACCACGACCACCGCAGGGGCCACACCCGGCACACCCCCCATCAGCACGCCGCGGCCACCCATCGTGCGCATCAGGTGATAGGCGCCGACGTGTGCCGACAACCGGCCGGCGACCTCGCTCATCGGCGCCAGTAGCGGCAGGGCGCCGTCGGCGGTCTGCACGGTCTCGTAGGCGATCGAGGTTGTGCCCGAGGCCAGCAGTGCATCGGTGCACGGCCGCGAGGCGGCCAGGTGCAGATAGGTGAACAGCACCTGCCCCTTGCGCATCCGGCTGTACTCCGGCTCGATCGGCTCCTTTACCTTGAGCAGCAGTTCGGCTTCGGCCCACACCTCATCGGCGGTGTCCACGAGTTTGGCGCCCGCCGCGCTGAAGTCCGGGTCGTGGATCGCGGAGCCCTCGCCGGCGCCCTTCTGGATCAGCACGTCGTGGCCGCGGTGCACCAGCTCGCTGACGCCGGCCGGTGTGATGGCCACGCGGTACTCGTTGTTCTTGATCTCGGTGGGAATGCCGACGCGCACAGGGGACTCCTCGGTGGGTGGGACGCTAGCGGTCATTGTGAATAAACTACGGACGCTGGGCAAACACCCCGACAATAATTCGCTAGAATCGGCTAATGGGCGAACAAAAGTCGGGACAATCGAACCCTGCGAGGCAAAAACCGAAGGATGTTCGCCCGGCCGACCTCGATGACGTCGACCGTCACATCCTCACGGTGCTGCACTCCGACGCCCGCATCGCCAACAGCACTCTGGCCGAGATCGTCGGCATCGCCCCGTCCACCTGCCACGGGCGGGTGCGGCGCCTTCAAGACC
>VEQU01000002.1 GCA_018883075.1 Mycobacterium sp.
CCGTCGGCGAGCTGATCAGTCGGGCTTCAGCAGCGAGCCGTCGGCGAGCTGATCAGTCGGGCTTCAGCAGCGAGCCGTCGGCGAGCTGATCAGTCGGGCTTCAGCAGCGAGCCGTCGGCGAGCTGATCAGTCGGGCTTCAGCAGCGAGCCGTCGGCGAGCTGATATCGACGATGACCGGTGCGTGATCACTAGGTGACCCAATCCGGTCCTTGCCCGTCTTGCGTTCGTCACGCGCGATCTCGGCGTGAACGACGCGTGCCGCAAGCGCCGGTGAGGCCAGGATGAAGTCGATCCGCATGCCCTCGCGCCGAGGGAACCGCAGCTGGGTGTAGTCCCAGTACGTGTAGACCCCGGGTCCGGGTGTGAACGGCCTGACGACATCGGCGAACGACGACTCGATACCGGCGAACGCCGCGCGCTCGGGTTCGGTGACGTGGGTGCTGTCGGCGAAGAAGTCCATGCTCCACACGTCCTCGTCACGGGGAGCGATGTTCCAGTCGCCGACCAGCGCGATCTGCGACGCGGGGTCGGACTCCAGCCAGCCGGCGGCCGTCCGCTCAAGCGCCGCCAGCCATTTCAGCTTGTACCGGTAGTGCGGATCGCCGACGGACCGCCCGTTCGGCACATACAGGCTCCAGATCCGTACGCCGCCGCAGGTTGCGCCGATGGCCCGCGCCTCGGTCTTCTCATTCCAGTTCGGCTGACCGTCGAACCCCGTTGCGACGTCATCGGCACCGACGCGCGAGGCGATCGCCACTCCGTTCCACTGATCGTGACCGCAGTGCACCACCTCGTATCCCGCGGCGAGAAATGGCATCGCCGGGAACTGCTGGTCGGCGCATTTGGTCTCCTGCATCGCCAGAACATCGATCTCGGCGCGCGTCATCCAATCGACCACACGCTCGACGCGAGTCCGGATCGAGTTCACGTTCCAGGTGGCCACCCGTAACCGATCGGCATTCATGGGTAGAGGTTATGACCTCTGGTTCCCCGGGACTTACCTCCGGACTCCAGCAGCCGGCGGGCGTCGACGTAACGGGCGTGATGGTGCAACACGAAACCCAGCGAGGCGTAGAGGGCACTCGCCGGCTCGTTATCGGTGAGCACCTGCACGAAACTGCGCCGCGCCCCGTGCGCGGTTGCCCATGCCGCCAACTGCTCGCATAGCAGCCGGCCGTGCCCGCGGCGGCGGTGGCTAGCCGAGACCGCCACCGACGAGATTCCCAGCCACCGTGTTCCGTCCGGCGCGTTCGTCACCGAGCCTCGGGCCACCGCGATGTCGTCGACGCGGGCGAACACCACCTCGCCATCGACGACTGCGGTCAGCTCGGCCACCGCAACGTCGCGGCCGTAGCCCGCCAGCCATTCGGCATCGGGCCGGTCCAGCAGTCGGGCGACCGGTTGATTCGGCTGCCGCGCGTGGCCCGTCGCGATATCGCGCACCATCACCCGGGTGCGCTTGACCCCGGCCGCTCGCAGCGGCAGCAGCCGCTCCGCGACCGCCAGCCAGGGTTCCAGCCCACGGTGGGAGTACCAGTCCGCGATCGCGGCGATATCGCTGATCGAGGCCGAGAAGTCCAGCGGCACAGCAGAATTACCCCTGCTGGTCGTGCCGTCACCGCCACGCAGCAGCCATCCGCGGTGCCACTGTCGCTCGACACCCGGCCAGGCCAGGGCTGCCGCATGCTCCAGCGCACGGATCTCGGAGTTGCGCACCGGACGGTGACTCAGTTCGCGCACCGCGACGATGTCACCGGACTCGATCACCACCTCACCCGAAGAGGTGCGCACCGTGAGGCGCGGCGGATCGGCGATCAACTGCCCGATGACATCGGTCGCGGCCCCATCGGACTCGCGGTAGCGGACACTGACCCGGCTGCCGAGCGGCGGAATCGCCGGCCGTTCCACCATCAGTGTGCGTCCATCAGTGTCCGAACGGGTCCGGCACGTCGCCGGGCAACCAGGACAGGCCGGGCACGCCCCAACCATGGGACTTGGCAGCGCGCTTCGCGGCACGCGCGTGCCGGCCGATCAGCCGGTCGGTGTAGAGGAAGCCATCCAGATGGCCGGTCTCATGCTGAAGCATGCGGGCGAACAGACCCGTTCCCTCCAACTCCACCGGTGCGCCATCGGCGTCGACGCCGGTGACCTTCGCCCACTGCGCCCGCCCGCACGGGAACGACTCACCGGGAACCGACAGGCAGCCTTCGTCGTCGGTCTCCGGATCCGGCATTGTCTCGGGAATCTCGGAGGTTTCCAGTACCGGGTTGATCACCACGCCACGCCGGTGCGCCGCCATACCGCGCTCGTCGGCGCAGTCATAGACGAACAACCGCAGGCCCACGCCGATCTGGTTCGCCGCCAGTCCGACCCCGTTGGCAGCGTCCATGGTGTCGTACATGTCGGTGATCAGCTCGCCAAGCTCGGCCGGCAGCGAGCCGTCCGCCGCCACCGGCACCGGACTGGTCGGGCGGTGCAGGACGGGATCGCCGAGGATCACGATCGGTCGGACGGCCATGATCGGCAAGTTATCGGCAACGCGTCGCGGAGCTCAAGTGAGCCCCCGGGTAAGCCGACGCGCGGGTCGGGGTGCCGGGTAAACGGACTCTGACGTGATTGAATGACCGGCGAACCACAGGTATGTCATTAGAAGGGATCGAATGGACGGCGCCATCGCACGGGCTGCGGAGTCGGTCGACGACGCCGACCTGCCCGACGGGCTGACCCGCCGCGAACACGACATCCTCGCCTTCGAACGGCAGTGGTGGAAGTACGCCGGCGCTAAAGAGGAAGCCATCAAGGAACTCTTCTCCATGTCGGCGACCCGCTACTACCAGGTGCTCAACGTCCTCGTCGATCGGCCCGAGGCGCTGGCCGCGGATCCGATGCTGGTCAAGCGGCTGAGGCGGCTTCGGGCCAGCCGCCAGAAAGCCCGCGCCGCGCGCCGACTGGGCTTCGAGATCCCCTGAGCCGTCCCGCCGGGCGAGTTCCGGTGCCGGTTACAGTGACCCCGATGAACGAGCGCGTTCCGGATTCGAGTGGGCTGCCGTTGCGCGCCATGGTCATGGTGCTGCTCTTTCTCGGCGTGATCTTCCTGCTGGTCGGACTGCAGGCGATGCGCTCCGGCGGCGACGGCGACGACACACCGGGGCTGGCGGTGACCACCACCAAACCTGCCGCGCCGAAGCCCGACGTCCGCGTCTACACCGTCGCCGGCGATGCCGCGGCGGCCACCAGGGTCGGGGACCGGTTGCGCGAGGCCGGCTGGAACGTCACCGAGGCCGGTGCCCCGATCACCGCCGAGATCGGCGCGACCACCGTCTACTTCGGCTCCGCCGAGGGCGAGCAGGCCGGTGCCGAGGCCGTCGCCGCGGTGCTCGAGGCCCCCAGCGCACCGCGGATCACCGAAATCGCCGAACAGCCGCCGGGCGTGATCGTGCTGGTCACGGGTTAGGCTCGGCGTCATGGGCACGTCCGTCGTTTCGCGAATCCGCCGGTCAGGGAAGTCCGCCGCCACCGCACTGCTGGTGACGCCGGTCGCACTGATCGGCGCCTGCACTCCCAACGAGCCGGTCGCCACGTCGCCGGGGACCACACCGCCGGTCTGGACGGGGTCACCGCCGCCGGCCGGGATGGACGAGGGTCACGGCGGCGCCCACGGCGGCGGGGCGCATGGCGACAGTGCGCTGGCGATGGGACCGGCCGCGGCTGGACCGACGGACGCCCTCACCGCCCAGATCAACGGCGCGGACGGCAGTCAGGTCGCGGCGGCGACCATCGAGTTCAGTGGCGGTTTCGCCACCGTGACCGTGCAGACCACCGGCCCGGGCAGCCTGACCCCGGGGTCTCACGGTCTGCACATTCACGCGGTCGGCCGCTGCGAGGTGAACTCGGTGGCACCCGCCGGCGGCGCTCCGGGTGACTTCCTCTCCGCCGGAGGCCATTTCGCGCCCGGCGGGGGTGACCATCCCTCCCATGCAGGTGATCTGACGCCGCTTCAGGTGCGACCCGACGGCACCGGGATGCTGGTGACCACGACGAGCGCCTTCACTCGCGATCAGTTGCTGGCCGAGCCGGGCACCGCGTTCATCATCCACGAGGGCCCGGACAACTTCGCCAACATCCCGGCGGACCGTTATCAGCCGGACGCAGACGCCACCACACTTGCCACCGGCGACGCCGGCAAGCGGGTCGCCTGCGGTGTCATCCGCGCCGGTTAGACCGGAGCTGTTGGATGGCCGAGCCCGGCCGGCGCACGGCGGCCCGGCTCGACTTCGCCGGTTCGCCCCGCCCCACCCTCGGCGTGGAATGGGAGTTCGCTCTCGTCGACGCGGCCTCCGGTGACCTGTCCAACGAGGCCGCCGCGGTGATCGCCGAGATCGGCGACAACCCGCGTGTGCACAAGGAGTTGCTGCGCAACACCATCGAAGTCGTCACCGGCGTGTGCGACACGGTGGAGCAGGCGATCAGCGATTTGCGCGGCACGCTGGCGTCCACCCGTGAGGTGGTGCGCAGCCGCGGCATGGATCTGTTCTGTGCGGGCACCCACCCGTTCGCGCAGTGGTCGAGCCAGCAGCTCACCGACGCGCCGCGCTACGCCGAGCTGATCAAGCGCACCCAGTGGTGGGGTCGGCAGATGCTGATCTGGGGCGTCCACGTGCACGTCGGCGTCTCCTCTGCCCACAAGGTGATGCCGATCATCTCGTCGCTGCTCAACTACTACCCTCATCTGCTCGCACTGTCGGCCTCATCACCGTTCTGGGCCGGAGAGGACACCGGCTACGCGAGCAACCGGGCGATGATGTTCCAGCAGCTGCCCACCGCCGGATTGCCCTTCCAGTTCCAGACCTGGCGGGAGTTCGAACGCTTCGTACACGATCAGAAGACCACCGGGATCATCGACGACATCAGCGAAATCCGTTGGGACGTCAGGCCCTCTCCGAAGCTGGGCACCGTGGAAGTCCGGATTTTCGACGGGGTGTCGAACCTTCGCGAACTGGGCGCGCTGGTCGCGCTGACGCACTGCCTGATCGTGGACCTGGACCGTCGTCTGGATGCCGGGGAACAGCTCCCGGTGATGCCGCCGTGGCATGTTCAGGAGAACAAGTGGCGGGCCGCCCGTTACGGACTGGACGCCATCATCATCCTGGACGCCGACAGCAATGAACGTCTTGTCACCGATGACCTCGACGAACTGCTCGACCGGCTGGCGCCGGTGGCGTCCGCGCTCGGCTGCGCCGGCGAACTGGCCGCCGTGGCCGACATACCGCGGCGCGGCGCGTCATATCAGCGTCAACGGCGGGTGGCCGAGGAACACGACGGCGATCTGCGCGCGGTGGTGGATGCGCTCGTGGGCGAACTGGATGCGTGACATGGCCGGTTATCGCGCCCGGGCAATCGTTCGGGCAATCACCGTGGCGTTGATCGCCGTGTGCGGAGTGCCGGCCTGCTCGAAGGCGGTCGGTGGAACACCGGTGGCCGCGCCGGGAGATCTCGGCGCGCTGCGCGGCGCCTCGCTGCTGGCCACCACCTGCCGGCAGTACGTCGCCATGAAGGACCCGGACCGTCGCGAGGTGATGGCCGCGATCGGTGCCGACGGCAACCAGTTCGTGGCGCTCAACCCGGACCTGTGGGTGGGAGTCGCCGCCGCCCTGTGCACGTTCGCCGATCCCAGTGGGCCGGTGCGCGATGTGGTGACCGGCGGGATCCGGTAGCGCATGAGATCGGCGATGATGAGATCGGCGATGATGAGACCGGGCAAGCGATGACGACACCGATGTTCCCGCTGCAGTCGGCCCTGCTGCCGGGGGAGCGGCTGCCGCTGCGGATCTTCGAACCGCGCTACTCCAGGCTCGTCGCCGACTGCCTGGCCGCACCAGAGCCGGCCTTCGGCGTCGTAATGATCAGCCGCGGATGGGAGGTGGGCGGGGGCGACGTCCGCAGCGAGGTCGGGGCGATGGCCCGCATCACCCGGTACTCCGATCTGGGCCAGGGTCAGTACGAACTGCTGGCCGATGTCGGCGAGCGCATCCGGGTCCTGCAGTGGCTGCCGGATGACCCCTATCCGCGGGCCGTGGTGGAACCTTGGCCCGACGATGCCGGACCGCCGGTGGCCGCGGACCGGATCGGCGAGGTGGTGGACGGCATCACCGCGATCTACCAGCGGGTTGCCGAGGCCAGCGGTGGGCGGCTGGCCCCGGACGCCCTGGCCGTCGATGCCAGCACCGCCGACGACCCGGCCCGGCACGTCTACGCGCTGGCGGCCCGGGTTCCGATGGGGCAGGCCGACCGGTACGCCGTCCTGGCTGCTCCCACGCTGGCCAGACGGGTGGAGACCCTGCTCGACGCCATCGAGACGGTGGCGGCCATGGTCGAGTTCGGGATATCGGACCGGTGAGCTGCCGCCGGTAAGATTTGTCGTTCGAATCGCGACAACCGGGTCAGACGCGCTACAGTCAGCGCGGCAGTTGCCGGAGAGTCGAGATGAGGGACTTCGTGGGAAGAATCGGGCGTGTCCTGGTGGCGTTCATCACCGCAGCGACCGCTTTACTGGCCGGCGCCCCGGTGTCGCAGGCGGCGCTCGACAACGAGATGGTGCTGCAGGACGGCTCCGGGCGGACGCTGACGATCCAGCAGTGGGACACCTACCTCGACGGGGTGTACCCGCTCGACGGCAACCGGTTGACCCGGGAATGGTTCCACTCCGGCCGGGCGAAGTACTCGGTGGTCGGCCCGGGTGCCGACGAGTTCGCCGGAACCCTCGAGCTCGGCTACCAGGTGGGCTTCCCCTGGTCGCTCGGAGTCGGCATCAACTTCTCCTACACGACGCCCAACATCCTTCTCGACGGCGTGAGCCTGTCCCCGCTGGCGTTCGACCCGCTGGGTTCGGTGATCACCCCGAACCTCTTCCCGGGCCTGTCGATCTCCTCGGACCTGGGCAACGGCCCGGGCATCCAGGAGGTGGCCACGTTCTCGGTCGACGTCGAGGGACCCGAGGGTGCGGTCTCGGTGTCCAACGCGCACGGCACGGTCACCGGCGCGGCCGGCGGTGTGCTGCTGCGTCCCTTCGCGCGGTTGATCTCCCAGTCGGGTGACAGCGTCACCACGTACGGTGAACCCTGGGATATGCAGTAGCCGCTGGGTCGGCTCGGCGTCCTTGTCCTTCTAGGATTCTTCTCAGCGTCCTTCGGCGAACGCCCGCAACGACTCCACCTGAACCGGGTCCAGCGATGGCCGTACCGTCTCGCGCGCCGCGGTGACGTCGGCGGCGGTGACGTCGGCGGCGTCGATGGAGCGGCGCATCGCTGTCAGGGCGGCCTCCCGTAGCAGGGCGACGCAGTCCGCGGCGCTGTAGCCGTCCAGGTCCGCCGCGAGCGCGCCGAGATCCACGTCCGCACTCAACGGGACCGACTTCGCCGCGGTCTTGAGGATCTGGTGGCGCGCGTCGGCGTCCGGCGGCTCCACGAACACCAGCCGCTCGAGCCGGCCGGGCCGCAGCAGGGCCGGGTCGATCAGATCGGGCCGGTTGGTGGCCCCCAGGACGACGACGTCGCGAAGCGGCTCGATACCGTCCAGTTCGGTCAGCAGCGCCGCCACCACGCGGTCTGTCACCCCGGAGTCGAAGCTCTGGCCGCGGCGCGGGGCCAGAGCATCCACCTCGTCGAGGAACACCAGTGACGGCGCGGAATCCCTTGCCCGGCGGAACAGTTCGCGCACGGCCTTCTCTGAGGAACCCACCCACTTGTCCATCAGTTCAGCGCCTTTGACGGCGTGCACGCTAAGCCGCCCGGAGCTGGCGAGGGCGCGGACCACGAAGGTCTTTCCGCATCCCGGCGGACCGTAGAGCAGAACGCCGCGGGGTGGCTCGACCCCGAGACGCGCGAAGGTGTCCGGATGCTGAAGCGGCCACAGCACGGCCTCGGTCAGCGCCTGTTTGGTGTCCACCATGTCGCCGACGTCGTCGAGCGTCACTGAGCCGACCGCGATCTCCTCGGTGCTCGACCGCGACAGCGGACGGATCACGGTGAGCGCACCGGTGAAGTCCTCCTGGGTCAGCTCCGGTGCTTGGGCGTCCTCGCTGGCGCGTGCCGCCGCCCGCAATGCGGCCTCGCGCACCAGTGCGGCGAGGTCGGCCCGAACGAATCCCGGCGTGCGTTCGGCCACGGCGGCCAGATCGAGGTCGCGGGCGGGCACGTCGCGCAGCAGGACCTCCAGCAGTGCCTTGCGGGTGGCGCCGTCCGGCAGGCTCAAACCCAACTCGCGGTCGCACAGATCGGGCGCGCGCAGTCGGGAATCCACCGAGTCGGGCGCCTGGGACGTGGCGATCAGCGCCACGCCCGGTGCGGCGACGGCCTTCTTCAGTTCGCCGAGGATCATGGTGGAGACCGGTTCGGCCGGTGTGGGCAGCAGCGCGTCGATGTCGGTGACCAGCAGCACCCCGCCGCCGCTGATCACCTCGGCCACCGCCCGGGCCACGGCCCGATGGCGGTCGCCGGCGGCCAGCGCGCCGGTGTCCGGGCCGTCGAGGTCCACCAGCCGCCGTCCCGCGCACACCGCCCGCACCAGCCGGGCCTTGCCCACTCCGGCCGGCCCGGTGATCAGGACACCGAGATTCGGTTTGGCGCCGAGGGTGTGCAGCAGTTCGGGTTCGTCGAGGGCCAGCTTGAGCCATTCGGTGAGCCGGCCGGCCTGCGCGTGCTGACCCTTGAGGTCGTCGATGCTGACCGGCGGTTCCGCCGGCCACTGTGTGGGGGCGCTCACGGCGGCGGTTGAGACCGCGGCGGGTGCGCCCCCCGGCGACCCGTCTCCCCAGGTGACCGAAGAGTTGGGTTGCACCGACACCGGACCGGCCGGGTCGGTGCCCGTCACCGTCAGCAGTTCCGAGGTCCAGGTGATGCCGACGGACGTCGCCAGCGCCGACGTCGCCTCGGAGGTGGATGTGCCCGGCCCGAGGTCACGGGGCAGCAGCGACACCGTGTCGCCGACGGTGAGCACCTTTCCCAGCAGCGCCTGGCGAAGTGTCGTCGACGTGACCGATTTCATCGCCAGCGCCGAGCCCCGCAGCGCCACCGACCGGGCTCCGTATACCGTCACCGCGGCCACCAGTACCTCGGTGTCCTCTCGCAGTCCCGCATTCGACAGGGTGACGTCGTCGAGCAGGGCGGTGCCGGCCGGTGTCCCCGCCGGTGCCACTCCCGCCACGGCCGCGGTGGTTCGCGTCCCGGTCAGCGACACCGCATCCCACTCCCGGATACCGAGAGCGGCGAGAGCCTCCGGATGCAGCCGCACCACGCCGCGGCGGGAGTCCAGCGCGGCGGTGTTGAGCCGCGCGGTGAGCATCAGCGACGACGACGGCGGGGGTGAGTCGGACATCAGATCGGACATCAGCGACTCAGCCTCCCGGTTTGCGTAGGCCGAGTCGCGCGGCAGAGCGCCGGTTGGGATGTTCGCCGCGGCGGATCGCACGACGCGCCGCGCGGCGTTGCCGCGAGTTGTCCAGTTCCGGATGCGCGGCGGCCCACCGCTGGCTGCGGATGGTGAACGGCATGATCAGCAGATAACCCGCAATGATCAGCAGCACAAGGACATACGGGAACAGCAGCAGCCCTGCGGCGGCGATCGCGACGATCACCAGCAGGATCGGTGCGGCGTTCGCGGGCACCGAGATGGACTTCAGCGCCAAGGTCGGCACGCGGCTCACCAGCAGTGCCGAGTTGGCGGCCAGCCAGGCGCAGACGAACCCGGTGGAGGTCCACCAGCCCTGTCCGAACTGCAGCATCGCTGCCAGAGGTCCGATGGCCCCGACCGCACCGCACGGTGCGGGCATTCCGACGAAGTACTGCCGGGTGTATGCGGGGCCGGTGTCGTCGTCGAGCAGAGTGTTGAACCGTGCCAGTCGCAGCACGATGCAGACCGCGTACAGCAGAACGAACATCCATCCGATGGGTGATGTCGGCAGCAGGGTGATGTACACGATCAGAGCCGGTGCGACACCGAAGTTGACCGCATCGGCCAGCGAGTCGATCTCGGCGCCCATCGGGGACTGCGCGTGCAGTGCGCGGGCGATTCCGCCGTCGATGCCGTCGAGAACCGCTGCCGCGCCGATCAGGGCCAGCGCGACGTGCGGCCGTCCGTCCAGGGCGAACTTGATCGACGTCAGCCCCGCGCAGATCGCCAGCACGGTCGTCGCGCTGGGCAGGATGCGCAGGCCCCGCCGGGGGCCGGTCCGCGGTGTCGTCACGGCAGCCGCGCCAGAACGGTCTCACCGGCCAGTGCGCGCTGCCCGGGTTCGATGAGCACTTCGGAGCCCGTCGGCAGATAAGTGTCCAGCCGCGAGCCGTACCGGATGAGTCCGTAGGTCTGGCCGATGCCCACGGTTTCGCCGGCCCGGACATCGCAGACGATGCGCCGGGCGATGAGCCCGGCGATCTGAACGACGGCCACCTCGTGTCCTTCCGGCGTGCGGATCAGCACGCTGTTGCGCTCATTGTCCTCACTGGCCGCCGCCAGGTCGGCGGAATGAAAGCGGCCGGGCCGGTGCTCGACGGCCAGCACCTCGCCGCCCACGGGAATCCGCTGGACGTGGGCGTCCAGCAGGGACAGAAAGACACTGATCCGCAGGACCGGCTCTGCCGTCCGGCCCAGTTCGGCCGGCAGGGGTGCGGTGTCGACCAGACACACCAGACCGTCGGCGGGGGAAACCACCAGCCCCGGCCGGCTCGGCGGCGTGCGCGGCGGATGGCGGAAGAAGGCCGCGTTGGCGCCGGCGGCGGCCACACCCGCCCGCCGCAGCCACGGGTGCCGGCGGCCGAGTGCGGCCAGCGCCAGGCCGGCGGCGATGAACGGGATTCCCGCGGGGTGGATCGGCGGGACCGCGGACCGGACCAGGGCGGCCAGGCGTTGCGGGTCGGACTGTGTGCCGGCGTCGGGACGTCTGGCCATTGGCGCGATTCTACGGCGCGTCGAGATCCCAGATGCCGACTTGTTCACCCGCCGCCAGTTCGGTCACGTCCTCACCGACCTCCAGCAGGCAGTTGGCCGATGCCAGCCAGCGCAGGTGGTGCGACGCCGGCGGCCCGTAGCTGGTGACGCCGCCGGTGGCCGGGTCATAGACGCCCCGGCGGAACTGGCGCTTACCGCGCGGTGAGGTGATCGCCTCGGCCAGCACGGCCGTGCGCCTCGGCCGGTGCGGGCGGGCCAGCGCCGCGGCCGCACGTAGCGCGGGCCGCACGAACACCTCGAAGGACACCAGCGCGCTGACCGGGTTGCCCGGCAGTGCGATCAGCGCGCGCTCGTCGGCCAGCGTGCCCGACCCCTGCGGCATACCGGGTTGCATCGCGACCTTGACGAACTCGACCGCGCTGTCGCGGCCGAAGGCGTCCTTGACCACCTCGTAGGCACCGGCGCTCACACCGCCGGAGGTGAGCACGACATCGCTGTCGCCGGCGTTCGCGTCGACTGCGGCGCGAAACGCGGCCACGTCGTCGCCGCAGGTTGCCACCGCCACCACCTCGGCGCCGGCCTCGCGGACCGCCGCGGCGAGCATCACCGCGTTGGACTCGTAGATCTGACCCGGTTGCAGCGGTGTTCCGGGCGCCACCAGTTCCGAACCGGTGGAGATCACCACCACCCGCGGGCGCGGCGTCACGATCAGTTCGCGCAGGCCGAGCGCGGCGGCCAGGCCGAGTGCCGCCGGGGTGAGCGTCTGACCGGCCGTCAGCACCGTGGTGCCGGCGGTGACGTCCTCGCCTGCACGTCTGATGTGCTGACCGGCTCGGGCCGTCGACCGGATGACCACCGACTCGGTACCGGCATCTGTCTGCTCCACCGGCACCACGGCATCGGCCCCGGCCGGCACCGGCGCACCGGTCATGATCCGGTGGGCGGTGCCGGCCGCGAGGGTGAGCCGGTCGGTGCGCCCCGCCGGAATGTCCTCAGCGACAGGAAGTGTCACCGGTTCGCCGGTGCCGGCCGCGGCGATGTCACCGGAACGCAACGCGTAGCCGTCCATCGCGGAGTTGTCGAACACGGGCAGTGACAGCGGCGCCACGACGTCGGCGGCGAGCACCAGGCCGCCGGCACCGGCGGTGTTCACCGTCACGGGTTCCCGTGTGCGGATCAGCCCGGCGACCACCCGCTGATGTTCATCGACGCTGCGCATCGTGTGCGTCAGACCGGATAGCTGACGCCGGTCAACTCCTCGGAGACCTGCCACAGCCGCTGCTGCGTCGCGACATCGTGGGACTGCTTGTTGGAGGTCACCAGCACGGGATAGCCGCGCAGTTCGCGGAACCCGTCGGGACCCCAGTACTGTCCGCCCTGCACCGACGGGTCGGTGGCCGCCCGCAGCGTGGCAAGCGCACCCAGTTCCGAGGTGTTCAACAGCTTGCCGGACAGCCAGCTGACGCCGGGCAGGCTCGCGCCCGGCACGTGCCGAACCAGTTCGGTGGCCGCCACGCCCGGGTGTGCCGCCACCGCGATGGTCTTGGCCTTCGCCGCGGCCAGACGGCGCTGTAGCTCGTAGGTGAACATCAGGTTCGCCAGCTTCGACTGCCCGTAGGACGCCACCCGGTCGTAGCGGCGCGTATCCCATTGCAAGTCGTCGAAGTCGATCTTCGCGCGGATGTTGTGGGCGATGCTGGCCACGACCACCACTCGGGAACCGTCCACCGGCAGCAGGTTGGGCAGCAGCAGACCGGTGAGTGCGAAGTGACCGAGATGGTTGGTGCCGAACTGCAACTCGAATCCGTCGCTGGTGTTCTGCTTCGGCGGGTACATCACACCCGCGTTGTTGATGAGCAGGTCGATCCGCGGGTAGTCCGCCGCCAATTCGGCGGCTGCCTGCCGGACTGACGCCAGCGATCCCAGGTCGAGCCTGTGCACGGCGATGTCGGCGCCGGGGGTGATGCTGCGGATCTTGGCGGCCGCGGCCTCGCCCTTGGCGGTGTCGCGCACCGCCATCACGACCTTCGCCCCCCGGCCCGCGAGCGCGCGGGCGTTGTCGTATCCCAGGCCGGTGTTGGATCCGGTGATGATCGCCACCCGCCCGGTCTGGTCGGGCACGTCGTTCTCAGTCCAGCGCTGCGTCATGACTAGAAGATACTGCCCGTGAGTTGCGGGGCGTCACGGTGCGGCGTCACGGGCCTTCGGCGGCCGGGCGCAGTCGAGTCCTGGGCTGGACCACTTCGGAGAGGTTGTCGGGCCGCACACCCCACCGGTCGCCTCCCTTGAGCGCGATCGCCCACTCGCGCCTGATCCGGACCAGCGACACCGCGACGGCCCCGGCTACCAACATCATCGCCACGGTGACCACGACGGGCGTCAGCGTCGGGTCCCCGTCGATGAGGTAGGCCGCCGCCGCGGTGACTGCGAACACGACCGTCGCACCGAGGGCGGTGCGTAAGGCTCCGTAGCGGACGGTCTCGCCGATCATCAGGCCGATGACGATCAGCGGTTCGATCGGATACGCGGCAACAGCCGCCGCGCCGGGGATGCCCAGATACGTCGCCCAGAACAGGCCGAACCAGGAGGCGATCGATCCCACCGCGAGCAGCGTGTAGAAACGCTCCTTGCGGGCCAGGCCGAGCGAGTCGGCGATCGTTCGGTAGATGATCGACCCCACGACGGTGAACACGACCACCACCAGGATGGACTCAACGGTGGCGATGTTGAGCAGGTAGAGGCCGCCGATGATCCCGGCGGTGCCCCACTGCGGCCCCATCCGCATGGCCACAGCGGTGCCCACGCAGATCAGCGCGAGTATCGGATCGCGCAGCGGGCTCTCGGTGACGATGAGCTGTTCGCCGCCGAAGGTGTTGGTCACATAACGCAACGGGATGATCACCGCGAGCGTAATACCGGTGACCATCGCCGCCGCGGCGAAGGTGCGCACTACGCCCTGCCGCAGGGCGTCGTAGGCGGTCAGCCCCGAACACACGTACACCCCGGCGGTCAGGAACAGACCCAGCCCGGCGCCGTCGAACCCGGGAACCGAACTCACCTCGATCCCGATGACGTGGATGGCCGTCGCGACGAAGATGCCGATATAGAACAGCCAGGACCGCGGCAGCGGCCAGCGCGCGGCGAGGAGTTTGATCACGCCGAGAGCCGCCAGGGTGATCACCGCCCAGCCGAGGATGTCCCACCACCGCCCGGTCATGACCAGCAGTGTGAGGAAGGGAGTGGTGACGACGCCCCCGCTGGAAACGCGGGTGAAGTGGTACGCCAGCCCGCCGATGACGATCCCGATGACCAGTGTCGCCCTGACGACCTCGACTTCCAGACCGACCATGGTTCAGTCCGCGAACTCCAGTAATTGCGGCCTACCCACCCGGCCGAAGGTCTGGCGCAGCCGGTCGGTGTGCGGGTCGTGGGTGTTCTCCACGATCACCAGCACGAAACGTCCGCTCTCCGGTGTGCCGAGCAATACGGTGAGCAGCCGCGCGAGCCGGTCGGGGTCGCCCGCCAGAGCGCGGGTGAGCCGAAAGACCTTGGTGTGCCGGTACTCCCGGCGGACGTCGGACAGTTCCTCGGGCTTGAGGCGCTTGACCCATTCGAACAATGATCCGGAGACGCCCGCCACCGGGAAGCGTCCCAGCACCGCACCGGCGAACACCACCGCCCGCAGCGGACGGTCCCACCGGTTGGCCAGGATCGGCACCACCACTTCGTTGTCCAGCGGCCACTGCGCCAGGGCCTCGGCGGCAGACTGCGGGTCGTTGGCGGCGCCGATGTCGACCAAACCCAGTTCGACGCCGGCGGATGTCTGCGTCGAGTAGTAGCTCAACACGTGCGGTTCGGCGCTGGCGGCCAGCAGGCCCGCACACGCCTGCTCGTCGGACAGGCCGAGCTTGATCAGAACCTGGCGGGCCACTTCGACGTTGGTCGGATGGTGACCGATCACGAGCGGTGTGTCGGGCCGCGGTTTCGCCAGAATGAATTCCACACCCTTGGCCTCACACCACTGCCGGTAGGCGGTCTGCAGCTCCGGCTGGTCGACCCCGGCGACCACGCAGTCGCAGTCATCGATCGCGTCGAAGATGTTCATCCCGATCTCGAGTTCGGTGAGACCCTCGTCCTCGAGGTGGTCGAGCCGGATGGTCGGAATCACCACGATCCGGGCCTGCACGTACTTCGCCTGCACGACGTGGATCAGTTCCGGCGAGATCGCCATGCATTCGAAGACGCCGTACTCGGCACCCGAGGCGGCCGCCCGGACGACGGCCTGCGGCAGCTCGCTGATGCCCGGGGCGCCGATCCGTAGGGTGTCGACCTCGGAGCCGTCGGGCAGGATCTCCAGCGCGATGGTGCCGGTCACCTTCCCGTAGGCCGTCCTGCCGTTGTGGCGCAGCCCGGAGTGGATCAGCCGCACCGTGCCGGACTTTCCGCGCGAGCCGGTCACCAGGATGCGATCTTGGAAGGGCTCCCGGGCCTTGCGGACCCGGACGGCCTGTCTCACCAACAGGACCCCGTACAGGCTCACCGCGAAGAATGAGGCCCACCCGGGTATCCAGGTCGAGAAATCCACTGACCCCATGACGCCACCCCTCGCGTCGAGTATGAGCCGATGCCCCGTCCGGCGAGGGGGAATGGCCGGAAAACCGGCTAGACCTGCAGCGAACGCACCGCGCCGATGCGCTCCTGCAACTGCTCGCCGTTGGCGGCCGCCACCGGTGGCCCGCCGCAGATCCGGCGCAGTTCATTGTGGATCCAGCCGTGCGGCCTGCCGGTGCGGTGATGGGTGGCGGCCACCAGTGCGTTGAGTTCGCGGCGGAGTTCGGTGAGCCGGCCGTGGGTGGTCCGGGGCACCGTCTCGGCGCCCACCGAGGTTCGCATGGCGCGTTGCTCGTCTTGGCGGCGCCGCAGCAACTCACGCATCTGAGTGGCGTCGAGCAGGCCGGGGATACCGAGGTAGTCGGCCTCCTCGTCGCTGCCCGCGGGGGCCGCGGTTCCGAACGATGCCCCGTCGAAGATCAGCTGGTCCAATTCGGCGTCCGCGCCCAGTGATTCGAAGCCGGCGTCCGGGTCGGCCGGCTCGGTGCGTCGCGGTTCGATCGGTGCGTCGTCGTACAACGTCTCCCGGTGCGGCTTGCCGAGCACGTGATTGCGTTGCGCCTCGAGCTCGCTGGCCAGCTGCAGCAGGGACGGAACCGACGGCAGGAAGATGCTGGCCGTCTCGCCGGGCCGGCGCGACCGCACGAACCGGCCCACCGCCTGGGCGAAGTACAGCGGTGTCGACGCGCTGGTGGCGTAGACGCCCACCGCGAGCCGCGGGATGTCCACACCTTCGGAGACCATGCGAACCGCGACCAGCCAACCGCTTGTGGCGCAGGCGAATTCACTGATCCGCGCCGATGACCCCGGATCATCGGAGAGCACCAGCGTCGGCGTCTCGCCGGTGATCGAGGACAGCAGCCGGGCGTAGGCGCGGGCCGTTTTCTGATCGGATGCGATCACCATCCCGCCGGCGTCGGGCATGCCCCCGTCGCGCAACTGGCGCAGCCGGGTGTCGGCGGCCCGGATCACCGCCGGCATCCATTCGCCGGCCGGGTCCAGCGCGGTGCGCCAGGCCCGCGCGGTGTGCTCGGCGGTGAGCGGCTCACCGAGCCGGGCGGCATGTTCCTCGCCGGCGCTGGTCCGCCAGCGCGCCTCACCGGAGTAGGCGAGGAAGACCACGGGACGCACCACGCCGTCGGCCAGGGCGTCGGCGTAGCCGTAGGTGTGGTCGGCTTTCGAACGCAGCAGGCCCGGGCCCTCGGGCACGTACTCGACGAATGGGATCGCGCTGTCGTCGCTGCGGAAGGGGGTGCCGGTCAGCGCCAGGCGCCGGGTGGCGTCTGAGAACGCCTCGGTGATCCCGTCGCCCCAACTGTTGGCGTCCCCGCCGTGGTGGATCTCGTCGAAGATCACCAGCGTGCGCCTGTTCTCGGTGCGCACCCGGTGGCGCATCGGATGGCTGGCCACCTGGGCGTAGGTCACCACCACCCCGTGGTAGTCCTGCGAGGTCAACGCCGCGGAGTTGGAGAACCGGGGGTCCAGTGCGATCCCCGCGGCGGCGGCGGCCTGCGCCCACTGGGTCTTGAGGTGGTCGGTGGGCACCACCACGGTGACCCGCTCCACGGTGCCGTCGGCGAGCAGTTCACCGGCGATACGCAGGGCGAATGCGGTCTTGCCGGCGCCCGGGGTGGCCACCAGCAGGAAGTCGCGGGGCCGGGCGGTGAGATAGCGGACCAGTGCTCGTCGCTGCCAGCCGCGCAGCGCCTGGGTGTCGGGCGCCTGGGTGTCGGGCGCCTGGGTGTCGGGCGTATCGACAGCCCGCACCCGTACCTCCGTTGTGTGAATGGGTCCCTCAGAACAGAGATCGGACTCTAACCGACCGGAGAGGGGGTCGGCGGCGGCCGTGAGCGGCGTGTCCACCGACGGCGAACCCTTCTTGCACTCTCCGGGGTCGAGTGCTAAAAATGTGCTTGGCACTCACGACCGGTGAGTGCCAGGCCGGGACGGTGAGGCCGGGGCCGCGTACGCGCGGGAGCACTCTCCAGCCGTCCGTCGCGGGCACTGCACCCGGCCGAGAACGTGCCATCCCCAACCGGAGGATTCACACCGCAATGTCCAAGATTATTGCGTATGACGAAGAGGCTCGCCGCGGCCTTGAGCGGGGTCTCAACGCCCTCGCCGACGCGGTGAAGGTCACGCTCGGTCCCAAGGGCCGCAACGTCGTCCTGGAGAAGAAGTGGGGCGCCCCGACGATCACCAACGACGGTGTGTCCATCGCCAAGGAGATCGAGCTCGAGGATCCGTACGAGAAGATCGGCGCCGAGCTGGTCAAGGAAGTCGCCAAGAAGACTGACGACGTCGCCGGCGACGGAACCACCACCGCCACCGTGCTGGCCCAGGCCCTGGTTCGCGAGGGCCTGCGCAACGTCGCGGCCGGCGCCAACCCGCTTGCGCTGAAGCGCGGTATCGAGAAGGCCGTCGACAAGATCACCGAGACGCTTCTCAAGAGCGCCAAGGAGGTCGAGACCAAGGACCAGATCGCGGCCACCGCCGGGATCTCCGCCGGCGACCAGACCATCGGCGACCTGATCGCCGAGGCCATGGACAAGGTCGGCAACGAGGGTGTCATCACCGTCGAGGAGTCCAACACCTTCGGCCTGCAGCTCGAGCTCACCGAGGGCATGCGCTTCGACAAGGGCTACATTTCCGGCTACTTCGTCACCGACGCCGAGCGTCAGGAGGCCGTGCTGGAGGATCCCTACATCCTTCTGGTCAGCTCCAAGGTGTCGACGGTCAAGGACCTGCTTCCGTTGCTGGAAAAGGTCATTCAGGCCGGCAAGCCGCTGCTGATCATCGCCGAGGACGTCGAGGGCGAGGCGCTGTCCACGCTCGTCGTCAACAAGATCCGCGGCACCTTCAAGTCCGTCGCCGTCAAGGCGCCGGGCTTCGGTGACCGCCGCAAGGCGATGCTGCAGGACATGGCGATCCTCACTGGGGGTCAGGTCATCAGCGAGGAGGTCGGCCTGTCCCTGGAGACCGCCGACACCTCGCTGCTCGGCCAGGCCCGCAAGGTCGTCGTGACCAAGGACGAGACCACCATCGTCGAGGGCGCCGGTGACTCCGAGGCCATCGCCGGTCGGGTCGCCCAGATCCGCGGCGAGATCGAGAACTCCGACTCTGACTACGACCGCGAGAAGCTGCAGGAGCGCCTGGCCAAGCTGGCCGGCGGCGTTGCGGTGATCAAGGCGGGCGCAGCCACCGAGGTGGAGCTCAAGGAGCGCAAGCACCGCATCGAGGACGCGGTGCGCAACGCCAAGGCCGCCGTCGAGGAGGGCATCGTCGCCGGTGGCGGTGTGGCCCTGCTGCAGTCGGCCCCGGCGCTCGACGAGATGAAGCTGTCCGGTGACGAGGCCACCGGCGCCAACATCGTCAAGGTGGCGCTGGAGGCACCGCTGAAGCAGATCGCCTTCAACGCCGGACTCGAGCCCGGCGTGGTCGCCGAGAAGGTCCGCAACTCACCCGGTGGCACCGGCCTCAACGCCGCCACCAATGAGTACGAGGATCTGCTCAAGGCCGGCGTCGCCGACCCGGTCAAGGTCACCCGCTCGGCGCTGCAGAACGCGGCGTCCATCGCGGCTCTGTTCCTGACCACCGAGGCCGTCGTCGCCGACAAGCCGGAGAAGGCGGCCGCCCCGGCCGACCCGACCGGCGGCATGGGCGGGATGGACTTCTAGGTCTTCTAGGTCCCCGCTTCGAGGTCCCCACAACGGAGATGCCCGGCCCCTGACAAGGGGCCGGGCATCTCCCCGTTTGCGGGCCGGCTGGCGTCGACAGTGCGGTTTTTCACCGGACACGCCGGGCGTGCGTCGGAATCGGCACACTCGGCGCGGGCCGTCGGGCCCGGGGTCGGCTACCCGGCCGGGGCGGGACGCTTTCCGCGGATCAGCTTGCCCGGCCGCGCCGGCGTCGGCACCCCGTTCTCGGCGATCACCTCGCCGGAGACGATCGTGGCGACGTAGCCGTCGGCGGCCTGGTCCAGCCGCCGTCCGCCGCCGGGCAGATCGTGGACGATCGTCGGCTTGTGCAGGGTCAGCCCGGCGTGGTCGATCACATTGAGATCGGCCTTGTAGCCGACGGCGATGCGGCCGCGGTCCTCCAACCCGGCCACCGCCGCCGGTACCGACGTCATCTGACGGACGGCCTCAGCGACGCTCAGCCGGCCGCTCTCCCGGTCACGAGCCCAGTGCGCCAGGACGAACGTGGGATAGCTTGCGTCGCAGATCATCCCGTAGTGCGCTCCGCCGTCGCCCAGGCCGAGCACCACATCGTCGCGGCGCATCAGCTCACCGACGGTGTCCAATGAGTTGTTCTCGAAGTTGGCCAGCGCCACCAGCATCATGGCGTGCCCGCCATCGTCGAGTAGTCGGTCGTAGGCCTCCTCCAGCGGGCTCACCCCGCGCGCGGCGGCGCGGGCCAGAATGCTCTCCTGCGCCGACGGCTCGTAGTTCGCCGGCTCGGTCATCGGGAACATCCATTGCCACGCCTGCGCGAAGTACATGAACGGATGACCCTCGCCCGGCTTGTCCGCCAGGATCCGCTCACGCACCTCGGGCTTGCGCATCTCTGCGACCCGTTGCGCCAACGGCAGATCGGCGATCTCCTGGTAGCTCGGATAGAGCGCGAACGGGTTCGCGGTGAGTTCCAGTCCGATCACCAGTCCGATGGGCCGGGCGAACACCTGCGCGGTGATCTGACTTCCTGCGGCGTTGAACTTCTCGATCAGGTTCACCGCGCCAGGCCAGATCGGCTCGCCGGAATTGCCCGTTGTGAGGGTGAACGTCACCGGAACGCCGGCCTCGGCCGCCGCCTCGAACACCTGCGCAAGCACCGGCTCGTACCCGCCCGCCGGCAGGTCGGGGATGAACTGGAGCAGGCCGCCCCCGGCATCCGCCACACCGCCGACGATCGCGGCGATCTCGTCGTAGGCCGCCTCGTAGGTCGGGATGAAATCACCGCTGCCGGTCTTGTGGAAGGCGAATCGCGACGACGAGACACCCAGTGCGCCGACCTCGATGGCCTCGGCGGCCAGTTTGCGCATCAGCGCAAGGTCCTCCGGCGTGGCCGGCTCGCGGTCCGCGCCTCGCTGTCCCATGACGTACACCCGCAGCGGCGAGTGCGGAAGGTAGGCGGCGACGTCGATATCGCGGCGCCGTGAATCCAGCGCATCGAGGTACTCCGGGAAGGTCTCCCAGTCCCACGGCAGGCCGTCGGTCATCACCACCCCGGGAATGTCCTCGACGCCGGCCATCACGTCGACGAGAACATCGTGGTCCTCGGGCCGGCACGGGGCGAAGCCGACGCCGCAGTTGCCCATCAGGGCGGTCGTCACCCCGTGTGAGGACGACGGCGAGCAGCGGTCCGACCAGATCGCCTGACCGTCGTAGTGGGTGTGCAGATCGACGAAGCCGGGCGTGACGAGCAGGCCGGCGGCGTCGATCTCACGGGTTCCGGAACCGTCGACGGCGCCGACGGCGACGATCACGCCGCCCGAGACCGCGACGTCGCCCCGATACGGTTCGCCGCCGAGGCCGTCGACGATGGTGCCATTGCGGATGACCAGGTCGTAGCTCATAGCACTCAGGGTAGCGTCGGCACTGGGGGTAGCGTCGCGACGATGGACGTCCCGGCCGCTCGCGAAATCCTGCGCGACTCTTTCACCCGGATCATCGAGCACGTCGATGATCTGACCGACGACCTCACCGATGACGTCTCGTTCTACCGCCCCGCGCCCGGCGCGAACAGCATCGCCTGGCTGATCTGGCACAGCGCCCGCATCACCGACGCCCAGCTCGCCCAGATCACCGGAACGCCTCAGGTGTGGGAGCACTGGGTGGACCGGTTCGCCCTCGACCTGCCGCGGGATGCCCACGGCTACGGCCACACGCCCGCGGAGGTGGCCAAGGTGCGGCCTACGGCCGATCTGCTTTCCGGCTACTACCATGCGGTGCACAAGGCGACCCTGGAATACATCGCCGGCATCACCGCCGACGAACTCGCCCGGGTGGTCGACGAGAACTGGAGTCCGCCCGTGACAGCGAGTGTCCGTCTGGTCAGCATCATCGACGACTGCGCCCAGCATCTGGGCCAGGCGGCGTATCTGCGGGGGATCGCGCCCTGATCGACAAGGCTCTCCTCGGCTGGCCCTCCGTCGGCTTGCCGCTGATGGTTCTGCTCGGCCTGGGTGTGCGCGACGGCGCGACGCCGGTGGACGCCTGGATGCAGCAGGCCCGCGGCGGCCCGCTCAGCGCGCTGCTGGTCTTCACCGATTACCGGACAGCCCAGGTGCTGCTGTTGATCGCGGTGGCGGCGGCGGCGTACCGCAGGATGTGGGCGCTGCTGCCGGTGATCGTGGTGGTGCCGATCGCGTCGGTGTGGGCGGCGCGTGCCCTCAAGCCCGTCTTCGGCCGGTTCAAGGAGGACGGCCTGGCCTATCCCAGCGGTCACACCACGCTGATGATCGCCGTGCTGGGCATGCTGATCCTGGCCATCGGTGTGCGGCGGTGGCTGCTGTGGACGGCCACGTTGTTCGCCCTGCTCGGCATCCTCGGCCAATCGGTCACCTACCACTACTTCACCGACGCCGTGGGTGCGCTTCTGCTCGGAACGTCGCTGGTGTGCCTGGTCGCCGCAGTGTTGCGACGGTCGAGACTTCTGCGAGTTCTTCGATGAGGGCTATCCGCTCGATGGCCACCGGCGTGCTGTGGCTGCTCACCACCGTCCTGCTTGCCGTCGCGCTCCCGGCGATGTGGGCCCAGCACAATCTGATCGACGGCGACGGCTATGCGGCACTGGCGCAGCGGGCCGCCGGCGATCCGCAGTTACAGGCCGCGATGGCGACGGAGTTGACCACCCAGGTGGGCCGGCTCAGTTCGTCCGCCGACGCGACGATGGTCAGCGGTATCGCGAAGGCCTACACGGCAAGCTCGTCGTTCCCGGTGCAGTTCGCGGCGGCGAACACCTTCGCCCACCGTTGGCTGTTCACCGACTCAGTGGATACCCGTGTCGATCCGCAGGGCCGCTGGGTGATCGATCTCGCGCCGATGCTGTCCGACACAGCCTTCGCCCAGACTTTGCGCGACTACAACATCACCGTGGACGCATCGGTCCCGATCGCGCTGACCGACAAGGCCCCGGCGTCCCTGCGGCCCGGGTCGCTGCGCGAGTATGCGGCATGGGGGCCGTGGGTCAGCTGGTCGCTGGCCGCGCTGACCGCCGCAGCGGCACTCTTGTTGCTGTACACCTCGGTCCGGCACGGCAAGGCGCTCGCCGCCCTTGGGGTTTCGGCTCTTCTGGTCGGTGCTGCCGGTTGGGCCGCGATGGAGGTCGGCCGGCGCTATCTGCGGACCGCCCTGGACGACGGAACCTCCGGCACCGCGCGCCGCGTCGCCGACGTCATGGTGGCCACCGCGCAGGACAGCATGCACCAGTGGCTCAACATCACGTTGATCGTCGGCGGGGGACTGGTACTCGTCGGCGTGATCGTGTCGCTGCTAGCCGGGCTTGCCAAGCATCCGGCGAAGAAATGAGAACGCGAGCGCGGATTTGAACGCGGTCTGGGCGTTGTCCGCGGCGCCGGCATGCCCGCCTTCGATGTTCTCGTAGTACAGGACCTGCTGGCCCGCCGCCTCCAGTGCGGCCGTCATCTTGCGCGCGTGCCCGGGATGCACCCGGTCGTCGCGGGTGGACGTGGTGATCAGGACGGGCGGATACCGCGTGGCGGTTCCGATGTTCTGGTAGGGCGAGTACTGCGAGATGAACTCCCACTCCCGCGGGTCGTCCGGGTCGCCGTACTCGGCGATCCATGACGCCCCGGCGAGCAGCAGGTGGAAGCGCTTCATGTCCAGCAGTGGAACCTGGCACACCAGTGCGCCGAACAGTTTCGGGTATTTGGTCAGCATGATCCCCATCAGCAGACCGCCGTTGCTCCCGCCCTGCGCTCCGAGTTGCGCGGGCGTGGTGATGCCGCGCGCGACCAGATCGCGGGCCACCGCGGCGAAGTCCTCGGCGACCTTGTGCCGGCCCTCGCGCACCGCCTGGGTGTGCCAGCGTGGCCCGTACTCGCCGCCGCCGCGGATGTTCGCCAGCACGTATGCGCCGCCGTGCGAGAGCCACAGCCGGCCGAGAACACCGCCGTAGCCTGGTGTCTGCGCCACCTCGAATCCGCCGTACCCGCCGAGCAGTGTCGGTGCGGGCGACCCCGAATCCAGCCGTCCCACAACGAAGTACGGGATCTGCGTACCGTCATCGGATGTCGCGAAGTGCTGTGCCACCCCCATCTTCGATGCGTCGAAGAACGACGGCGCGGTCTTGATCGACTCAAGTGGGCTGCCCGCCGCACCGTGCAGCAGGGTCGACGGTGTGAGGAATCCGCTGGAATCGAGGAAGATCTCGTCTCCGGTGTCGTCGGCGGCGACGATGACGGTGGTGCTGCTCGGCGGGCAGCCGTCCACCGGCTCACGGGTCCACGATCCCGGTGTGACGATCTCGACCCGGCTCGCCACATCGGCGAGGGTGACCATCACCAGCTTGTCGCGTGTCCACGAGTACTGGTGCAGACAGGTGCGCTCATCGGGTTCGAAGACGATGGTGGGTGTCGCCGTGCCGGCGACGAACTCCTCGTAGTCCGCGGCCAGCAGCGAACCCGCTCGGAAGTCGGCGGTGCCGGTGTGCCAGTCGGTGCGCAGTTCGATCAGTAGCCAGTCGCGGTGCACCGAGACTCCCGCGTCGGTGGGCGCGCCGATGCGCACCAGCTCGCCGGACCGCAACTGGTAGGTCTCGTCGTTGTAGAAGTCGATCGCCCGGGTGATCAGCGTGCGCTCGTAGCCCGGTGTGCGGTCGGCCCCGGCCGCGACGATGACATCGGTGCTCGACCCGGTGAACAGCGTCTCGGCCTCGGCCAGCGGCTGCCCCCGCCGCCAGCGTTTCACGATCCGCGGATACCCGGACTCGGTCAGCGAGCCCGGCCCGAAGTCGGTGCCCACCAGCAGGGTGTCGTGGTCCTCCCAGCCGACCCTCGACTTGGCCTCGGGAAGTTCGAAACCGCCCGGCACGAAGGACTTCGTCCGCATGTCGAACTCGCGAACCACACCGGCGTCGGATCCGCCCCGGGACAACGAGATCAGGGCCACGGTGTGGTCCGGCTCGATGACGTCCGCGCCGGACCACACCCAGTTCTCGCCTTCGGTGCGGGCCAGGTCGTCGAGGTCGATCAGCACCTCCCAGTCGGGATCGTCGCCGCGGTAGCTCTCCAGCGTGGTGCGCCGCCACAACCCCTTCGGGTTGGCAGCGTCGCGCCAGAAGTTGTAGAGATAGCGACCGCGGCGACGCACGTACGGGATGCGCGCATCGGTGTCGAGCACCTCCAGTGCCTGTGCCCGCATCCGCTCGAACTCGGGGCCGGCGAACTGTGCGACGCATTCGTCGTTGCGTTCACGGACCCAGGCCAGGGCGTCGTCGCCGTCGATGTCCTCCAGCCACAGATGCGGGTCCTCGACCATGGCCGCCATTGTCGCCCCCGGAGTACTGTGAGCTGCGTTACACCAGACCAGACAGACCAGACAGAGCAGGGCCGCGGCACAGGAGTCGGATATGACGGTTGACGCCCAGGGTGTCCCGCCCCGGGTGCTGATCACCGATCCGGCGGCCGAACTGCTGAACCGGCTGCGCGACCGGCACGGCCCGGTCATGTTCCACCAGTCGGGCGGCTGCTGCGACGGCTCGTCGCCGATGTGTTACCCGCAGGGCGAGTTCATCGTCGGTGAGCGCGACGTCCTGCTCGGTGTCGTCGACGGCGCACCGGTGTGGATCTCCGGACCGCAGTTCGAGGTCTGGAAGCACACGCAGGTCACCATCGACGTCGTTGCGGGCCGTGGCGGCGGGTTCAGCCTGGAGGCGCCCGAGGGTGTGCGATTCCTGATCAGGGGCCGGGCGTTCACCGCCGAGGAGAACGAGGCACTGGCCGCGAGTCCGCCGCTCACCGGGGCCGATCACGGCTGAGAATTAGCAGGTCGGCACGCCGGAGCGGCTCCCCGGCAGACGCCCTTAGGCTCGGTATCGTCACCAAACGTGATACCCCTGCCTCGGGCATGGCTGCTCACAGGCGCCCTGCTTCTCGGCTGTGTCGCGGGCCAGATCGCCGCGGTCGTCACCAAGCTCGCCGTCGACACCACGGTTCGGCCCGATCTCGTGGTCGCACTCGTCGTCGCGGTGCCGAGCCTGCTGGGGTTGCTGCTCGTGGTGGCCTCGGGCCGACGGTGGGTGACGACGCTCGGCGCCTTCATCCTGGCCATGGCGCCGGGCTGGCTGTCGGTACTGCTTCTCATCCAGGTGGTGTCCAATGACTGATACCGCTTCACCGATAACCGGGCCGACGCCCGCACCTATCACCGGGCCGACGCCTGACCCGATGTTCGACTCAGGCCCCCTCGAAGGCCCCCGGGAAGGCCTCCCGACCAACACCGAACCCCATCACGCGCCGATCTTCGACACCGGCCCGCACCCCGACCCCCTGCAGCCGGCATCCCGGGACGATTCCCCGGACGCACCCCAGGAGCCGGGGCCGCAGGCGTTCAGCGAATCCGAGAGCGTCGACACCGACGCCTTCCTGCGATCGGTGACCGGCCATCTGCCGCCGGTGGTCATCGCCGCCAAACCCCTCGCCGTGCCCGGGACCTATCAGTTCGTGAAGCGCTGGCGCTTCGCGCTCATCGTCGCCGGGGTGTGGGTACTGGCCGCCGCGGCGGGACTCGGCTTCTACTTCTGGTGGTACACCTCGCTGGACAAGACGCTGCCGGTGCTCGGCATCCTGCTGTACGTCGTCGCCGCCATGGTGGCCAGCCTGCTGGTCTCGATGATCCCCGACCGCCCGCATCTCACCGCCCTGGCGATCGCGCTGATGGCGATCCCGCTGGCATCGATGGCCGCCGCTGCGCTGCTGCACGGCGCCTACTACTTCGAATGGATCGCCCGCCCGGCTATCGGTTAGAGCTAGGGTAACGGCGTGACCGATTACGACGTCGTCGTCCTCGGCGCCGGACCCGGGGGGTACGTCGCCGCGATCCGATGCGCACAGTTAGGCCTGCGCACCGCCATCATCGAACCCAAGTACTGGGGCGGGGTCTGCCTCAACGTGGGCTGCATCCCCTCCAAGGCGTTGTTGCGCAACGCGGAACTGACGCACATCGTCACCAAGGAGGCGGCGGAATTCGGCTTCAGCGGCCAGGTCACCGCCGACTTCGGGGCGGCGTTCGACCGCAGCCGCAAGGTGGCCGACGGCCGGGTCGCCGGCGTGCACTACCTGATGAAGAAGAACAAGATCACCGAGATCCACGGGTACGGCCGTTTCACCGACGCCAACACGATCGTCATCGACCTCAACGACGGCGGCACTCAGACCGTCACGTTCGCCAACGTGATCATCGCCACCGGCAGCAGCACCCGGTTGATCCCCGGGACATCGCTGTCGCGCAACGTCGTCACCTACGAAGAACAGATCCTCGACCGCGACCTGCCGCGCTCCATCGTCATCGCCGGCGCCGGCGCGATCGGCATGGAGTTCGCCTATGTCATGGTCAACTACGGCGTCGACGTCACGATCGTGGAATTCCTGCCCCGAGCGCTGCCCAACGAGGACTCCGAGGTCTCCAAGGAGATCGAGAAGCAGTACAAGAAACTCGGCGTGAAGATCATGACCGGAACCAAGGTCGAGTCCATCACCGATGACGGGTCATCGGTCACCGTGGTCGTCAGCAAGGACGGCAAAACCGAGGAACTCAAGGCCGACAAGGTGATGCAGGCGATCGGGTTCGCCCCCAACGTCGAGGGCTTCGGGCTGGAGACCACCGGCGTCGCGCTGACCGACCGGCGCGCCATCGCCATCGACGACCACATGCGCACCAACGTGGGGCACATCTACGCAGTCGGTGACGTCACCGCCAAACTGCAATTGGCCCATGTGGCCGAGGCGATGGGCGTGGTGGCCGCGGAGACCATCGGCGGCGCCGAGACGCTCACCCTGGGCGATTACCGGATGATGCCGCGAGCGACGTTCTGCCAGCCGCAGGTCGCCAGTTTCGGGCTGACCGAGCAGCAGGCTCGCGACGAGGGCTACGACGTGAAAGTGGCCAAGTTCCCGTTCACGGCCAACGGCAAGGCGCACGGTCTGGCCGACCCCACCGGCTTCGTGAAGGTGATCGCCGACGGCAAGTACGGCGAACTGCTGGGCGCGCACCTCATCGGACCCGACGTCTCCGAGTTGGTGCCCGAACTGACGCTGGCGCAGAAGTGGGATCTGACCGTCAACGAACTCAGCCGCAATGTGCACATCCATCCGACGCTGTCCGAGGCGCTACAGGAATGCTTCCACGGCCTGGCCGGCCACATGATCAACTTCTAGTGAGACAGATCGTCGTCGCCGGCGTCGGCGGGGTTCTCATAGGTCACATCGTCTGGCTGCTCGGGATCTCGCTGGCCAGACGTGCGCCGTCGGTCAGCACCGCGGTGCTGGTGCTGTCCGTCGTCCTGCTGGGGGCGTCGGGCTGGGTGGGATACCAGGCGTGGCAGCGTTATCAGCGCAAGGAGATGGTCCCGGCGGCGTTTCTGGCGGGACTGCCGGTGTCGCCGGTCATCTTCACGCTCATCGTGCTGGGCGTCACCTACATCTAGTCGGGCGCCCAATAGGTGACTAATCGGGGAAGTCCATCCGGACGCGAAGCGTCGCCAAGATCGCTGCGATGGCGTCGTAATGCCCTGCCAGGGCGCAGAATTCGATGATCTGCTCCGCCGTGAGATGCGCGCGGAGCGCGCAGTAGGTCGCATCGGAGAGATCGCGGTCACCGATGAACTCGTCCACCGCCCGCAGCAGCGCGAGCTGGCGGGTACTCAGCGCGCCTGCATCGGGGCCATCCGGCCCGGCGAAGATGCGCTGCTGCGTCGCGGTGTCCAGGCCGCGGGAACGCGCGAGGCGGCGGTGTTGCTGCAGTTCGTACTCGGAGCCGCGCAGGTGCCCGACCCGCAGGATCACCAGCTCCTTGTCCTGCTTGCTCAGCTTGCCCCAGTTGAGCAGTAGCCCCGAGTACGGCAGGAACGACAGGAACAGCAGCCGGTGCCGGCCCAGGGTGGTGAACAGGTGCATCTCGGGTGCCCGGATGGATCGCGCCGCCACCCGCGAGATCGCCCAGTTCACCAAGCCGAGTTCCCGCCGGCCGCCGGGGCCGATCCGTTCGCGGGTCATGACGCTTCCCTCACGGCAGACACCCTAGTTCGGCGTCCGGCTGACGTTGGCTTTCAGCAGGGCCTTTGGCATGATCGCCACGGGCGGGCGGGACTCGGCAGGCGGGGAGGGGAGAGGCGTTCGATGGTGAGCAGCGGTACCGCAGCGACGGGACTGGCGAAGATGTTGATGGCGGTTCCCGATCCGCATCCCGACGTCTTCGAGCGGCGGTGGCCGTTGCGGCCGGCCGATGTGGACCGGCTCGGCAGGCTGCGTATGGATGCCGCGCTGCGCCACATTCAGGACATCGGCCAGGACCACCTGCGCGAGATGGGGCACAACGACACCCACCCGTTGTGGATCGTGCGACGCGCGATGGTCGACATGATCGAGCCGATCGAGTTCCAGGACATGCTGCGGCTGCGCCGGTGGTGCTCCGGTGCGTCCAATCGGTGGTGCGAGATGCGGGTCCGCATCGAGGGCCGCCGGGGCGGGCTCATCGAGTCCGAAGCGTTCTGGATCAACTTCAATCGCGAGACCCAGGGCCCCGCCCGGATCGCAGACGACTTCATGGACGGCCTGCTGAAGACCACCGACGTCGACCGGTTGCGGTGGAAGTCCTACCTCAAGGCCGGATCCCGCGAGGACGCCGACGAGATCCGTGAGTTCCCCATCCGGGTCAGCGATATCGACTTGTTCGACCACGTCAACAATTCGGTGTACTGGAAGGTGGTCGAGGAGTTTCTCGCACCGCACCCCGAGTTGCTCGAGGCGCCTCTTCGGGTCACCATCGAACATGACGCCGCCGTGGCGTACGGCGAGCGCCTGGAGATCCTCTCCCACGTGTACCCGCCCGGTTCCACCGACAAGTTCGGTCCCGAACTCACCGACCGCACGGTGCGCACCCTCACCTATCTCGTCGGCGATCAGGTGAAGGCCGTCGCCTGCATCTTCGCGCTCTAGACACCACCGCACCGCCGCCTACCTGTGTTTTTGCCCGTTGCGCCGCGCGCGGGCGGCTGCGGCGGTTGGACCTGCGGATGACGCCTGTGGGAAAGTCTTCCGGGCGAAACACCCGGGGGTGGGTCCGGGGGAGTGTTTCGCGCAGGCGAAAAACCTAGAAACGTAGACGTAGAAACGCAGAAGGAGAGTCCTCAGATGTCCCGTTCAGCTTCCGAGGTCGGCAAGCCCAAAAGCGCTGCGGAGATCCAGCGCGACTGGGACACCAACCCCCGATGGAAGGGCATCACCCGGACCTACTCGGCAGAGGCCGTCGTCGCCCTGCAGGGCAGCGTCGTCGAGGAGCACACCCTGGCCCGCCGCGGTGCGGAGATCCTGTGGGACCAGGTGAACACCATGGACTTCGTCAACGCGCTGGGCGCGCTGACCGGAAACATGGCCGTCCAGCAGGTTCGCGGCGGGCTAAAGGCGATCTACCTCTCCGGCTGGCAGGTGGCCGGTGATGCGAACCTGTCCGGGCACACCTACCCCGACCAGAGCCTGTATCCGGCCAACTCGGTGCCGCAGGTGGTCCGGCGGATCAACAACGCGCTGCTGCGCGCGGATGAGATCGCCAAGGTGGAGGGCGACACGTCGGTGGACAACTGGCTGGTGCCGATCGTCGCCGACGGCGAGGCCGGCTTCGGCGGTGCGCTCAACGTCTACGAACTGCAGAAGGCAATGATCGCCGCGGGTGTGGCTGGTTCGCACTGGGAGGATCAGCTGGCTTCGGAGAAGAAGTGCGGCCATCTGGGCGGCAAGGTGCTCATCCCCACCCAGCAGCACATCCGCACGCTGACGTCGGCCCGTCTGGCCGCCGACGTCGCCGACGTGCCGACCGTCGTCATCGCCCGCACCGACGCCGAGGCGGCAACGCTGATCACCTCCGACGTCGATGAGCGCGACCGCCCGTTCATCACCGGCGAGCGCACGGCCGAGGGCTTCTACCACGTGCGCAACGGCCTTGAGCCGTGCATCGCGCGCGCCAAGGCCTACGCCCCGTATTCCGACCTGATCTGGATGGAGACCGGCACCCCAGATCTCGAACTCGCCGCGAAGTTCGCCGAGGGTGTAAAGGCCGAGTTCCCCGACCAGATGCTGGCCTACAACTGCTCCCCGTCGTTCAACTGGAAGCAGCATCTCGATGACGCCACCATCGCGAAGTTCCAGAAGGAACTGGGCGCGATGGGATTCAAGTTCCAGTTCATCACCCTGGCCGGCTTCCATGCGCTGAACTACTCGATGTTCGATCTGGCCTACGGATACGCACGTGAGCAGATGAAGGCCTACGTCGAACTGCAGGAACGCGAGTTCGCGGCCGAGAAGCGCGGTTACACCGCCACCAAGCACCAGCGCGAGGTGGGCGCCGGCTACTTCGACCGGATCGCCACCACGGTGGACCCGAACTCGTCCACCACGGCTCTGGCCGGTTCGACCGAAGAAGGGCAGTTCCACTAAATGGGGCAGGCCATCACGCGCGTCGGGGTGATCGGCGCGGGCCAGATGGGCGGCGGTATCGCCGAGGTCTGTGCCCGCGCCGGTGCCGATGTGCTGGTCTTCGACACCACCGAAGCGCTCACCGAGGCCGGTCGCGGCCGGATCGTGAAGTCGCTCGAGCGCGCCGCCGGTTCGGGCAAGATCACCGAGGTCGATCGCGACCGTGCCCTGGGCAGTCTGCGGTTCACCAACGCGCTGACCGATCTCGCCGACCGGCAACTGGTGATCGAGGCGGTCATCGAGGACGAATCGGTCAAAGCCGGCGTCTTCGCCCAACTCGACGAGATCGTCACCGACCCGGACGCGGTGCTGGCCTCCAACACCTCAAGCATTCCGATCATGAAACTCGGCGCGGCGACGAAGAACCCGGGCCGCGTTCTGGGGCTGCACTTCTTCAATCCGGTGCCGGTGCTGCCGCTGGTCGAGTTGGTCACCTCCCTGGCGACCGACGAGGACGCCGCCGCACGGGCCGAGCACTTCGCGGCATCCGTGCTGGGCAAGCAGGTGGTCCGCTGCGCCGATCGCTGCGGCTTCGTCGTCAACGCCCTGCTGGTGCCCTACCTGCTGGCGGCGATCCGGATGGTGGAGTCGGGCGTCGCCACCACCGAGGACGTCGACAAGGCCGTCGTCGCGGGACTGTCCCACCCGATGGGACCGCTGCGGCTGTCCGACCTCATCGGCCTGGACACTCTCAAGCTGATCGCGGACAAAATGTTCGAGGAGTTCAAGGAGCCGCTCTACGGGCCCCCGCCACTGCTGTTGAGGATGGTCGAGGCCGGCAGGCTCGGCAAGAAAACCGGCCGCGGCTTCTACTCGTACTGACCGCGCGGCGGGGTGCGATCGCCAACCCCGCCTACTAGGCTTCACGGATGGGCCCCGGGTTCGGCCGGGGGCGCACGCTGAAGGATTACCGGTGATGACGAACCTCGAAGGGGACCTGACTCCGTACTACGAGGAGTCCCAATCGATCTACGACATCTCGAACGACTTCTTCGCGCTGTGGCTGGGCCCCACGATGGGCTACACGTGCGGCTACTACGAGCGCGACGACATGAACCTCGAGGAATCCCAGAACGCGAAGTTCGACCTCGCATTGGGAAAGCTCAATCTCGAACCGGGGATGACCCTGCTCGACGTCGGGTGCGGCTGGGGCGGTGCCATGGAACGGGCGGTGCAGCGCTATGACGTCAACGTCATCGGCATCACCCTGAGTAAGGCTCAGTCCGAGTACGCCCGCAAGCGCCTGGCGAAGCTGGACACGCAACGTACGGTCGAGGTGCGGCTACAGGGCTGGGAGGAGTTCGACGAACCGGTGGACCGGATCGTCAGCATCGGCGCGTTCGAGGCGTTCAAGGCCGACCGCTATCCGTTGTTCTTCGATCGCGCCTACAGGATCCTGCCCGGCGACGGCCGGATGTTGCTTCACACGATTCTGGCCCATACCCAGAAGTTCTTCCATGACAACGGCATCAAGCTCACCATCAGTGATCTGAAGTTCATGCGCTTCATCGGTACCGAGATCTTCCCCGGCGGCCAGCTGCCGGCGGTGGAGGACATCGAGCGCCTCGCCGATGAGTCGGGCTTCACACTTGAGCGCATCCATCTACTGCAGCCGCACTACGCGCGCACCCTGGACATGTGGGCGCAGAACCTGTCGGCACACCGCGATGAGGCGATCGCAATCACCGACGAGGCGACGTACGACAGATACATGCGCTACCTCACCGGCTGCGCTGACTTCTTCCGTCGGGGGATCACCAACGTCGGCCAGTTCACCCTCGTCAAGAGCGCGGGTCGCTGAATATCACGCCCCGGGTATCACGCCCCGGCGAGCTTGCGCTTTTCGGCCTCGACATCGAAGTCCGGTGGCGGCCATGACAGGTCCAGGGACTTCAGCGCCTCGATCAGCAACTCGGTGACCGCCAGCCGGCTGTACCACTTCTTGTCGCACGGCACGACGTACCACGGCGCGTACTCGGTCGCCGTCCGGTCCAGCATCGCCTGATAGGCCTCCTGATAGGCCGGCCACAGCTTGCGTTCCTCAAGGTCCCCGGGGTTGTACTTCCAATACTTGTCCGGCCGTGCCAGCCGCTCGGCCAGGCGGCGCTTCTGCTCCTCGAGCGAGACGAACATGGCGACCTTGACCAGCGTCACCCCGGCGTCGACGAGTTCGGACTCGAAGGTGTTGATCTCGGCGTAACGCGGCTCCCACACCTGCGGCGGCACCAGATTGTGCACCCGGACCACCAGAACGTCCTCGTAGTGCGACCTGTCGAACACCCCGATGTGCCCGGCGGGCGGCAGCGCCTTGTTGATCCGCCACAGGTAGTGGTGCGCCCGCTCCTCCTCGGTGGGCTTTCCGAAGCTGGTGTAGCGGATTCCCATCGGGCTGCCCGCTCCCACCACGTGTTCGACGATGCCGCCCTTGCCTGCGGTGTCCATGCCCTGCAGCACCAGCAGCACCGACCGCCGGTCGCCCTGTCTGCCGTTGGCGTAGAGCATCTCCTGCAGTCCGGCGAAGCGCTCGTTGCGGGCGGCCTGGATGGTGGCGGCGTCGTCCTTGGTTCCGGTGAAACCCGGCGTGGAATCGGTGTCGATACCGGCCACCGTGTCACCGGGGGAGAATCGCAGCACCGTACTGGGCTGATGCGTCCACTGCGACGGCAGATCGGTCATCTGCCGAAGGTTAGTTGCTGTGATGTGCCCGGGGTGCGGAGACTGCGGGAGGCACCGGCGAGGGGTGCGGCCGGGAGTTGAAAATCTCCAGCGAGCCGCCCACCTCCACGATGCCGCACAGTGCGCTCCAGCACAGCATGGTGAGGTAGTCGATGAGTTCCGCGCTCGTCATCCGCGGGTCCGACATCCAGGAGTGGGTGGCCAGTTGCACACCCCCGACGATCATGAACGCCCAGGGCTCCACACCGCGGGTGTCCATCCCGGCCCGCTGGATGCGCTGGCGGAGCATCACCGCCAGCATTCGGGCGATGATCCGCTCGGAGTCGGCGATCACCTTGTTGCGGCTCGCCGAGGAGTTGGTCATCACGAACCGGTAGGGCTCCGGCTCGGCGGCGACCGTCTCGACGTACACCCGGATGACCTCGCGGGTCAGGTCGAACCCGTCGAGGTCCGAGGACAGCGCGGCGGCCATGTTGGGGATCAGGGTGGTCTGGGTGAAGCGCATCATGACCGCGGTGGTGAGGTCGGTCTTGTCCACGAAATAGCGGTACAGAACCGTCTTGGACACGCCGATCTCGGCGGCGATCTCGTCCATGCTGACGTCTCGGCCGCGGCGCCGCACGGCGTCGAGCGCGCCGTCGACCAGTTCGGTCCGCCGCTCCACCTTGTGCTGGTGCCACCGGCGCTTCCGACCATCGGTCTTGGTCGCGCCGGAACTGATCTGCTGATCCACTCTCGCCAGTCCGTCCCTTCCGATTCAGCCGATTCTAACGGCGTTCAGAGAAAAGTTGTGACTGGCGGTCACAGTAAAGACCGCGCCCTGACGGGGTGGAAATAGCGGATGATGGTCGGGTGACCGCCAAACACCGGCTGCCCGCTGCGCCGGCCCGGACGTCGTTTGCTGAATCGTTCGCGGGCGCCGATCCGGCGGCCGATGCCGAGCGGGCGCGCAACCTGCGCCGGATGAAGGCCGTAGCGCTCGGCTTCCTGATCGGCGCCACGATTGTGTTCCTGGCCTGCCGTTGGGGGATGGCCAACGGCGGGCCGTCCTGGTTGGGGTACGTCGGTGCGGCGGCCGAGGCCGGCATGATCGGCGCCCTGGCCGACTGGTTTGCCGTCACCGCCCTCTTCCGGCACCCCCTCGGCCTGAAGATCCCGCATACGGCCATCATCAAGCGCAAGAAGGATCAGCTCGGCGAGGGGCTCGGCACCTTCGTCCGGGAGAACTTCCTGTCCGCCGACGTGGTGGAGACCAAGCTGCGCGACGCCGAGGTGGCCAGCCGGCTGGGCAAGTGGATGTCCGAGCCCGCCCACGCCGTCCGGGTGGCCGACGAGGCCGCCACCGTACTGCGCGTCGCGGTGGAACTGCTCAACGACGAGGACATCCAGCACATCATCGACCGCACCATCGTCAAGCGGCTCGCCGAGCCGCAGTGGGGCCCCCCGGTGGGTCGTGTGCTCAGTCAGATGTTGGCCGAGAACCGCCAGGAGGCGCTGATTCAGCTGCTCTGCGACCGCGCGTTCGAGTGGGCGCTGGACGCGGGCCCCACCATCGAGCGGGTGGTGCTGCGCGACTCACCGACCTGGTCGCCGAAGTTCGTCGACCAGCTGGTCGGCGACCGCATCCACCGTGAACTGATGGACTTCACCGACAAGGTGCGCCGCGATCCCAATCACGAACTGCGCCAGTCGGCGACCCGGTTTCTGTTCGAGTTCGCCAACGACCTGCAGAACGATCCCTCCACCATCGCCCGCGCCGAGACGGTCAAGGAACAGCTCATGGAGCGCGACGAGGTGACTCGCGCCGCGGAGACGGCGTGGAAGACCCTCAAGCGGCTCGTGCTCGAGGGCGCCGACGACCCGTCCAGCGCGTTGCGCAGCCGCATCGCCGACTCGGTGGTGCAGATCGGGGAGTCCCTGCGTGACGACGCCGATCTTCGCGACAAGGTGGACAGCTGGATCATCCGGGGTGCCCAGCACCTGGTCACCCAGTACGGCAGCGAAGCCACCACGATCATCACCGACACCATCGAACGCTGGGACGCCGAGGAGGCCAGCCGTCGCATCGAACTGCACGTCGGCCGCGACCTCCAGTTCATTCGCATCAACGGCACCGTGGTGGGTGCCCTTGCCGGCCTGATCATCTATTCGGTGGCCCAGATATTGTTCTGATCTGCGCTAACACGTGCTTGCAATTGTTAGCACCGCGGCGTACGCTTGTTCTCATGGCCCAGGAAACCGACCTCGCCGCCGTCGTCACCGGCGCCGCGCAGGACATCGGCAGCTTCATCCGCACCCAGCGGGAGGCCGCCGAGGTGTCGGTGCGTCAGCTCGCTGAGCGCGCCGGCGTGAGCAATCCCTACCTGAGCCAGATCGAACGTGGTCTTCGCAAACCGTCGGCGGAAGTGCTCAGCCAGATCGCCAAGGCGTTACGGCTCTCGGCGGAGGTGCTCTACGTGCGAGCCGGGATTCTCGAACCGGGGGAGCGCAGCCACGTGCACGACTCGATCATCGGTGACACCGCGATCACTGAGCGCCAGAAGCGGGTACTGCTGGACATCTATCTGTCTTTCCTCCAGCAGAACGAGAACGGCCGCAGGGAGTTGCCCTCGGAGTAGGCGCGCAATCGGCCGCGAAATCAATGCCACCGCAGTACGTTTCACACCCCGAAAGGAACCAGCCACATGGCTAAGAACAAGAACGAGACCACCGTCGAGGACCTCAAGGCCCCGCTGCTCGCCGCGGTCGGCGCCGCTGACCTGGCGCTGGCCACCGTCAACGAGATCCTGGTCAGCCTTCGCGAGCGGGCCGGCACGGCCGGCGACCGCATGGATGACCGGCGCGCCGCGTTGACCAGGCTTCAGGAAGAGCTGCCCAAGCGGACCGAGGAGCTGCGCGGAAAGCTGAGCAGCGAGGAGCTCCGCAAGGCTGCCGAGGAGTTCTTCGTCGACGCCACCGAGGCCTACAACAACCTCGTGGTTCGCGGCGAGGCCACTCTGGAGCGTCTGATGGGCCAGCCCGAGTTCCGCGAGGCGGCGGACCGGGTGGAGGGTTATGTCGATCAGGCCGTCGAACTGACCCAGGAGGCCCTGGGCAACGTGTCCGCCCAGACGCGCGCGGTCGGTGAGCGTGCCGCCAAGCTGGTCGCCAGCGTGCCGGCCAAGGCTCCGGGCAAGAAGGCGCCCGCGAAGAAGGCCGCTCTGAAGAAGGCCCCGGCCAAGAAGACCGCGGCGAAGAAGGCCCCGGCGAAGAAGGCGGCCAAGAAGACCCCGGTGAAGAAGGCGGCCAAGAAGACGGTCAAGAAGACGGTCAAGAAGGTCACCAAGAAGTAGTCCAGGTCGATCTTCCGGCGTCACGCCGGAATGAAGTCGACGTTCCGACGACACCCGCCTACCCTTGAGGACGTGATGCTTCAGGGTGTGGCGGGTGTCGTTGTTGAACTGCTGTTCTGGGGGGTGCTGGCGGCCACGGTGTACGCGTTCGTCAACGCTGCGACCCAGCGCCCGGATGCCTACACCGCGGCCGACAAGCTCACCAAGCCGGTATGGCTGGCGATCCTCGGCGTCGCGGCGCTGCTGTCGTGGGTCCTGGGCATCACCGGTGTCGCCATCGCGGCAGTGGCGGCGGGCGTCTATCTGGTGGACGTCCGGCCGAAACTGCTCGAGGTCCAGGGAAAGTCCCGCTGACCGCACGACTGCTCGCTGCATTCGCCGGCGTCTCGCTGTTGTTCGGTGCCGCGCCGGGCGCGGCCGCGGACACCGCCATGATCGGCCGTGCCGACTGGGTCAGCTCCCACGGGCTGCCGACCCTGCGGGTCTATCCGACCACCGCCGGTCGCGGGATCGCCGGCGATATCGGCAAGACACCCGCGCAGACCGCCCGGGCCTGGGACGAGGTGCTGGCGCTGGCGCCTGATGCCGACACCGCCGGGATGCGCGCACAGTTTCTCTGCCACTGGAACTTCGCCGAGTTCGCCCAGCCCGGCAAGACCAGCTGGGATCTCGAGCCGTGGCGCCCGCCGGTGAACGACGACGTCATGCTGCTGGCAGGTTGTAATCCCGGCGGTGCCGAACTGTCCTGACGCGCGTGCCTGAGCCCCGCCCGGTCACACGCCGGCGAAGCAGGGATCCTGCGCGCCGTTGGGGATGGCCGCATCCCGGGTGACGTACTTGGCCGTCACACCGCTGTCGGTCACGCCCACGCTCTCGGCGTGGATGCCCATCGGCAGGTTGGCGGTCAGCGCCGTCGTGAACGCGTCCAGCGCCGGCTGGACCGACTCGCTGGGAAGCGTGAAGCCCAGTCCTGTCACGCCCACCACCTGAAGCGCCAGCTGCTCGTCGACCACCCGCGGCGCGATCGTCACCGTGCCCAGCGGCCCCTGCAGTTCCAGGGTGCCTGCCGCGGGTTGTGCGGTGACGCCGCTGACCAGACCGCCCAGCAGCGGGATCATGCCCTGAACGGTCTGCTTGATGCCGTCCGCCGACCACGTCACATCGGCATCCAGCGCGCCGAGCGTTCCCGCCGAATCCGCGGTCGGATTCATCCGCACGTCGTCGAGCCGCAGCCGCAGCTTCATTCCCTTGGCCTCACGGATCTGGTTGCCGGCGGTCTCCACCACCATGTCGCGGTAGCTGTGGGTGAAATGCTGGATCAGGAACGGCCGCAACCCGAATGACGCGCTCGCGCCGTCCTTCACCACACAACTGACGGCGCTGGCCACCACCGTGTTGGCCCGGTGGCGGGCATAGAGTTCACCGCCCAGCACCGCTGCCAGCGCGACCGCGCCGACGATAACCAGCACCAGTGCCACCGACAGGGGATCGCGGCGGCCGGACTCCTCGGTCTCCAACGGGATCTGCCGGGTGGGCTGCTCGGGGAATTCGGCACCGGGCGGCGTCGGGTCCGGCGGGGGCGTCGTCACCCGCGCGATTCTGCCCTATCAGTCTGTGCGAACGGTAAGCCTGTTGCGCAGCACCGGCAGGACCTCCCGCACACCGGCCACGCCAGCGACGTCGATATCGGCGAGCAACAGCTGCGGGTCCGGCCCTGCGCAAGCGAGCACCGCGCCGAGCGGTGAGACCACCAGGCTGCCACCCACGCCGGTGGGTGCCGCCGCAGCCGCCGCGAGTTGCGGGCCGGGATCGGCCTGCCCGGCCGCGGCGATGAAACATGTCGAGTCCAGTGCCCGGGCGCGCGCGAGCACCGTCCACTGGTCGAGCTTGCCGGGCCCGGCTCCCCACGAGGCGCTCACGGTGATCACCGACGCGCCACGGTCGGCCAGCCCGGTGTAAAGCTCCGGGAAGCGAATGTCGTAGCACAGTGTGATGCCGACCCCGACGCCGTCGACGTCCACGACGACGAGGCGGTGTCCGGGTGCGATGGTCTGTGACTCGGTGAACCCGAACGCATCGAAGAGGTGGATCTTGTCGTAGCGGTCCTCCACCCCGCCGCCGGTGGCGAGCACGGTGTTGGTGACCCGCCCGTCCGGTGCGGGGGTGAACATTCCGGCGAAGACGGTGACTCCCGCGTCGGCGGCGATACGCCGCACACCGTCCGCCCACGGGCCGTCGATCGGTTGTGCCACCGGCGCCAGTGGAACGCCGAATCGGCACATGGTGCCCTCCGGGAACACCACCAGCCGCGCGCCGGCGTCGGCCGCGCGGCGGGTGCAGTCCCTCACCACGGTGAGGTTCGCCGCGGGGTCGGTGCCCGAGAGGATCTGTGCGCACGCAATCCGCATCGGTTCAGCCTACGGCCACCACATCCCACGGCACGGTGAGAACGGCGTCGCGTGTGCTGCGCCGCTGCGGCTCGGCCGGTATGCCTGCGGCGGCCAGCGACGCGAGCATCGCCCGCCAGCGGGCCCGCGGTCCGAACGCCGACTGGGCCGCGGCCGCCGCCCATGCGCGGTCCGCCGCGGCCAGCAGCTCATGGATTTGCCGGCCCGGAACATTCTGGTGGATAAGGACTTTCGGCAAACGCTCAGCCAGGTCCGACGGGCGGTCGATGTGTCGGGGGTCGCAGGCCAGGGTGAGACTTATCGGCCGGTGCTTGTCGAGCAGTACCCAGGCGGCGCGGCGGCCGATTTCGTCGCAGGTCCCGTCCACGATCACTCCGGACGGGGCGAGCTGAGCCTGCATGGTCCGCCACGCGGGCTCCACCTCGTCGACCGGATACTGGCGCAGCACGTTGAACGCGCGCACCAGCACCGGGTGCAGGCCGGCCAGTTCGAAGCCGCCCAGCGCGAACCGCACCCGTGGTTCCTGGCTGCTCGCGGCCGCCACCCGATCCGGGTCGATCTCCAGACCCACCACCTGCACCCTCGGAGCCGCCGCGCGCAACCGGGCGGCGAGTTCGGAGGTGGTCACCGGCAGCGCGCCGTAACCGAGATCGACGACCAGTGGCTCCTCGGCGGAGTCCAGCGCGGCTCGGACCCGCTGTGATCCGATAAGCCAGCGGTCGACGCGCCGCAACCGGTTGGCCGCGGTCGTGCCGCGCGTTGGCATACCGACCGGGCGTGCCGGGCGCCTAGTGATGGCCGGCGATCCAATCGGCGGTGAACTCGCCCTCGTTAGCGAACAGTGTCTGCAGACCACCCAGCACCAACTGTTCGATCTGTCCGCCGATCAGCGGTGCGCGCACCGTGCACTCGGTCTGCAGCCGCATCCGGCTACCGGTCTCGGTGTCGGCCAGCAGGTACTCGCCGCGGATGTCGACCGGTGCCACCGGCACCGCTGCCCGGTAGTGGCCCGTCGCCTGCTGTACGGAGGGCACGAACGGTTCGAAATGCTGCTCGCGGGTGACGACGAAGGTGCTCGGAACCACCGCGCGCGCGATCACCGGCAGGTCCGTCGCGTGCAGGATGTGGTTGAACGCGATGTCGGTTCCGCGCTCACCGGAGGAGAAGTGGGCGATCTCGGCGTTGGCCCCGTGCTGCTCGTAGAACACCACGAGGTCCTGCCAGTACCGCTCGGTGGTGAAGTCGGCGTACATCACCGCGGCGGGCACGCCGACGTCGACGTCGAAGATCATCCGGCGCCCCATGTCAGTGGTTCTCCGCTATCCACTCGGTGGTGAACCGTTGTTCGGCGATCAGCAGATTGATCAGCTGGTTGCCGATGAAGTTCTCCAGCTTGCGGCCCACCAGCGGAACGCGCACCTCGACAGCGCCGCGAAACTCGAGCCGAGTCTGGGCATCCGCGTCCTCGGCGGCCGGTGCGAGTTCGGCGACCCCGGTCAGCGATACCGGCGCCCCAGTGATACTGCCGGCCACCTCGGCGGTGGCGTGGGTGCCGCTGACCGGCGTCCAGGTCTCCTCGCGGGTGATCACCAGATCGCCGCGGTGGAATTGCGTAACCACGCCGGGCAACCGGTGGGTGGCGAGCACCTGGACGGTGACGACGTCGATCCCGTTGTCGGTGACGTCGAGACGCTCCAGGGTCGCCTCGTCGGCGCCGGAACCCTTCAGCCTCGCCTGCCAGTACCGTTCGTCACCGAACGCCCGGTAGACCTGCGCCACACTCGTCGGGTAGTCGGTGGCCATGTCGAATGAACGTGGCATAGCTGGTGAGGCTACCGTTACCCGGCGTGGGCTCGGCAGATGACGATTACGGCGGCGCACACGTCGCCGACGGCGTATCGCTGGCGCCGCTGACCACCCTGCGCATCGGTCCGGTGGCCCGCCGGCTCATCACCGCCACCACCGCCGAGCAGATCATCGCGACCCTGCGGACACTCGACCGCAGTGAGGACCGGGTGCTGGTCCTAGGCGGCGGCTCCAATGTGGTCCTCGCCGACGACATGGCCGATCTGACCGTGGTGCGGCTGGCCAATTACGGCATCGAGATCGACGGCGCGCTGTTGCGTGCGCAGGCCGGCGCCGACTGGGACACAGTGGTACTGCGCGCCATCGAGGCGGGACTCGGCGGCCTCGAGTGCCTCTCCGGCATACCGGGCTCGGCCGGTGCCACACCCGTGCAGAACGTCGGCGCCTACGGCGTCGAGGTCTCCGATCTGATCACCCGGGTGCGGCTGCTGGACCGGCCGAGCGGGCAGAGCAGGTGGGTGCCGGCCGCCGAACTGGACTTCGGCTACCGACGCAGTGCCCTGAAGAACGGCCTGCATGACCCGGCCGGTGCCGTCGTGCTGGAAGTGGAGTTCGCGCTCGACCCCACTGGTGCGAGCGCGCCGCTGCGGTACGCCGAACTCGCCGAATCCCTGGGCCTGGCAGCCGGTGAACGGGCCCACCCCACGCAGGTGCGTGATGCGGTGCTGGCCTTGCGGGCAGCCAAGGGCATGGTGCTCGACGCGGATGATCACGACACCTGGAGCGTCGGTTCGTTCTTCACCAACCCGGTGGTGCCGGTGGAGATTCTGCACCGACTGCAGTCGCGCACCGACGCTGCCGTACCGAACTATCCGGCTTCCGGCGGGGTGAAACTAGCCGCGGGGTGGTTGGTCGAACGCTCTGGTTTCGCAAAGGGTTTCGGCGCCGGGCTCGGCACCGGCCGTGCCAGGCTGTCCACCAAACACGCTCTGGCCCTGACCAACCGCGGCGGGGCGAGCACCGCCGATGTGCTGACGCTGGCCCGCACGGTCCGCGACGGGGTGCGTGACACGTTCGGTGTCACCCTGGAACCCGAGCCGATTCTGGTCGGCTGCGCGCTATAGCGCGAGAGGACGCCTCAGGGCCGGCGGTTGAACCGGCTCGCGCTGGCCTGGTCTCGCGGCCGGATGACGATCTGGTCGATGTTGACGTGCGCTGGGCGGGAGGCCACGAAGCCGATCACCTCGGCGACGTCGCCGGCCGACAGTGGCGTGATCCCGGCGTAGACGGCCTCGGCGCGTTGGGTATCCCCGCCGAACCGCACCAGTGAGAACTCCGTCTGCACCGCACCGGGGGCGATCTCGGTCAGCCGCACCGGCTTGCCGAGCAGTTCGCCGCGCAGCGTTCGGTGCAGTGCCCCCTGGGCGTGCTTGGCCGCGGTGTAGCCGGCACCGCCGTCATAGACCTCAAGTGCGGCTATCGACGTCACCGTCACGATCAGTCCGTCGCCGGAGGCGACCAGCTTGGGCAGCAGAGCACGGGTAACCCGCAGGGTACCCATCACATTGGTCTCCCACATCCAGCGCCAGTCGTCGAGGTCAGCCTCGGCCACCGGCGTCAACCCCTTGGCTCCGCCGGCGTTGTTGACCAGCACGTCGACCCGGTTCAGCCGTTCCGCCAGATCGGCCACCGCAGCATCATCGGTGACATCGGCCACCACGGCGGTACCACCAAGTTCATCAGCGAGCCGCTCGATCCGATCGGATCGCCGTGCCACAGCGACGATATGAAAACCCTGTGCGGCAAGCACTCTCGCGGACGCCTCGCCGATACCCGAACTCGCGCCGGTGACCACGGCCACGCGGGAGTGCGCATCGGGACTCGTCGTCATCGACCTCACTGTAGCCAGCGTGCCAAGATGGACGGATGCCCCATCCCCGGGATGACGCCGGCACCGTGGCCGGCGCTGTGGGCGGCGTGCTGCCCAGACGGGTCGCGGTGCTGTCCGTGCACACCTCCCCGCTGGCTCAACCCGGCACCGGGGACGCCGGCGGTATGAACGTCTACGTACTGCAGACGGCACTGCACATGGCGCGGCGCGGCGTGGAGGTGGAGATCTTCACCAGGGCCACCTCCTCGGCGGATGAGCCCGCCGTGGCGGTGGCTCCGGGCGTGATCGTGCGCAACGTCGTGGCGGGTCCGTTCGAAGGGCTCGACAAGTACGACCTGCCCACCCAGCTGTGCGCCTTCACGGCCGCGGTGCTGCGCGCGGAGGCCAACCACGAGCCGGGGCACTACGACATCGTCCATTCCCACTACTGGCTGTCCGGTCAGGTCGGGTGGCTTGCGCGAGACCGCTGGGCGGTGCCGTTGGTGCACACCGCGCACACCCTCGCCGCGGTGAAGAACGCCGCGCTCGCCGAGGGCGACTCGCCGGAGCCGCCCCTGCGCGCCGTCGGCGAACAACAGGTCGTGGATGAGGCCGACCGGTTGATCGTCAACACCGAATCCGAAGTGCACCAGCTTGTTTCACTGCACAACGCCGATCCGCGCCGTATCGACGTCGTGCATCCCGGCGTCGATCTGCAGACGTTCGTCCCCGGTGATCGCGCGTCGTCGCGGGCTGCGCTGGGGCTGCCGAGGGATGGGACGATCGTCGCCTTCGTCGGGCGTATCCAGCCCCTGAAGGCCCCTGATGTGTTGCTGCGCGCCGCCGCGCTGCTGCCACCGGCTGTCCGGATCGTGGTCGCCGGCGGCCCCTCGGGCACGGGTCTGGCCGCTCCCGACGGCATGGTTCGGCTCGCCGCCGAACTCGGGATCGCCGACCGCGTCACCTTTTTGCCGCCGCAGCCGCGGGAGAAGCTCGTCGACGTGTACCGGGCGGCCGATCTGGTGGCGGTGCCGAGCTACTCGGAGTCCTTCGGGCTGGTGGCGATCGAGGCGCAGGCCTGCGGTACCCCGGTGGCCGCCGCAGCGGTGGGCGGACTTCCGGTCGCGGTGGCCGACGGTCGCAGCGGCGTGCTGGTCGACGGTCACGATCCGGCGCAGTGGGCGGCAGCCATAACCGGGCTGCTGGAGTCGGACCAGGCCGCGCTGCGGCGCGAGGCCGTCGCGCATGCGGCCCGGTTCTCCTGGGACAACACCGTCGACGCACTGCTGGCCAGCTACGGGCGGGCGATCGCCGACTACGCCGGCGCGCACCGGCGCAGCGCAGCCAGGGATGTGACCGCCCGCCGCAACGGGCGGCGCTGGACCCTGCGGCGCGGGGTGCGAACGTGAATGCCAGGGATGCCACCGCGCGCATCCAGCGGGTCATCGAGGAGACGCTGGCCGACCATGAGCTGACCTACACCCGGTACCAGGGCGCCCACGGTGGCCTGCCGGGAGTCATCGTCGAGCTTCCCGGCGAGCGCAAACTGACCACGAACACTCTGCTGAGCATCGGGGAGCACTCGGTGCGCGTCGAAGCGTTCGTCTGCCGCAAGCCCGACGAGAATTTCGAAGGGGTGTACCGGTTTCTCCTCAAGCGCAACCGCCGGCTCTACGGCGTGGCATACACCCTCGACAACATCGGCGACATCTACCTCATCGGGCGGATGGCGCTCGACGTGGTCAACGCCGAGGAGATCGACCGCGTGCTCGGCCAGGTGGTGGAGGCCGTCAACAACGATTTCAACACCCTGCTGGAACTCGGCTTCGCGACCTCCATCCGCAAGGAGTGGGAGTGGCGGGTGTCGAGGGGGGAGTCGCTGAAGAACCTGGAAGCCTTCCGGCATCTGATCGAAGACGACGATGCAGGCCGTGAGGCCTGAGGAGGAGTCGAGAATCCGACCCGAAGACGACGATGCAGGCCGTGAGGCCTGAGGAGGAGTCGAGAATCCGACCCGAAGACGACGATGCAGGCCGTGAGGCCTGAGCGAAAATGAGAGACTGCACCGATGCCTGACACTGCCACGCTGATCCTGTTGCGCCACGGCGAAAGCCAGTGGAATGCCCTCAATCTGTTCACCGGCTGGGTGGACGTCGATCTCACCGACAAGGGCCGTAGCGAGGCGCTGCGCGCCGGTGAGTTGATCGCCGCGCAGGACCGCCAGCCCGATGTCCTTTACACCTCGCTGCTGCGGCGCGCCATCACCACCGCCAACCTGGCGCTGGACAAGGCCGATCGGCACTGGATCCCGGTGCACCGCGACTGGCGCCTCAACGAGCGGCACTACGGGGCGCTGCAGGGCCTGGACAAGGCCGAGACCAAAGCCAAGTACGGCGAGGAGCAGTTCATGGCGTGGCGGCGCAGCTACGACACCCCGCCGCCGCCGATCGAGAAGGGCAGCGCCTACAGCCAGGACGGCGATCCGCGTTACGCCGACATCGGCGGCGGACCGCTGACCGAGTGCCTCGCCGATGTGGTGGCCCGCTTCGTGCCGTACTACGAGCAGACCATCGCCGCGGACCTGAAGGCGGGCAAGACGGTGCTGGTCGCCGCGCACGGCAACTCGCTGCGGGCGCTGGTGAAGTACCTCGACGGCATGTCCGACGAAGCGGTGGTCGGCCTGAACATCCCCACCGGGATTCCCCTGCGCTACGACCTCGACGCGAACCTCAAACCCCTGGTGCCCGGCGGCGCCTACCTGGACCCGGAGGCCGCCGCCGCGGGCGCGGCCGCCGTGGCCAAACAGGGCGCCAAGTAAAACTTTCGGTGAACAACCGCCGAACACCCTGGCGGGCGGCCGTGCTGCCGGCGGTCGGTGCCCGATCGTGTTCCTGTGAGCGTCCTGGCCTGCGTACGCTTCGGTTGTGAGTGCCGTGTGGGCGATCGCCGTCGCCGCCGCAGGCGTGGCCGGCGTCGTGGCGGGGTGTGGCATCGGGGTTCTCATCGGAAGGCGCCGCGGTGAGCGCAGTCGGGGGCGTACCGGTTCCAGTGCCGACATGACGGTGTCGCAGATGCTGCAGCGTGCCGTCTCGCTCGCCCCGATGGGGGTGGTGGTGGTCGACGGCTTGCGCGACGTGGTGCTGGCCAACGACCGGGCCGCCGAACTCGGGCTGGTGCGCGAGCGCCTGCTCGACGACCGGGTGTGGGCCGCCGCCCAGCGCACGCTGGCCACCGGGGAGGACGCCGAGGTCGACCTGTCCGCACCGCACGGCGCGGCCGCCGGCCGCTCCGGACTCTTCGTGCGCGGTCACGTGCGTCTGCTCAGCGAAGGCCGCCCGCGCTTCGTTGTGATCTACCTCGATGACCAGTCCGAGCAGGCGCGCATGGAGGCCAGCCGCCGCGATTTCGTGGCCAATGTCAGCCACGAATTGAAGACCCCGGTCGCGGCGATGGGCGTGCTGGCCGAGGCCCTGTTGCAATCCACCGAGGAACCGGAAACCGTCGTGCGGTTCGGACACAAACTGCACACCGAGTCCCAGCGGCTGGCGAACATGGTGGGGGAGCTGATCGACCTGTCCCGCCTGCAGGGTGCCGAGCGGCTGCCGGATCTGGTCTCAATCGACGTGGACACCGTTGTGCAGGAGGCGATCTCACGTCACAAGGTGGCCGCCGACAACGCCGATATCACCGTCGACACCGACCCGCCGAGTGGATACCGGGTGCTCGGCGACCAGGCGCTGCTGGTCACCGCGGTGGCTAACTTGATCTCGAACGCGATCGCCTACTCGCCTGATGGCTCGACGGTGTCGATCAGCCGCCGCCACCGCGGCGATCAGATTGAGATCGCGGTGACCGACCGCGGGATCGGCATCGCGCTGGCCGACCAGGAACGGGTCTTCGAGAGATTCTTCCGGGTGGACAAGGCGCGCTCGCGCGCGACGGGCGGGACCGGCCTTGGGCTTGCCATCGTCAAACATGTGGCGGCGAACCACAACGGCACCATCCGGCTGTGGAGCCGACCCGGGACCGGATCGACGTTCACCCTGTCGATCCCGGTGTACGCCGGTGAGCCGGCCGACGCGGAGGAGGAGCTGTGACCAGGGTGCTCATCGTCGAGGACGAGGAGTCGCTGGCCGATCCGCTGGCCTTCCTGTTGCGCAAGGAGGGGTTCGAGGCCACCGTCGTCACCGACGGCCCGTCGGCGCTCGCGGAGTTCGATCGGGTCGGGGCCGACATCGTGCTGCTCGACCTGATGCTTCCCGGTATGAGTGGCACCGATGTGTGCAAGCAGCTGCGGGGCCGTTCGGGCGTGCCGGTGATCATGGTGACCGCCCGCGACAGCGAGCTGGACAAGGTTCTCGGACTCGAACTCGGCGCGGACGACTACGTCACCAAGCCGTACTCGGCGCGCGAGCTGATCGCCCGTATCCGAGCTGTCCTGCGCCGCGGGGGAGACGCCGACGAGGGCATCCTCGGTGACGCGATCCTGGAGTCCGGGCCGGTCAGGATGGACGTGGAGCGTCATGTGGTGAGCGTGAACGGCCGAAAGGTCGCCATGCCGCTCAAGGAGTTCGACCTCCTCGAGTACCTGATGCGCAACAAGGGCCGGGTGCTGACCCGAGGCCAGCTGATCGACCGGGTGTGGGGGGCGGATTACGTCGGAGACACCAAGACGCTCGACGTCCACGTCAAGCGGCTGCGGTCGAAGATCGAAGCCGATCCGGCCAACCCGGTGCACCTGGTGACCGTTCGCGGCCTGGGCTACAAGCTCGAGGGGTAACCGGCCGGGCCTGCTTATCCGGTGCCGGCGGCCCGGGTGGCCGGATGCACGGCGATGAGCGGGAATCCGCTGCGCCGCTTGCACATCGCCGCCAGCTCCCCGTAGGCCTTCTCGCCGAGCAGTTCGGTCAACTCGGGAGCGTATGACTGCCACACCGGCTTGGCGCCGACGTGCGCGGCCGGGTCCCCACTGCAGTACCAGTGCAGGTCCTCGCCGCCCTCGCCCCACCCACGGCGGTCGTACTCGGTGATGATCGTCTTGAGGATCTTGGTGCCGTCGGGCCGCTTCACCCACTTCTGGTCACGGCGGATTGGCAACTGCCAGCAGACGTCCGGCTTCATCGTCAGCGGCTCGACCCCGAGCTTGAGTGCCTTGCTGTGCAGTGCACAGCCGATCCCGCCGGAGAAGCCGGGCCGGTTCAGGAAGATGCAGGCGCCCTTGTACTTGCGGGTGCGCAGGTTCGGCTTGTCCTCGTACTCGTCCATCTCGAGGTAGCCCTTCTTGCCCAGGCCCTTCGAGCGGAACTGCCAGTCGCTGTCGTCGAGTTTCTCGACCGCGGCCTCGAGCCGGCGGCGATCGTCCTTGTCGGACAGGAAAGCCCCGTGCGAGCAGCAGCCGTCGTCCGGCCGCCCCTTGACGGTGCCCTGACAGGCCGGGGTGCCGTACACGCACGTCCAATGCGACAACAGCCAGGTGAGGTCCGCGGCGATGAGGTGCTCGGAGTTGGCCGGGTCGTAGAACTCGATCCACTCGCGGGAGAAGTCCAGATCAACCTCGCCGGGATAGCTGCCTTTCATGGATAACCACCGTAGACGCATTAGGTTGTTGTACGTGCGATTGGGCGTCCTCGACGTGGGCAGCAATACTGTCCATCTGCTCGTGGTCGACGCGCACCGGGGCGCTCACCCCACTCCGATGAGTTCCACCAAGTCGTCGTTGCGACTCGCGGAGTCGATCGACGACTCCGGAAAACTGACCCGTCGCGGCGCTGAGAAGCTGATCGCGACGGTCGACGAATTCGCGAAGATCGCCGCCAGTTCCGGGTGCTCGGAACTGATGGCTTTCGCCACCTCCGCGGTGCGCGACGCGCGCAACTCCGATGACGTGCTGGCCCGGGTGCGCGCCGAGACTGGGGTGGAACTCGAGGTCCTCTCCGGCGTCGACGAGTCGCGGCTGACGTTCCTGGCGGTGCGCCGGTGGTACGGCTGGAGCGCGGGGCGCATCACCAACCTCGACATCGGTGGTGGGTCGCTGGAGCTGTCCACCGGACTCGACGAGGCCCCCGACGTGGCGCTGTCGGTCCCGCTGGGTGCGGGCCGGCTCACCCGCGAGTGGCTGCCCGACGACCCTCCGGGCCGGCGCCGGGTGGCCATGCTGCGCGACTGGCTCGACACCGAGCTGGCCGAGGCGGCCAAGGCCATCCTTGACGCCGGACCCCCTGACCTGGCCGTGGGCAGCTCCAAGACCTTTCGCTCGCTGGCCCGGCTGACCGGTGCCGCGCCCTCGGCGGCTGGGCCGAGGGTCAAACGGACCCTCACCGCCAACGGTTTGCGGCAACTCATCGCGTTCATCTCTAGGATGACCACGGCGGACCGTGCCGAACTGGAAGGGGTGAGCGCCGAGCGGGCGCCACAGATCGTGGCCGGGGCTCTGGTGGCGGAGGCGAGTATGCGAGCGCTGTCGTTGGAGTCGGTCGACATCTGCCCGTGGGCACTGCGCGAGGGGGTCATCCTGCGCCGGCTCGACAGTGAGGCCGACGGCACCGCCCTGGTGAGAGGCGACAGATGAGTTCTTCCGATGGCGGTTCCTCGGATACCGAGGAGCCCCAGAGCACTCGGCCGATCTCGGTCGCCGAGCTGCTGGCCCGTCACGGGACCCTCGGTGCGCCTCCGGCCGGTGGTCGGCGCCGCAGGCGCAGGGGCAAGAGCAACGCGGTGACGGTGGCCGAGCTGACGGCGGAGATTCCCGTCATTCGTGATGAGCCGCCCGCGACCGAGATCACCGACGTCCATCCGGCCGTGGAGGAGGTCCTCTCCGACGCTGCCGACGTTGACGAGATTCTTGAGGCGGAGGTGCCTGAGGCCGACCTCGAGGCGGCTGAGGTCGAGGCGGCTGAGGTCGAGACGGCTGAGGTCGAGACGGCTGAGGTCGAGACGGCTGACGTCGACGAGGTCGAACCTGAGGCAGAAGATGAAGAGGTCGACGAGGCCGCGGCCGAAGCAGAGCCTGACGACGCCGACGATGCCGACGAAGTCGAACCCGTAGACCAGGACGCCGAAGCCGAAGCCGAATCTGACGAAGCCGAAGCCGAAGCCGAGGCTGACGAAGCCGACGAGGTCGCCGAGGCTGACGAAGCCGACGAGGTCGCCGAGGTCGAAGCCGAGGTCGAAGACGAGGTCGAAGACGAGGCCGAAGACGAGGCCGAAGACGAGGCCGAAGACGAGGCCGAAGCTGACGAAGAAGTCGAAGTCGAAGCTGTCGAAGCCGAGGCAGAGGCTGACGAGAACAAAGAGACAAACGAAGAGCTAGAGGCTGGCGAGGATAAATCTGAGGAGGCGGCCGAGGCGCAGGAGCCCGAGTCACCGCCCCTGGCCAGCGATCCGGTGGTCCGCCGCGGCGACGGTCCGCCGTTGAGCCATGATCCCCGTCCGGTCCGCCGGTCATCGGGCGCCGAGCAGATGTCGTATGACCCCGTCGACGAGTCGGTGGACCTGTCCGATCTCGTCGACGCCGCGGCGGGCGAAACCGAGGTCTTGCGCTCCTACCTGACCGCCTCCGGCGGGACCTTGTTCAGCGGTGAGACGGTGGCCGACGACCTGGCCCGCCGCGGTGTCGGCGCCGGCACGGCCGATGACATGCGCACGCCAGTGGCATCACCGGATGGTGTGCCCGCTGCGGGGAAGATGGCCGCACTTCGCGCCGCAGCGGTGGCTGCCGGCCAGTCGGTGCTCGCCGTACTCTTCGGTGCGGGGCTGTTCATCGGATTCGATCAGCTCTGGCGATGGAACACCATTGTGGCCCTTGTGCTTTCGGTGCTGGTGATCCTCGGTTTGGTGGTGGCCGTCCGCGTCGTGCGCCGGACAGAGGACATCGCCAGCACACTCATCGCGGTGGCGGTCGGTGCGCTGGTGACGTTGGGTCCGCTGGCCCTGCTGCAGTCGTACGGCTGATCAGCCGCCGAACGTGCGCCCCGCGATCAAGGTCGGCCTGTCCACTGCATCGGTCTACCCGCTGCGGGCCGAGGCCGCCTTCGCATTCGCGGCTGAACTCGGCTACGACGGCGTGGAGCTGATGGTCTGGGCCGAGCCGGCCAGCCAGGACATCGGTGCGATCGCAAAGCTGGCGCACCGCTACGGGGTCCCGGTGCTGTCGGTGCACGCGCCGTGCCTGCTGATCTCGCAGCGGGTGTGGGGACCCGATCCGATCGCCAAACTGAACCGCAGTGTTCAGGCCGCCGAGCGGCTCGGCGCCTCGACGGTGGTCGTGCACCCCCCGTTCCGCTGGCAGCGCCGCTACGCGGAGGGATTCGCCGACCAGGTGGCGCGGCTCGAGGAGCGCAGCGACGTCCTTGTGGCGGTGGAGAACATGTTCCCGTTCCGGGCCGACCGGTTCTTCGGCTCCGGCCTGCCCTCCATTGAACGGATGCGTCGGCGCGGGGGCCGGCCGGGCGTGGGCATCTCCGCGTTCGCGCCGTCCTACGACCCGCTCGACGGCGGTCACGCGCACTACACCCTGGACCTCTCGCATACCGCCACCGCGGGAACCGACGCACTCGACATGGCCCGCCGGATGGGATCGGGACTGGCGCATCTGCACCTGTGCGACGGCAACGGCGCGTCGACCGATGAGCATCTGGTTCCCGGGCGCGGCGGCCAGCCCGCCGCCGAGATCTGCCAGATGCTCGCCGGCAGCGACTTCGCCGGTCACGTCATCCTCGAGGTGACCACATCCGACGCGGCCACCCGGGCCGAGCGCGAGTCACTGCTCGCCGAGTCGCTACAGTTCGCCCGCACCCACCTGCTGCGTTAGAAGGGCCGGTCTTGATCCCGCTGTTCTCCGATGCCATGACGCTGCGCCCGGCCGGCGCAGGCCGCTACGCGGCGGACCTCAACGAACACTGGACCATCGGGCCCAAGCTGCACGGCGGGGTCATGGTCGCGCTGTGCGCGAAGGCCGCGCGGGCGGCCTATCAGGCCGTCGACGGCGACCCGGATGCCCAGCCCGTCGCGGTGTCGGTCAACTTCCTGTCCGCCCCCGATCCCGGACCGGTGCGCCTGGACACCCTCGTGCGCAAGCGGGGCCGCCGGATCGGGCTGGCCGACGTCGAGTTGGTCCAGGGCGAGCGGGCATGCGTGCATGCGGTGGTCACCCTCGGTACGCCCGAACACGATGCCGCGCCTTTGATGTCGAGCCGTGTGGTGACCGATCTGATGACCCCCGCGCCGCCCGCCGACGTTCCGCCGATCGGCCAGGGTCATCCCGCCGCGGAGATCAACCATCTGGCGCGCGGCTGCGATATCCATCCGCAGATCACTGAGACCCTCGCCGACGGTGAGGCGCCGGTCTTCAGGATCTGGGCGCGGCCCAAGGCGGAACCGGTCGACGAGCTCTTCGCGCTGATGTGCGGCGACATCTCGCTTCCGGTGTCCTATGCGGCGGGCCGGCGCGGGTGGGCGCCCACGGTCCAGCTGACGGCGTATCTGCGTGGGCTGCCCGCCGACGGCTGGCTGCGGGTGCTGTGCACCGCGACCGAGATCGGGCAGGACTGGTTCGACGAGGACCACACCGTGGTCGACAGCGCCGGGCGGATCGTCGTACAAACCCGGCAACTGGCATTGGTGCCCAGTCTGTAGGGTTCGCTGTCATGGCCAGAATCGCGATCGTCGGCGGCGGCAACATGGGTGAGGCGTTGCTGGGCGGCCTGCTCAGGGCCGGACGGCAGGTCAAGGATCTCGCGGTCGCCGAGAAGGCCCCCGAGCGCGCGGAGTACCTCTCGAAGACGTATTCGGTGCGGGTGACCGACGTCGGCGCGGCGGTGGAGAACGCCTCGTTCGTAATCCTCGCGGTCAAGCCCGCAGACGTGGAGTCGGTGGTTGCCGAGATCGCCGATGCGGCGACGCAGGCCGAGGGCAACGCCGTCGAGCAGGTCCTGGTCAGCGTCATCGCCGGTGTGGGCACCGCTTTCTACGAGTCACGGCTTCCGGCCGGCTTCCCGGTGATCCGGGTGATGCCCAACGCGCCGGCCCTGGTGGGGGCGGGTGTCAGCGCGCTGGCCGCCGGTCGGTTCGCCACCGATGCCCAGATGGGCCAGGCCGCCGAGCTGTTCCAGAGTGTGGGCGGGGTGCTGCAGGTGCCCGAATCCCAGCTCGACGCCGTCACCGCGGTGTCCGGGTCGGGCCCGGCGTACTTCTTCCTCTTCGCCGAAGCGCTCGTCGATGCCGGCGTGGCCGCCGGTCTCAGCCGCCAGGTGGCCACCGAACTGGTGTCACAGACGATGGCCGGCTCGGCCGCGATGCTGTTGGAGCGTCTCGACGCCCAACAGCTCCCGGCGGGCTCCGCCGTCGGCCGGCCGGACACCAGCGCCGCCGAGCTGCGGGCGATCGTCACCTCGCCCGGTGGCACTACGGCCGCTGGCCTGCGCGAACTGGAGGCCGCCGGTGTGCGTGCCGCCGTCGCCTCGGCGGTGGACGCGGCAAAAACCCGCTCTGAGCAGCTCGGAATTACATCAGAGTAATTAGCCGAATTTGCGACGGATTACCAAACACCCGTCGCAACAACCCCATCCGCCACGCTATTCTCCTCGGGAAAGCACGGGTGGGTGCCAGCGGTGGGGAAGCCGCTGGAACTGCCCGTGCCTGACGGAATGGGTTGTGATGACGTCTATGAACGGGCGGGACTCCGCCGGCGGGAAGTCGGCGCGCGACGCCGCTGGCAGCGACGCCCAGCCGGTTCCGCGCACTCAGTTCCTCACCGTCGCCGAGGTGGCCGCCCTGATGCGGGTGTCCAAGATGACGGTGTACCGGCTCGTGCACAACGGTGAGTTGCCTGCTGTCCGGGTGGGCCGGTCATTCCGCGTTCATGCCAAAGCCGTTCACGACCTGCTTGAGACGTCATACTTCGACGCCGGTTAACGTTCGCCGCCCGCGCTTGGGTAAGGTAGCCCGGTCATATGTTGCGGTGGACTAGATAGCGGAGTCATGGGTTCAGTCATCAAGAAGCGGCGTAAGCGGATGTCGAAGAAGAAGCACCGCAAACTGCTGCGCCGTACCCGCGTTCAGCGCAGAAAACTCGGTAAGTAGCGCCGTTCGGCGCGATCGTCGCTCCGTCTCTGCTGCCGCGCGACTCTCCTGAGGTGCCGTTAGGCTTGTGCGCATGCAGTCCGGCGGCCCCGGCGGTGATGCGCCGCACGTTCCGAAGGTCGTGCTGGTCACCGGCGCCTGCCGTTTCCTCGGCGGATACCTCACTGCGCGGCTGGTGCAGAACCCGCAAATCAGCACGGTGATCGCCGTCGACGCGATCGCCCCCAGCAAGGATCTCCAGCGCCGGATGGGGCGTGCGGAGTTCGTTCGCGCCGACATCCGCAACCCGTTCATCGCCAAGGTGATCCGTAACAGCGACGTGGACACCGTGGTGCACGCCGCGGCCGCGTCCTACGCCCCGCGTTCGGGTGGCGGAGCCACGCTCAAGGAACTCAACGTCATGGGCGCGATGCAGCTGTTCGCCGCATGTCAGAAGGCGCCCTCGGTGCGCCGGGTGATCCTGAAGTCCACCTCTGAGGTCTACGGTTCGCACCCCCACGACCCGGTGATGCACACCGAGGACAGCAGCAGCCGCCGCCCACCCGGCGAAGGATTCGCCCGCGACAGCATCGACATCGAGTCCTATGCTCGCGGGCTGGGGCGGCGACGGCCCGATATCGCGGTGACGATCCTGAGGCTGGCCAACATGATCGGCCCGGCGATGGACACCACGCTGGCGCGCTACCTGTCCGGTCCCGTGGTCCCCACGGTGATGGGCCACGACGCCCGGCTGCAGTTGCTGCACGAACAAGACGCGCTCGGTGCGCTCGAGCGGGCCACCATGGCCGGCCGGGCCGGCACCTTCAACATCGGCGCTGACGGGATCATCATGATGTCGCAGGCGATCCGGCGGGCCGGCCGGCTGCCGATGCCGGTGCCGACCTTCGGGGTCCGGATGGCCGACTCGCTGCGCAAGGCCACCACCAACAGCGAGATCAACCAGGAGCAGCTGGCCTACCTGAGCTACGGCAGGGTGATGGACACCACCCGGATGCGCACGGAATTGGGTTTCGAGCCGAAGTGGACGACGATGGAGGCGTTCGATGACTTCGTCAAGGGCCGCGGCCTGGCACCGATCATCGACCCGGACTGGGTACGCTCGGTGGAACACCGTGCCGTGGCGCTTGCCCAGCGGTGGGGACGATGACCGGGGCAGGGCGGGAAAAGGGGAGGTGTAGATATGGCTGAGAAGGCGAAAGTTATTCCGCTGCATAAGAATTCGTCTGCGGCACCGTCCAGCTCGGCCCGCTCCGCCACCCGCCGCGCCAAGGCCGACGCGGCCACCAGGCGCCGTCGCGCCACCGGCCCGGCGACCGGCACCGCGGAGGAGATCGAGGCCGTCATCCGCGAGTTCGAGTCGCATCGGACGGCCGCCGAGCCCGCACTGGGCGATCTGGCAGCGCGGATCGCCGGGGCTGCCGACTTCCTACGCCGGCGTCTCGCCGGCGACTACACCGTCGACGAGTTCGGATTCGACCCGCAGTACAACGACGCCGTGGTGATGCCGGTCCTGCGGTTCTTCTTCGACAAGTGGTTCCGCGTCGAGGTCAGCGGGATCGAGAACATCCCCGACGAGGGCGCGGCGCTGATCGTCGCCAATCATGCCGGGACCCTGCCGTTCGACGGTCCGATGCTGTCGGTCGCCGTGCACGACCACCACCGGCGCCGCCGCGACGTGCGACTCCTGGCCGCGGACATGGTGTTCGACATGCCCCTGATCGGCCCGATGGCACGGCGGGCCGGCCACACGCTGGCCTGCAACACAGACGCCAACCGGCTGCTGGCCGGCGGCGAACTCACCGCGGTGTTCCCGGAGGGCTACAAGGGTCTGGGCAAGAACTTCCGCGACCGCTACAAGTTGCAGCGGTTCGGCCGCGGCGGCTTCGTCTCGGCCGCGCTGCGTAACAAGTCGCCGATCATCCCGTGCTCGATCGTCGGCTCCGAGGAGATCTACCCGATGCTGGCCGACGTCAAGCTGCTCGCGCGGGTGCTCGGAATCCCCTATTTCCCGATCACGCCGCTGTTCCCGCTCGCCGGGCCGCTGGGTCTGGTGCCGTTGCCGTCCAAGTGGCACATCGCCTTCGGGACGCCTATCGACACCACCGGCTACGACGACGGCGCCGCCGACGATCCGATGATCACCTTCGAGGTCACCGATCAGGTCCGCGAGACCATCCAGCAGACGTTGTTCGGCCTGCTCTCGGCGCGGCGCAACGCGTTCTGGGACTAGTTCTTCCGGCCGAGCGCGGCGGCCGCGATCGCGGCGATCTGGGCGTTGTCCTCCTCGGCGCCGCCCGACTCGCCGAACATGGTCACCATGGTCGTCACCACCGGCTTACCGTCCTCGTCGGTGATCTCGGTGCGCAGCGTGCTGATCACCGCGCCGAACGACTCCACCACCGATTCCAGCCACGAGTCGAAGTACAGCTTGTCGCCGGCGAAGATCGGCCGGTGGAAGGTGATCTTCTGGTCGCGGTGGATCACCCGGGCGATGTTGATGCCGACATCGAAGTTGCGGAAGATGTCGAGCTGCACCTGCCGGCCGGGGATGGCGATGAAGGTGAGCGGCGCCACGACATTCGGGTAACCGGCGGCCCTGGCGGCCTCCTCGCTGAAGTGCAGGGGATCGTCGGATTGGATGGCGTTCGCGTACTCGCGGATCTTCTCCCGCCCCACCAGGTAGTAGTCCGGGTAGCGGTAGTGCGTTCCGATGATGTCGCTGGCGAAGGACATCGGGTGAGCCTATCGCGGGAGGGGCCGTCGCTCGGTGGGCTCAGGCCTGATCGTTGCGGCGGGACGCCGCCGCGGCCAGCGCACCCCCGACGGCGCCCAGCGCTATCGCCGACGGCACGCCGATCTTGGCCGCCTTGCGCGCGGTGCGGAAATCCTTGATCTCCCAGCCCCGTTCGCGGGCCAGGTCGCGCAGTTCCGAGTCCGGATTGATGGCCACCGCGGTGCCCACCAGCGACAGCATCGGCGCGTCATTGATGCTGTCGGAGTAGGCGGAACAGCGTTTGAGGTTGAGGCCCTCGCGGACGGCCAGCGAGCGCACCGCGTGTGCCTTGCCCAGCCCGTGCAGGATGTCACCCACCAGTCGGCCGGTGAACACCCCGTCCACCGACTCCGCGACGGTGCCCAGCGCCCCGGTCAGCCCGAGCCGCCGGGCGATGATCTCGGCCAGGTCGTAGGGCGTCGCCGTGACCAGCCACACCTGCTGGCCGGCGTCGAGGTGGGCCTGCGCCAGTTCCCGGGTGCCCGGCCAGATCTTGGCGGCGATGATCTCGTCGTAGATCTCCTCGCAGAGTGCGGTCAGTTCGGTGGTCGACCGGCCCTCGATGAAGGCGAGCGCTTTGCGACGGCCCTCGGCGACGTCGTCGCTGTTCTCCCGGCCGGTCAGCTGGAACTTGGCCTGGGCGTACATGAACTTCCACACGTCGGAGTACTGGAAGTACTTGCGGGCGGCCAGTCCGCGGCCGAAGTGCACCAGCGAGGAACCCTGCACGAGTGTGTTGTCGACGTCGAAGAACGCGGCGGCGGTCAGATCCGACGGAACACCGGCGGATGCGACCGGTTCGGCGCCGAGCCCCTGGACCGCCCGCGCGGCGCTGGCGTCACCTGCCCGGGCCTGGTGTTCGTCCTCCCCCGACGTCATGGCACTGGACACCATGAGTTCAGCCTATCGGCAGATGGCAGACTCCCTGGGGATGAGCCGGGGCGAACACCAGGCCGGTCGCTGCAGACCGCACGTCGAGCTGCTGACCCGCGACGGCTGCGGTCTGTGCGTCCGGGTGGCCGGGCGGCTGGCCGAACTGGCCGTTGAGCTGGGATTCGAGCTGTCCACCATCGACGTCGACGCGGCCGCGGCCGCCGGGGACACCGCGCTGCGTGCCGAATTCGGTGACCGGCTGCCGGTGGTGCTGCTCGACGGCCGTGAGCACAGCTACTGGGACCTCGATGAGCCGCGGTTGCGGGCCGACATCACGAACCGGTGAAGTGCGCGCTGTGATTTGGTGGCCTCGCTGCGAACCGCCTACCGTGGCGAGTAGGTTTCTCTTTCTGAACTCCCTTCACACCCGAAGCAAGGAGCGGGCCAGGTGATCGTGCTGTGAGCGTCCTGTTGTTCGGGGTTTCTCACCGCAGTGCACCCGTGTCGGTTCTCGAGCAGCTGAGCACCGACGAGTCCGACCAGCTCAAAGTGGTCCAGGAGTTGCTGCAGTCGCCGCTGGTGACCGAGGCCATGATCCTGTCGACCTGCAACCGGGTGGAGGTCTATGCGGTGGTCGATGCCTTCCACGGCGGACTCACCGCCATCGGGCAGGTGCTCGCCGAGCATTCCGGACTGTCGATCGGTGACCTCACCAAGCACGCCTATGTGCGCTACAGCGAGGCCGCCGTCGAGCACCTCTTCGCCGTGGCCAGTGGCCTGGACAGCGCCGTGGTGGGCGAGCAGCAGGTGCTCGGCCAGGTGCGACGCGCCTATGCCAGCGCTGAGGCCAACCGGACCGTCGGGCGGATCCTGCACGACCTGGCGCAGCGGGCGCTGGCCGTCGGCAAGCGGGTGCACACCGAGACCTCCATCGACGCCGCGGGCGCCAGCGTGGTGTCGGTGGCCCTGCATGTGGCGGCCGAGCAGCTCTATCGGCCCGAGATGGGTCCGTCCTACACCGCGCTGGCCGGTCGCACGGCCACCGTGATCGGGGCCGGGTCGATGGGCGCCCTGACCGCGGCGCATCTGGTCCGCGCCGGCGTCACCCGGGTCAACATCGTCAATCGTTCGCTGCCGCGGGCCCGGCGGCTGGCCGACAGCATCGCCGAGCAGGGGGCGGGCGCGCAGGCTATGACCCTCGATCGGCTGGCGAGCGCGCTGGCGGAATCCGACCTGGTGGTCAGCTGCACCGGCGCGGTCCGCCCGGTGGTCTCGCTGGCCGACGTCCACCACGCGCTGGCCGCCTCCCGTCGCGACGAGGCCGGTGAGCCGCTGGTCTTCTGCGACCTCGGCATGCCCCGCGATGTCGATCCGGCTGTGGCCGGGCTGCCAGGCGTCTCGGTGGTGGACATGGAACGGGTGCAGCGCGAACCGTCGGCCCGGGCCGCTGCCGCCGACGCCGCCGCCGCGCGCCGCATCGTCGCCGACGAGGTCGCCTCCTATCTGGCCGGCCAGCGTATGGCCGAGGTCACCCCGACGGTCACCGCCCTGCGCCAGCGCGCCGCCGAGGTGGTGGAGGCCGAACTGCTGCGGCTGGACAACCGGCTGCCCGGACTCGCCGACGACCAGCGTGATGAGGTGGCCAGGGCGGTGCGCCGTGTGGTCGACAAACTCCTGCACGCTCCGACCGTGCGGGTCAAGCAGCTGGCCGGCGCCCCCGGGGGAGACAGCTATGCCGAGGCGCTGCGAGAACTCTTCGAACTCGACCCGCAGGCCGTCGATGCCGTCGCGGGCGGCGAGATCGCACTGCCGGCACCGCATTCCGACTCCGACGTCACCGAGTAGGCTCCCTTGTCGGGCAGCGGCGACGACTCGGCGCCCCGGCCGGGAAGGGCGATTCGGTGATCCGGATCGGCACCCGGGGCAGCCTGCTCGCCACCACGCAGGCCGGTGTGATTCGCGACGACCTCATCGCGAGAGGCCACGCGGCCGAACTGGTGATCATCTCCACCGACGGGGACCGGTCGCAGGCCCCGATCGCCGAGATCGGGGTGGGCGTGTTCACCGCCGCTCTGCGCGAGGCCATCGCATCTCGTGCCGTGGACATGGCCGTGCACTCCTACAAGGATCTGCCGACCGCTCCCGACGAACGGCTGGTCATCGCCGCCATCCCGCGCCGGGAGGACCCCCGCGACGCACTGGTGGCCCGTGATCACCTGGTGCTCGGCGAACTGCCGGCCGGATCGGTGATCGGCACCTCCTCGGTCCGGCGGGCCGCGCAGCTTAGAGCACTGGGTCTCGGTTTGGAAATCCGGCCCCTGCGAGGCAACCTTGACACCAGGTTGAACAGGGTAAGCAGCGGTGATCTCGACGCCATCGTGGTAGCCCGGGCGGGCTTGGCCCGCCTGGGACGTCTCGACGATGTCAGCGAGACCCTCGAGCCGGTGCAGATGTTGCCGGCGCCGGCTCAGGGCGCTCTCGCGGTGGAATGCCGCGCGGGCGACACGAGGCTCGCGGCGCTGTTGGGGCCGTTGGACGACCCCGACACCCGCGCCGCGGTCACCGCCGAGCGCGCCCTGCTCGCCGACTTGGAGGCCGGCTGTTCGGCACCGGTGGGCGCCATCGCAGAGGTGGTCGAGTCCATCGACGACGACGGCAACGTCTTCGAGGAGCTGTCGCTGCGCGCCTGCGTGGCGGCGGTGGACGGATCCGACGTGATCCGTGCGTCCGGCATCGGGACTCCCGGCCGGCCCGCCGAGCTCGGGCTCGCGGTCGCCGCGGAGTTGTTCGATCTCGGTGCGCGCGAGGTCATGTCGCGGTAGAGGAGGCGATCATGAGTGGTCACCCGAGGGGGCGCAAGCCGAAGCCGGGGCGCATCACGTTCGTCGGCTCGGGTCCGGGCGACCCCGGCCTGCTGACGACGCGCGCGCGCACGGTGCTGTCCAACGCCGCGTTGGTGTTCACCGACCCGGACGTCGGCGAGTCGGTGCTCACGCTCGTCGGCTCCGAACTGCCCCCGGCCGTGGGCCCCGCCCCGGAGGGGGCGCCGGCACCTGGAAACGACCAGACCGCCCCGCCGGTGGTCTCGGTGGGCCCGGACATCCGGCCCGCCTTGGGGGAACCCACCGATGTGGCCAAGACGCTGATCGCTGAGGCGAAGGGCGGTGCGGACGTCGTGCGCCTGGTCGCCGGTGATCCGCTGTCGCTGGATTCGGTGACCACCGAGGTGCTGGCGGTCTCCAAATCGCACCTCACCTTCGAGATCGTCCCCGGTCTGCCGGCCACCGTGGCGGTGCCCACCTACGCGGGACTGCCGCTGGGTTCCACCCACACCGTCGCCGACGTGCGCGGCAAGGTGGACTGGGAGGCGCTGGCCGCCGCCCCGGGACCGCTGGTGCTCACCGCCGCCGCCTCCCATCTGGCCCAGGCCGCGCGCACGCTGATGGAGTACGGACTGGCCGAGAACACCCCGTGCGTGGTGACCGCGCAGGGCACCACGTGCTCGCAGCGCTCTGTGGAGTCGACGCTGGCCGGGCTGACCGACCGCTCGACGCTCACCGGCGACCCGGCCGGGCCCCTGGCGGGGCCACTGGTGGTCACCGTCGGCCGGGCGGTGAGCGCCCGGTCCAAGCTCAACTGGTGGGAGAGCCGGGCCCTGTACGGCTGGACCGTGCTGGTGCCGCGCACCAAGGAGCAGGCCGGGGAGATGAGCGAGCGCCTGATCGCCCACGGCGCGCTGCCCATCGAGGTGCCGACCATCGCCGTCGAGCCGCCCCGAAGCCCCGCCCAGATGGAGCGCGCGGTCAAGGGTCTGGTCGACGGCCGCTATCAGTGGGTGGTGTTCACCTCCACCAACGCGGTGCGCGCGGTCTGGGAGAAGTTCGCCGAATTCGGTCTGGACGCCCGCGCGTTCTCCGGGGTCAAGATCGCCTGCGTCGGCGAGTCCACCGCCGACCGGGTGCGCGCCTTCGGGATCAGTCCCGAACTGGTGCCCTCCGGTGAGCAGTCGTCACTCGGCCTGCTCGATGAGTTCCCCGACTACGACAGCGTCTTCGATCCGGTCAACCGGGTGCTGCTGCCGCGCGCAGACATCGCCACCGAGACCCTCGCCGAGGGCCTTCGCGAACGCGGCTGGGAGATCGAGGACGTCACCGCCTACCGCACGGTGCGTGCGGCGCCGCCGGCCGCCGAGACCCGGGAGATGATCAAGTCCGGCGGTTTCGACGCGGTCTGCTTCACCTCGTCCTCGACGGTGCGCAATCTGGTCGGCATCGCCGGCAAGCCGCACACCCGAACCCTCGTCGCGTGCATCGGACCGAAGACCGCCGAGACGGCGGCCGAATTCGGTCTGCGGGTGGACGTGCAGCCGGAGACCGCGGCCGTCGGGCCGCTGGTCGATGCGCTCGCCGAGCATGCCGCGCGGCTGCGCGCCGAGGGCGCTCTGCCGCCGCCGCGCAAGAAGAGCCGCCGCCGGTAACGGCCGATGTTTCCGCGGCAGAGGCCCCGTCGGCTGCGCTCCACAGCGGCACTGCGCCGTTTGGTGGCCGAGACGTGCCTGGAGTCTCGGCATCTGGTGCTGCCGATGTTCGTCGCTGACGGCATCGACGAACCCCGCCCGATCGAGTCGATGCCCGGCGTCGTCCAGCACACCCGCGACTCGCTGCGCCGCGCGGCAGCCGAGGCCGCCGACGCCGGCGTCGGGGGACTGATGCTCTTCGGCGTGCCGCGCGAATCGGACAAGGACGCGATCGGTTCGGCCGGTGTGTGTTCTGACGGCATCCTCAACGTGGCGCTGCGCGAACTGAGCAAGGACCTCGGCGATGCCACCGTACTGATGGCCGACACCTGCCTGGACGAGTTCACCGATCACGGCCACTGCGGGATTCTCGATGAATGCGGCCGTGTCGACAACGACGCCACCAATGCCCAGTACGTCAAACTCGCTGTGGCACAAGCGGAGTCGGGCGCACACATCGTCGGACCCAGCGGGATGATGGACGGACAGGTGGCCGCGATCCGTGACGGCCTGGACGCGGCCGGATTCGCCGACGTCGCGATCCTGGCCTACGCCGCGAAGTTCGCCTCGGCGTTCTACGGGCCCTTCAGAGAGGCGGTGTCCTCCAGCCTCACCGGTGACCGCCGCACCTATCAGCAGGACAGCGGCAATGCCCGTGAGGCGCTGCGCGAGATTTCCCTCGACGTCGAGGAGGGCGCCGACATCGTCATGGTCAAACCGGCGATGGCCTACCTCGACGTCGTGGCGGCCGCCGCGGCGATCTCGCCGGTGCCGGTGGCGGCCTATCAGGTCTCCGGGGAGTACGCGATGATCAGCGCCGCGGCCGCCAACGGGTGGGTGGACGGACGGGCTGCGGCTCTGGAGTCGCTCACGAGCATCCGCCGTGCCGGAGCCGACATCGTGCTCACCTACTGGGCGGCCGACGCGGCCGGATGGCTGGACTGACATGGGCTCGGCTGGCATGGGCTCGGCTGAAATGGATGAGTCGGACGCGCGTCCCGGCGTGGTCACCGGCGCCGTGTGGGCACTGCTGATCGGCGGTGTCCTGCTTGCGGCGGGTGGACTGATCACCGCCGGCGTGAGCTTCGACACGCTGCGTCAGGTCGCGTCGGCCTCGGTGCCCGACGAGTCGATACGCGCTTCGCTGTGGCTCTATCGCGGAGTCGGCATCCTGTTGACCGCCGCCGCCGCGGCGTTGATCTCGCTGGTGGTCCGCGCCGGCAGGCGCGAGATTCGGTTCCGTCGCGCCACCGTCGCACTGGGCCTGGCCGTCACGGTGGTCGTCGCGGTCATCTCGGCGGTGGCCGGCACCCACATCCTGGCGCTGCTGAGCCTGGTGCCAATCGTCATCGGCACGTGGCTGCTCAGCCGGCCGGCTGCGGTGCAGTGGTATCTGGGATCCGGTGGCACCGGGGTGGCCCAGTGACAGCCGATCCGCCCGCCCCCGACGCGCCGCTGTTCAGCGAACCGGGCGCCAGCCTGGGCTGGCTGCTCGGTGGCCCCATCGCCGCCGCCGCCATGATCTTCGTTCAGGTCTCCAGCGGCGCCGGGTTCAACCCGGTGGTCCCGCTGGGACTGCTGGTGGTGCTGACCTTCGTCTTCGGCCTGCAGGTCAAGGCGGCGCGGATGCACACCAGCGTCGAACTCACCCGTGAGTACCTACGCCAGGGAGTCGAAACCATATTGCTGCGAGAGATCGTCTCGGTGTATCCGGAATCCCCCGACAAACCCGCGTCAGGCCCGCTCGCCGGTGTGAGCACGCTGTCGCTGCTGCGGGGCCGCGTCGCGATCGATCCCGATGAGGCCAAGGGCTGGCAGTCTGCCCGTTCGCTGGGTGAGCTGAACGGTGTCCCCAAGGGGCGCAAGGGGATCGGGCTCAAGCTCACCAAAGGCCGCACCGCTCAGGCCTGGGCGCGCAATCACGAGGAATTGCGCCGGCTGCTGATACAGCTCGTCGAGGAGCGCGACGCGTGAGGCACGCCGTACAGCTTGTGCTGGCCCTCGCGGCGGCGGCCGGTGCGCTGCTGTGCTGGCAGCACATCACCAGCCTGGTCGACGTGGCGCCGGTGACCGAGGGCCAGCCCGCCACCGTCTCGGTTGTCTACGATCCGCCGCTGATGCTGCTGGTGTGGCTTCTGGCCGTCACCGCCGGTGTGCTGGCCGTACTCGGCGTGGCCGGGCTGCGCCGACGCCGCGCCCGCCCTTGATGGAAATACCCCCCAGGGGTATAGTCGGCGGCATGACGGCAACGGATCTGCGGTTGCGCGGAATGAGTTGCGCATCGTGCGCGTCCCGGGTCGAACGCGAGCTCAATCAGCTCGACGGGGTGGTGGCCTCGGTCAACTTCGCGGTGGAGCAGGCGCATGTCGAGCACGACCCGTCGGTGACGCCGGCGCAACTGGTGGCCGCCGTGGAGTCGGCCGGCTACGGCGCCTCGGTCATCGACCACGGCGCGCACGGCGGCGACGGCGACAACCACGACCACATGCATGACGACGTCGGAACCGACCAGTTGCGGCTGCGGCTGATCGTCTCGGCACTGCTGGCTGTCCCGGTGATCGCGCTGTCGATGGTCATGGCATGGCAGTTCCCCGGTTGGCAGTGGCTGGCGCTGGCGTTGACCACCCCGATCGTGATGTGGGGCGGCTACCCGTTCCACCGGGCAGCACTCAACAGCGCCCGGCACGGCACCTCCACGATGGACACGCTGGTGTCGCTGGGCACGCTGGCCGCCTATCTGTGGTCGGCCACCGTGGTGATCACCGGAGCCGCCGGCCACGGCCACGACTCCGGCGCCGGTCACGTCTACTTCGAGGTGGCCGCCGCGGTCACGGTCTTCCTGCTGGCCGGCCGCTACGCGGAGGCCAAGGCCAAGCGGTCGGCCGGGGCGGCACTGCGCGCGCTGCTCTCGCTGGGCGCCAAGGACGCGACGGTGGTCCGCGACGGCCACGAGCACTTGATTGCCGTCGGCGAGCTCGCGGTGGGTGACGTCATCGTGGTGCGGCCCGGTGAGCGGGTGGCCACCGACGGCGTGGTGACCGAGGGTGCTTCCGCGCTCGACACCTCGGCCATGACCGGCGAGTCGGTCCCGGTGGACGTGGCGCCCGGCGATCCAGTGGTCGGCGGTTCGGTCAACACCTACGGCCGGATCATCATGCGGGCCAGCAAGGTTGGGGCGGACACCCAGCTTGCCCGGATGGCGAGGATGGTGTCCGACGCGCAGGGCGGCAAGGCGTCGATCCAGCGGCTGGCCGATCGGGTGTCGGCGGTGTTCGTCCCGGTGGTCCTGGTGATCGCCGCGGTCACGCTGGCGGCGTGGCTGCTGACCGGACACTCCGCCGCGGCCGCCTTCACCGCCGCGGTCGCCGTGCTGATCATCGCCTGCCCATGCGCGCTGGGCCTGGCCACGCCCACGGCGATTCTTGTCGGCACCGGCCGCGGCGCCCAACTCGGAGTGCTCATCAAGACCCCGCAGGTGCTCGAGACCGTCGGCGCCGTCGACACCGTCGTCCTCGACAAGACCGGAACCGTGACCACGGGAGTGATGAGCGTCGAGGACGTGGAGGCCGAACCGGGGGAGGACGCCGTCCGGGTGCTGGAACTGGCCGCCGCCCTCGAAGCGGCCTCCGAACATCCCGTCGCCGCGGCGATCGTGTCGCACGCCGCCAGTCGTGGTGTGCCGATCGGGGTGGTCGCCGATTTCGTCAGTGAACCGGGCGCCGGGGTGCGCGGCACCGTCGACGGTGTGGCGGTACGGGTGGAACGTGCGGCCGATTCAGACGGGCGCACCAGTGTCGCCGTCAGCTCCGGCGGCCGGAGGCGCGGAGTGATCCGGCTGGCCGACACGGTCAAGCCCACCAGTGCTGAGGCGATCGCCGAACTGAAGGCGATGGGCCTGACACCGGTGTTGCTCACCGGAGACAACGCGAGCGTGGCCCGGCGAGTGGCCGGCGAGGTGGGCATCGCAGCGGATGACGTCATCGCCGGTGTGCTGCCGTCTCAGAAGGCCGACGCCATCGCTGCGCTGCAGGCCGCCGGGCACCGGGTGGCGATGGTGGGCGACGGCGTCAACGACTCGGTGGCGCTGGCGACCGCCGATATCGGGATGGCGATGGGCACCGGCACCGATGCGGCCATCGAAGCCGGGGACATCACCCTGGTGCGGGGCGATCTGCGGACGGTGCCCACCGCTCTGCGGCTCTCGGCCCGCACATTGCGGATCATCAAGCAGAACCTGTTCTGGGCGTTCGGCTACAACGCCGCCGCCATTCCGCTTGCCGCGCTCGGCCTGCTGAACCCGATGATCGCCGGGGCCGCGATGGCGGCGAGTTCGGTTCTGGTGGTGACCAACAGCCTGCGGCTGCGGCGTTTCGGCGCAGAGGGCACACTGGCGGGGTGATCGTGCGCCCGGCGCTGCTGCTTGCCGCCCTGCTGTCGCTCTGCGCGGCGCCGCCCGCCGCCGCAGTACCCGTGGATCCGCCCGGCGTGCTCACCTTCGGCAACCTGGCGCGCACCTATCTGTTGCACGTTCCGCCCGGCCTGCCGCCGGCCGGGCTGGTGATCAACCTGCACGGCGCCGGGATGACCGGCGCCCAGCAGGCCGCGCTCACCAATTACAACGCGGTGGCCGACCGGTTCGGCTTCGCGGTGGCCTACCCCGACGGGATTGACCTCAGCTGGGCCGACGGCAGGGGCGCCTCGATCCCCGACCGCCAGCGAGTGGACGATGTCGGTTTCCTCGCCGCGCTCATCGAGCGGCTCACCCGCGAACTCGCCGTCCCGTCCGGCCGGGTTTTCGTCACCGGGATGTCGGCGGGCGGATTCATGGCCAACCGGCTCGCGTGCGACCGCGCCGATCTGGTGTCGGCCGTCGCGCCGGTGGCCGGCACGCTGGGCACCGGCGTCGGCTGCGCGCCGTCGCGGCCGGTGTCGGTGCTGGCCATCCACGGCACCGCCGATGCGGTGGTGCCCTACGGCGGCGGCCCGATGGTGGGACGCGGCGGGCCCAGTGACGTGCTGTCCGCTCCGGCCCTCGCGCAGCGCTGGCAACAGGCCGACGGCTGCCCGGCCCCGTCGGTCGACCAGCCCGGCCCGGTCGGGGTGCAGCGCACCGCCGCGACCGGTTGCGCCGGCGGCACCGAGGTGGTTCTGCTCAGCATCGACGGCGGCTCGCACATCTGGCCGTCGGCACTGGACGCCTCGGTGGCCAGTGCGCAGTTCTTCGCGGCGCGACCCTAGCCCGGCGGTTGATCCAGGCGCAGCGTCAGCCGCCTGCCGTCCCGGTCGGACTCGACGACGTCCGGACAGCGCCGCCGCAACTCGCTCATCAGCCGCTGACGCAGGGTGTGCCCGGACGCCGGGCAGTGCTCGCACGCGCCGCCGAGTTCCACGACGACGGTGTCGTCGGCGTCGCGCGAGACGCGGGCCGCGCCGCCGTGCGAGTCGATGAAATCTCCCACCGAACCGTCCAGTACGTCGCGGGTCACCAACGCCAGCACCTCACCGGGTGCCCGCTCGATCCGCCAGCCGCCCGGGTCGGCCAGCGCCTCACGCAGCGCGGCGTGCACGGCCGGTCCGTGAGCGGTCCATGACTCGCCATCGCGCAGCCACAGCCACAGCGCGGTGTGCTCCACCGCACCGGCGGTCAGCCTGCCCTCGGCCAGCATCACGCCGAGCGCACCCGGAGCCCGCCGCACCACGCCGACCGGCAGGATCCCGGCGGGCATCACCCAGCGCACGGCGCGCGGATCGTTCGTCCGCTCGGCGTGCAGTCCGATCATCGCGGTGGCCATCACAGCAGCGCGGCCGTTGCGGTCTTCGCCAACCAGGCCATCGACCACGCGAGGACGAACATGTAGCCGAACGCGATCGCCGGCCAGCGCCACGACCCGCTCTCGCGGCGCATCACCGCGACCGTCGACATGCACTGCAGGGCGTACATGAAGAACACCAGCAGCGCGGCGATGGTCGGCGCGTCGAAGAGCACGCGCCCAGCTTGCGGGCCGTCCTGCACCGTCATCTCCCGCAATGCCTGCGATGGATCCTCCGGATCCTCGGCGGCTGCCACCTGGCCCAGGGTGGCGACGAACACCTCGCGGGCGGCCAGGGAGGACAGGATGCCGATGTTGATCCGCCAGTCGAAGCCCAATGGTTCGAAGATCGGCTCGACGGCCCTGCCGATCGAGGCGGCGTAGGAATGGTCGATCACGTAGGCGGCGACGGCGGCGTCGTCTCCGGTGTCGATACCCGATGCCGCCATCTCGGCCTCACCGTGCAGGGGGAGGTTCAGCAGCGCCCACAGCACCACGGTGGTGGCCAGAATGATGGAGGTGACCTTCCGCAGGAACGCCGATGCGGCCGTCCACACCTCGGCCGCAACGGTTTTCGGCCGCGGCACCTGATAGGGCGGTATCTCCATGTAGAACGGCAGCAGCGCCTCACCGCGGGAGGCGAATTTCTTGAATACCGCGGCGGCCGCCATCGCCGACAGCGCGCCGAAGAAGTACAGCGCGAACATCACCACCCCGCGGGCGTTGAACACCCCGATCCGGGCGTCCGCCGGCAGCAGCAGGCTCACCAGCAGGATGTAGACCGGCAGCCGTGCCGAGCAGGTCATCAATGGGGCGCCCATCATGGTGGCCAGCCGGTCTCTCGCCGATGGCAGCGACCGGGTCGCCATGATCCCCGGGATGGCACAGGCGAATGAACTGAGCAGCGCCACGAACGCGCGGCCCTCCAGCCCGGCGCGGGCCATCACCCGGTCCATCAGGAACGCAGCACGCGCCAGATACCCGGTGCCCTCCAGGATGGCGATGAGTAGGAACAGCAGCGCGATCTGCGGGACGAACACCAGCACGCCGCCGATACCGCCGATCACGGCCTGCGACAGAAACGCCGACAGCCAGCCGATGTGCACATGCGCGGCCACCAGGCCGCCGAGCCAGCCGAAGAATGTCTCGACGTAGTCCTGCAGCGGTGCGGCCACGGAGAAGATGGTCTGGAAGAACACGAACATGGTCAGCAGGAAGATCAGCGTGCCGGCCACCGGATGAAGCACCACCGAGTCGATCAGGTGGGTGCGCTTGTCCACCGCGGGCAGTTCGTAGCCTGACGATCCCAGCACCGAGTCCACCCATGCGGTGACCTCCGCCGGATCAGTCGGCGGGGGCACCACCGGGCGGGTCCAGGTGTCCAGTCGCGCCATCACGTGCCGCAGGTCGGCGAGGCCGTCACGGTGCCCGGCGACCACCGTGACCACCGGTACGCCGAGTGCGCGGGTGAACGCCGCCACGTCGAGCCGGCCGCCGCGGCGGGACAGATCGTCGGTGAAGGTCAGCACGACGCAGACCGGCAGGCCGGTCTGTTGCAACTGGGCCAGCAGACCCAGCGACCGGCGCAGGGTGGTGGAGTTCAGCGTCACCAGCATCGCGTCGGGCACATCGACGGCGCTGTTGTGGTGGCCGGTATCGAGGACGTCGACGACGATCTGCTCGTCGGGGCTGATCGGATCCAGACTGTAGGTGCCCGGCAGATCCTCGACGACGACCCCACGGTTGTCGCTGAGCCGGGTGCGGCCCTCGTAGCGGGCGACGGTGACACCGGGATAGTTGCCGGTCTTGGCGTGCAATCCGGTGAGGGCGTTGAACAGCGTGGTCTTTCCGGAGTTGGGGCTGCCGACGACGGCGAAGCGGGTCAGACCGGCGTTGGCCGTACCGAGTCCGCCGCCACCACCGCCTCCACCGTGGTGGCGACGCGCGCCGCTCACGACACCCGGTCCACGAGGATCGCCCGCGACTGCTCACCGCGCAGCGCGATCTCGTAGTCGCCGACCCGGTAGATCACCGGGTCGCCCAGGGGGGCGCGGCGCACCATCTCCACCACCACGCCGGGTGCCAGGCCGAGGTCGAACAGTCGTCGCACCGCACTGCCCTCGACGGCACCGCCGTAGCCGACCACCCGGGCTCGCTGGCCGCGCGTGAGACCGGCCAGCGTCAGCCCGGCGCTATCCCCGGCATCGTCGGGGACGCCCGCGCGAAGCTGGCGCTCCCGCATCCGGTCGGAGACGAAGGACATGAAAGTTAGGGTAGCGTAACCAATCCTGACCTGTCCTGCCGCGCCGACCAGGTTGGGACCTTTGTCACTACCCTGCGGGGGCGCCGGAGACGGCTGGAACACTGGCAGGCATGACCGAACAGGTGCGCGCCTCGGCGAAGCTGTTCGAGGAGGCCGCGGCGGTGATCCCGGGCGGGGTCAACTCGCCGGTGCGGGCATTCAGCGCCGTCGGCGGCACGCCCCGCTTCATCACCTCCGCGCGTGGCTGCTGGCTCACCGACGCCGACGGCAACCGCTACGTCGACCTGGTCTGCTCGTGGGGGCCGATGCTGCTCGGGCACGCCCATCCGGCGGTCGTCGAGGCCGTCAGCCGAACCGCGGCCGACGGGCTGTCGTTCGGCGCACCGACGCCAGGTGAGACCGACCTGGCCGCCGAGATCGTCGCCCGCGTCGCCCCCGTGGAGCTGGTGCGGCTGGTCAACTCCGGCACTGAGGCCACCATGAGCGCGGTGCGGCTGGCCCGCGGTTTCACCGGCCGGGCCAAGATCGTCAAATTCTCCGGCTGCTACCACGGCCACGTCGACGCGCTGCTGGCCGACGCCGGTTCCGGCGTGGCGACCCTCGGCCTGCCGTCCTCGCCAGGCGTCACCGGGGCCAGCGCGGCCGACACGATCGTGTTGGCATACAACGACATCGCCGCCGTGGAGGAGACCTTCGCTCGCTTCGGCGACTCCATCGCCGCCGTCATCACCGAGGCCTGCCCGGGCAACATGGGTGCCGTCGCGCCGCTGCCGGGATACAACGCCGCGCTGCGCCGCATCACCGAACGGCACGGCGCGCTGCTGATCGTCGACGAGGTGATGACGGGCTTCCGGATCAGCCGGTCCGGTTGGTACGGAATCGATCCCGTCGACGCCGACCTGTTCACCTTCGGCAAGGTGATGAGCGGCGGACTGCCCGCGGCGGCCTTCGGCGGCCGCGCCGAGGTGATGCGCCGCCTCGCTCCGCTCGGACCCGTTTACCAGGCGGGCACGCTGTCCGGGAACCCCGTGGCGGTGGCCGCCGGTCTGGCCACCCTGCGGCACTGCGACGACGACGTCTACGCGACTCTCGACGCCAACGCCGACCGGTTGGCCGGTCTGCTCTCCGACGCGCTCACCGCCGCCGGGGTGGTCCATCAGATCGCCCGCGGCGGAAGCTTCCTGTCGGTGTTCTTCGCCGCGGAGGAGGTCACCGACTTCGCCTCGGCGAAGGCGAGTCAGACGTGGCGGTTCCCGCCGTTCTTCCACGCCCTGCTCGACGGCGGGGTGTACGCGCCGCCCAGCGCCTTCGAAACATGGTTCGTCTCAGCGGCTCTCGACGACGAGGCGTTCGCGCGCATCGCCGATGCGCTTCCGGCGGCGGCCCGTGCGGCGGCGGAAGCGAGCAAGCCGTGAGCCGCCGGCCCGGTGCCGGCAGCCGGACCATCGTGCACGTGATGCGTCACGGCGAGGTGCATAACCCCGACGGCATCCTCTACGGACGGCTTCCCGACTACCACCTCTCCGAGCGCGGCCAAGCGCAGGCCGAGGCCGTCGCGGATTGGCTGGCGCTGCGCGACATCGTCTACGTGGTGGCCTCTCCGCTGGAGCGTGCCCAGGAGACCGCGGCCCCGATCGCCCTGCGGCACGGTCTGGCGGTCGACGTCGACGAATCGCTGATCGAGTCGCACAACGTCTTCCAGGGTGAGAAGGTCTCGCCCGGAGACGGCGCGCTGCGCGATCCGCGCAACTGGTGGCATCTGCGCAACCCCCGCCTTCCCACCTGGGGGGAGCCCTACGCGGAGGTCGCGGTGCGGATGCGCGCTGCCGTCGAGCGGGCACGGATCAAGGCTGCCGGGCACGAGGCGGTCTGCGTCAGTCATCAGCTGCCGGTCGAAACGCTGCGCCGCGCGATGAATTCCGATCCGCTGCACCACTTCCCGACCCGCAGGATGTGCAACCTTGCGTCGGTGACGTCGTTCTACTTCGCCGGAGACGGCGGGGATGAGTACGTCGGGTGGGGATACGCGGAGCTAGCCGGACGGTGAAAAGGCTCGCGACCCTCACGCTGCTGGTGGCCGCACTGCTCGCCGGGTGCTCCACCGGGGACGACGCCGTCGCCCAGGGCGGCACCTTCGAGTTCGTCGCCCCCGGCGGAAAGACCGACATCACCTACGACCCGCCCGCCAGCCGCGGCAAGCCCGGCCCGCTGTCCGGTCCGGATCTGATGGACACCTCCAAGACCATCTCCCTGGAGGACTTCGCCGGCAAGGTCGTGGTGATCAACGTGTGGGGCCAGTGGTGCGGCCCGTGCCGCGCCGAGATCTCCCAACTCCAGCAGGTCTATGACGCCACTCGCGACGAGGGTGTGGCGCTGCTGGGAATCGACGTCCGTGACAACGACATCGACGCCCCGCGCGATTTCGTCATCGACCGCGGGGTGACCTATCCCTCCATCTACGACCCGGCCATGCGCACCATGATCGCCTTCGGCGGCCGCTACCCGACGACCGTCATCCCGTCCACCGTGGTACTCGACCGCGAGCACCGGGTGGCCGCGGTGTTCCTGCGCGAGTTGCTCGCCGAGGACCTGCTGCCACTGGTTCGCCGGCTGGCCGCCGAGCCCGCACCGGTGCCGCGATGACTCCTTTGGCCGAGACCGCCGCCGCGGGACCACTGCTGGTCGCGCTCGCACTGGCCGCGCTGGCCGGTCTGGTCTCGTTCGCCTCACCGTGCGTGGTGCCACTGGTGCCCGGTTATCTCTCGTACCTGGCAGCCGTGGTCGGCGCCGGGGAGACGCCCGTGCGGCGGTGGCGGGTCGCCGGTTCGGCGGTGCTGTTCATCGCCGGCTTCACCGTGGTGTTCGTGCTCGGCACCGTCGCCGTGCTGGGCATGACCACCAGCCTGATCTCCAATCAGCTTGTGCTGCAACGGGTCGGCGGAGTGATCACGATTCTGATGGGCCTGGTGTTCATCGGCTTCGTCCCGGCACTGCAGCGCGACGCCCGGTTCGCCCCCCGGCAGATCGCGGGCGCGGCCGGCGCCCCGCTGCTCGGGGCGGTGTTCGCGCTGGGCTGGACGCCATGCCTGGGCCCGACCCTCACCGGGGTGATCGCAGTGGCCTCGGCCACCGACGGCGCGAACGTCGCGCGCGGGGTGACGCTGGTCATCGCCTACTGCCTCGGCCTGGGTGTGCCCTTCCTGCTGCTGGCGCTGGGCTCGGGCTGGGCGGTGGGGGCGTTCGGCTGGCTTCGCCGCCACGGCCGCGCGATCCAGGTGTTCGGCGGCGCGCTGCTCATCGCCGTCGGCATCGCCCTGGTGACCGGCGTGTGGAACGACTTCGTGTCCTATGTGCGCGACGGGTTCGTCAGCGACGTGAGGCTGCCCATTTGACGACCAACACTGCGAGCACCCTGACGGGGCTATTGCGGCGGGCGTGGCGCGCGCTGACCTCCATGGGCACCGCGCTGGTGCTGCTGTTCCTGCTCGCCCTCGCGGCGGTGCCCGGCGCGCTGCTGCCGCAGCGCAGTCTCAACGAGTCCAAGGTTGCGCAGTACATCGCCGACCATCCGGTGCTGGCGCCGTGGCTGGACCGATTTCAGCTCTTCGACGTGTTCTCCAGTTTCTGGTTCACCGCCATCTATGTGCTGCTGTTCATCTCGCTGGTGGGCTGTCTCACGCCGCGGACCCTCGAGCACGTCCGCAGCCTGCGCGCCACCCCGGTGCCCGCGCCGCGCAACCTCAGCCGGCTGCCGAAGTATGCGAGCCTCGAGGCGGTGGGCACGCCCGAACAGGTCGCCTCCCGCATCAGCGCCGACCTCAAGGGCTGGCGCACCCTCACCCGGACGGCCGACGGCGTCACCGAGATCTCGGCGGAGAAGGGATATCTGCGTGAGTTCGGCAATATCGTCTTCCACTTCTCACTGATCGCTCTGCTGGCGGCAGTCGCGGTGGGCAAGCTCTTCGGCTACGAGGGCAACGTCATCGTCATCGCCAACGGCGGTCCCGGCGTCTGCTCGGCGTCACCGGCCGCGTTCGACTCGTTCCGGGCCGGCAACAACGTCGACGGCACCTCGCTGTACCCGATGTGCATCCGGGTCAAGGACTTCCAGGCCCGCTACCTCGAGACCGGTCAGGCCACGTCGTTCGCCTCCAATATCGAGTACCAGGCCGGCGAGGACCTCGCCACCGGCACCTGGCGGCCCTACACCCTGGAGGTCAATCACCCGTTGCGCGTGGGCGGCGACCGGGTGTACCTGCAGGGCCACGGGTACGCGCCGACGTTCACCGTCACCTTCCCGGGCGGGGTGAAGCGCACCCAAACCATTCAGTTCCGTCCCGACGATCCGCTGACGCTGCTGTCCTCGGGCACCGTGCGGATAGACCCGCCGGCTGGGATGTACCCGGCCGATCAGCGGCGTAAGAACCAGATCGCCATCACCGGACTGTTCGCCCCCACCCAGCAACTCGACGGCACGCTGCTGTCGTCGCGGTTCCCGGCGGCCGACGACCCCGCGGTGGCCATCGACATCTACCGCGGCGACGCCGGCCTGGACACCGGGCGGCCGCAATCGCTGTTCAGTCTCGACTCCCGGCTCATCGAGCAGAAGCGGCTGACCAAGCTTGCGCGGGTCAACCTCAGTGCGGGCCAGCAGGTGCGACTCGACGACGGCACGGTGGTCCGCTTCGACGGAGCCACCCCGTTCGTCAATCTGCAGGTGTCCCACGATCCCGGCCAGTTCTGGGTGCTGGTGAGCGCGCTGACGATGATGGCCGGTCTGCTGGTGTCGCTGATCGTGCGCCGCCGGCGGGTGTGGGCCCGGATCGGCCCGGCGGCGGACGGTACCGTGAGGGTCGAGTTGGGTGGTCTGGCCCGCACCGACAATTCCGGGTGGGGAGACGAGTTCGACACACTGAGCCGGCGGGTGGCGCAAGCCGACCGCCGGACGGCACAGCGAGTTGCGGAGGGTTTGTGAATACCGACGTCGTGGACATCGCGCTGTCGCGCTACTCCGACTGGGCGTTCACCGGTTCGGTGCTGGTGCTCGTGCTGGCACTGCTACTGCTCGCCGTCGACCTCGCGTCGGCCCGCAGCCGTCGCGTCGAACAGCGCGAACTGGTCGGCGCCGCGGCGCCCGGTTCCGGGTCGGCCGGCGCGGTTCCCAGCGATGCCGAGCGGCCCGGCGTCGTGGTGCAGACCCCGGTCACGCCGCTGGCCGAACGCGCCGGCCGTTCGGGAGTGGCGCTGGTCTACGTCGGCATCGCGCTGCTGGGTGCCTGCATCGTGCTGCGCGGGCTGGCGACCAGGCGGGCCCCGTGGGGCAACATGTACGAGTTCATCAACCTGACCGGCTTCTGCGGTCTGGTGGCGGCGGCGGTGGTGCTGCGCAAGCCCGTCTACCGGTCACTGTGGGTGTTCGTGCTCCTGCCGGTGCTGATCCTTTTGACCGTGTCCGGCAAGTGGCTCTACACCCACGCCGCCCCGGTGATGCCGGCGCTGCAGTCCTATTGGCTGCCCATCCACGTCTCGGTGGTGAGCCTGGGTTCCGGAGTTTTCCTGGTCGCCGGTGTGGCCAGTGTGCTGTTCCTGCTGAAGACGTCGAAGTACGGCCAACCCGGCGCCGCGCCGGGCCTGCTCTCGCGGGTGGTCGCCACACTGCCTGACGCCCGCACCCTCGACCGGATCGCCTACCGCACCACGGTCTTCGGATTCCCGGTGTTCGGGTTCGGCGTCATCTTCGGCGCCATCTGGGCCGAGGAGGCGTGGGGTCGCTACTGGGGCTGGGATCCCAAGGAGACGGTGTCCTTCATCGCCTGGGTGATCTATGCGGCCTACCTGCATGCCCGGTCGACGGCCGGATGGCGGGACCGCAAGGCGGCATGGATCAACGTCGCCGGTTTTCTGGCGATGGTGTTCAACTTATTCTTCATCAACCTGGTGACGGTCGGTCTGCACTCCTACGCCGGAGTGGGCTGAACCGGTCAGCTGTCGTGGTTGAGGCGACGCAGGAAGTCCGGATCGTCGTCGGGACCGATCACCCGGGTGCTGGGCTTGCCGGCCTGTGCGCGGATAGCCCGGATTCCCACATAGACCAACGCCGCGAGAACCACGATGAGCAGCAGGTAAAGCACAGGGAAACCTCCTTGTCACCGAATATACGCGCGTCGGTAGGCTCGGCGCCGTGACGGACGAACAGCGGGGCTCGAGCACCGCGGGCATGCTGCGCGACGTCGTTGTTTACACCTTCGCGCGACTGGTCGTGGTGGGCGTTCTCACCGCGGTCATCTTCTTCGCCGCGCGGCTCATCGGCATCAAGGAGTTCCCCATCGTGGTCGCGATGTTGTTCGCGATCATCATCTCGCTGCCGGTCGGGATCTGGCTGCTCGGACCGCTGCGCCGCCGCGCGACGGAAGGTATCGCGCAAGTCGACGAACGCCGCCGCCGCGACCGCGCTGAGTTGCAGGCCCGGTTGCGGGGCAACACCGGCAAGACGCCGGTTTCCGATGATGCTTCCGGTGATTCTGACAAGTCTGTGACCGACGACCGCGAGTGATCAGGGCAACGCCAGCGCCGCCGCCACCGCCACCGACCACACCAGCATCGTCAGACCGGTGTCACGCAGCACTCCGATCAGATCCCGGCCGCCGAGGCCGCGGCGCACCGGCCCGTACGCCCGCAGCGCCAGCGGCGCGGCGAGGAATCCCGCCGCGCACCACGGCGTCGCCCGCATGAGTCCCAGCGTCACCGCCGCCGCCACCGCGAGCAGCGACGCGTAGAGCACTCGGGTGCCGGCGTCACCCAGGCGAACCGCCAGCGTCGTCTTCCCGGCGATCCGGTCGGTGGGGATGTCGCGAAGGTTGTTGGCTACCAGGACCGCCGATGACATCGCACCGGTCGCCACCGCCAGGCCCACACCCACCCAGTCGATCCGCAGCGCCTGGGTGTACTGGGTGCCGAGCACCGCCACCAAGCCGAAGAACACGAACACCGCGACCTCGCCGAAACCGGCGTAGCCGTACGGCCGCGAGCCGCCGGTGTAGAGCCACGCCCCGGCGACGCAGGCCACTCCGACCGCGATGAGCCACGGCGCACTCGTGGCGGCCAGGACGATGCCCGCCGCCGCGCCGGCGGTCAGGCTGACGACCGCCGCGCAGAGCACCGCACGCGGGGCGGCCAGCCGCGAGCCGACCAGCCGCACCGGCCCGGCCCGGTCGTCATCGGTGCCGCGGATGCCGTCGGAGTAGTCGTTGGCGTAGTTGACCCCGACCGTGAACGACAGGGCGACCGCGAGTGCGAGCAGGGCCTTCCACCACACCGGCGACCCCAGCCACGCCGCCGCACCGGTACCGGCGATCACCGGCGCTATCGCGTTGGGCAGCGTGCGCGGGCGCGCTCCCTCGATCCACTGCGCGACGGAGGCCATGGCGGAAATGTTCGCACGGTCTCAGGAACCGGCCAGTGCCACCACCAGGTTCAGGGTGATCGCGATGATGATCGCGCCCATCACGAAGGACAGCATCGCCTGTGCCAGCACCGCGCGGCGCGCCTCGGTGCTGTTGATGTCGGTGTCGGACACCTGATAGGTCATCCCGATCGTGAACGCCAGATAGGCGAAGTCGTGGTACGACGGCTCGAGGTCCGGTTCGTGGAAGTCGATCGGCGGCTTGTCCGACCCGTAGTACAGCCGCGCATATCGCAGCATGAAGAACGTGTGGATGGTGAACCACGACGCGGCGACGCTGAGCACACCGACCGCCGCTGCTGCGAAATCGTGTAAGGCCTTGGCGCCCAGCAGGTAACCCACTCCGCCAAGGCTGGCCACACCGGCGATGAGGACGAAGACGTGTGCGAGCCGGCTGCTGGAGTCCCAGTCGGCGGCGTGCTGCTCGGTCTGCAACGGGCTCATGCGCAACAGCAGCAGCCACGTCCAGCCCAAAAACACCGCCGCCCCGGCGATCCAGCCCGCCGCCGGTGCATACGCGCGGCCCTTCTCGATCCCGACCAGCACGCCGACGGCGACGCCCACCGCCATACCGGCGCCGACGCGGACCGGCGCCGGGGCGAAAGTCATGCTTCCCAGTCAATCACCATGGCGCACAATGTTCAGATGATCGGCGTCATCGGCGGCAGCGGCTTCTACACGTTCTTCGGGGCCGACGCGCGCAGCGTCTCGGTGGACACCCCCTACGGCGAACCCAGCGGGCCGATCACCATCGGCGGCGTCGGTGTGCACGAGGTGGCGTTCCTGCCGCGTCACGGGCTGAGCCACGAGTTCTCCCCGCACACCGTTCCCTACCGGGCCAACATGTGGGCGCTGCGGGCGCTGGGCGTGCGACGGGTCTTCGCGCCGTGTGCGGTGGGCAGCCTGACCGTTCAGCTGCGCCCGGGCGCGATCGTCGTCCCTGACCAGCTCGTCGACCGGACCAGGGCCCGGGACGACACCTACTTCGACGCCGGCGGAATCCACGTCGAATTCGCCGACCCGTACTGCCCGACTCTGCGGGCCGCCGCCACAGGGTTTCCCGGTGTCGTCGACGGCGGCACCATGGTGGTGGTGCAGGGTCCCCGGTTCTCCACCCGCGCCGAGAGCCAGTGGTTCGCGAAACAGGGTTTCACCCTGGTGAACATGACGGGATACCCGGAGGCGGTACTGGCCCGCGAGCTCGAGATGTGTTACGCGGCAGTGGCTCTGGTGACTGATATCGACGCCGGCGTCGAGGTCGGCTCCGGCGTCCGGGCGACGGACGTGTTCGGGGAGTTCCAGCGCAACATCGGCCCGTTCAAGGCGCTGGTGCACCAGGCGATAGACCGCGTCACCTCCGAACGGGTGTGCACCCACTGCCTGGCCCATGAGGGTGTCGAGCTGCCCTTCGATCTGCCCTAGACGGCCGGCATCATCGGCCACGGTCATACTGAGCTGGTGAAGACCGAGATCTGTAAGCAGTACGGCATCGAGTTCCCGCTGTTCGCCTTCAGCCACTGCCGTGACGTCGTCGCCGCTGTCAGCAATGCCGGAGGCTTCGGCGTGCTCGGCGGGGTGGCGTTCACGCCCGAGCAGCTCGAGCACGAGCTGTGCTGGATCGACGACCACGTCAACGGCAAGCCCTACGGCGTCGACATCATCGTCCCGGCCAAATTCGAGGGCAAGGGGGAGAACCTGACCACCGCCCAGCTGGCGGACCGGATTCCCGCCGAGCACCGCGACTACATCAGCCAGCTGCTGGCCGATCACGACATCGAGGTCGAGGAGGTCCGCACGGCGTCCTCGGCGCTGTCCGGTGACACCGGCCAGAGCCTGTTGGAGGTTTCGCTGCGCCACCCGATCAAGATGATGGCCAATGCCCTCGGTGTGCCGCCGGACTACATGATCGAGGCCGGCAAGAAGCACGGCATCCCGGTGGCCGCGCTGGTCGGCGCCAAGGAGCATGCCATCAAGCAGGTGCGTGCCGGGGTGGATCTGATCGTCGCGCAGGGCACCGAGGCGGGCGGCCACTGCGGTGAGGTGAGCACGCTGGTGCTGATCCCCGAGGTGCTGGAGGCCATCGCCGAGATTCCCGGTGGCAAGGACATCCCGGTGCTGGCCGCCGGCGGCATCGTGACGGGCCGGCAGATGGCCGCGTGTGTGGCGATGGGCGCGGCGGGCGCATGGACCGGGTCGGTGTGGCTGACGACGGAGGAGGCCGAAACCGCTCCGCACACCAAGCAGAAGATGCTCGCCGCAACATCGCGGGACACCATCCGCTCGGCCGGGCGTACCGGCAAGCCGTCGCGGCAGTTGCGTTCCGACTGGACCGACGCCTGGGCGCCGAACCCCAAGGGGCGCCAGCCGCTGCCGCTGCCGTTGCAGGCGATGGTGGCCGAACCGGCGCTGCGCCGGATCGATAAACTCGCTCAGAACGGCCATCCGGGAGCGCAGGCGCTGGCCACCTACTTCGTCGGCCAGGGTGTGGGTCTGATGAACAAGATCAAGCCGGCCCGCGAGGTGGTGCTGGAGTTCATCGAGGATTACGTCAACGCCGCCGAGCGTCTCAGCGGCACACTCGAGGACTGATCCAGCAGGGCTGGCCCAAAGGACTAATCGGCCGCCAGCGGCAACCGCACCTCGAAGCGGGCACCGTGGGCCAGATTGGTCGCCGACAGCGTGCCGCGGTGCGCACGCACCAGACCGGCGGCGATCGCCAGTCCCAGACCCGAGCCGCTCGGCAGCGACGAATCCGGCCGTGGCACCCGGCTGTTGGACCCGCGGTAGGCGACGTCGAACACCCGCGGCAGATCCGCTGCGTCGATACCGACGCCGGTGTCGTCGACGCGCGCCCACGCCCCGTTGGCGTCCGCGCCCACCGACAGCTTCACCGTGCCGCCCGAGGGTGTGTGCGCGATCGCGTTGCCCACCAGATTCGACAGCACCCGCACCAGCGCGCGGTCGCTGCCGATCACTCGGACGGGTTTGTGCGGCATCTCGACCTCCAACGCCACACCGGAGCGCTCGGCGGCGATCCGGTGGGTGTTCAGCACGTCATCGACCACCTCGTCGAGTGCCACCCGCTCGTACGGGGCGGTGACGGCACCGGCGTTGATCTTGGCCATCTCGAAGAGGTCGTCCACCATCTCTGAGAGCCGGATGCTCTCCTGCTCGATCCGCTTGGCCTGGGTGCGCACCTCCGATTCGCTCACCACACCGTCGGCGATCGCTTCCGAAAGCGCCCGGATTCCGGCCAGCGGAGTGCGCAGGTCGTGGCTCACAAAGGCCACCAGCTGGCGGCGGGACCTCTCGGCCGCCCGTTCGGAATCCTGAATCTGCTGCTCCCACACCGTTCTTCGGGCCTGGTAGCGGGCCAGCATCAGCGCGGCCGGCAGTGTCACCACCGCGACGATGAGAAGGACCACGGCGATCACCTGGAAGTTGGCCGCGGACATGAAGCGGCTGGCGCCGAACACGCCGGCGAAGGTGGCCATGGTGGGGATCAGCACCAGCGCCACCATGCTGACCGTCACCGACCACGACCGGGCGAGCCGGATGATCAACGCGCCGATCAGTACCACCGGAAGTGACAGGCCCAGCGTCAGCAGGGCGATCCGGGTGAGCTCCTGGCCGCTCACTACGCTCCGGTCATCTCTGCTGGCCGCCGGCGTCACCGCGCCACAGGTACCCACGGCCCCAGACCGTCTGCACCCGGTGGTGGTCGCCGAGTTTGGACCGAAGTCGCTTCACGTGCACCGTCACGGTGGACAGATCGCCGAAGTCCCAGTTCCACACCCGCTTCAACAGCTCCTCGCGGGAAAAAACGGTGTCGGTGTGGGTCAGGAAGAACAGCAGCAGGTCGAATTCGCGATTGGTCAGGCCCACCGGCTGCCCGCCGACGGTGACCGATCGGGCCGCCGTCGACACCGTCAGCTCGCCGACGGTGATCTCCAGCGGCGCGGCCGACGGCGCCGGCGCGCGGCGCAGCACCGAGCGCACCCGCAACGCCAGCTCGCGGGGGCTGAACGGTTTGGTCAGGTAGTCGTCGGCACCGGCCTCCAGGCCGGCGATGCGGTCGTCCTCCTCGCCCAGCGCGGTCAGCAGGATCACCGGCACCGAGTAGTCCGGCACACCGTCACGGCCCTGCCGCAGTGTCCGGCACAGCGACAGCCCGTTGGGGCCGGGCATCATCACATCGAGGACGGCGACGTCGATACGTTCGCTGCCCAGCACCCGCAATGCCTCGTTGCCGTCGCCGGCCACCCGGACCTCCAGTCCGTCGCGCTCGAGGTAGCGACGGACGACGTCACGCACGACGGCGTCGTCGTCGGCGATCAGAACGCGGACTGACACAGACCCGAGCCTAACCGCCTAGCCGTACCGGGCCCGAAGCGCGCGGCGGTCCACCTTGCCGATCCCGCGGCGGGGCAGCTCGGCCAGCACATGCAGCTCACGTGGTGCGGCGGTGCGGTCCAGCGAACCGCTCACCCACTCGGCGAGTTCGTCGAGGGTGGGTGCGGCCTGCCCCTGCGACACGACCGCGGCCACCACCCGCTGGCCGAGCCGGTCGTCGTCTACCCCGAACACCGCGCACTCCGCCACCGCCGGGTGCGTCGCCAGCACCGCTTCCACCTGCGCGGGCAGCACCGTCAGGCCGCCGGTGCTGATCGCGTCATCGAGCCGTCCCAGCACCTCCAGGCGCCCCGACCCGTCCAGCCTGCCGATGTCCTCGGTGCGGAACCAGCCGGGCTCGGCGAAGGGGTCCGGGGTCACCGGATTGCGGTAGCCCCGGGCCAGGGTCGCCCCGCCGACCACGATGCGGCCTCCTGCGTCGGCCGCGGGCTCGTCGATGCGCACCCGCACACCGTCAAGGGCCGCGCCGTCGTACACGCACCCGCCCGCGGTCTCGCTCGATCCGTAGCTGCGCACCACCGCGATGCCGGCCTGCGCGGCGGCATCGAGCACCGGCCGTGGCGCAGGCCCTCCGCCGAGCAGTACGGCGTCGAATCCGGCCAGGGCCTCGGTCGCCGCCGGATTCTCCAGGGCCTTGGCCAGTTGTGCGGCCACCAACGACGTGTACCGCCGCCCGGACCCCATGCCCGCCGCGGCGGCGGGCAGGCCGGCGGGGTCGAATCCGGCGCTGATGTCGACCTCCGCCGGAACGGTCCCGGCCTGCAGGCTGCGCACCAGCACCTGGATCCCGGCGATGTGATGGGCCGGCAGGGCCAGCAGCCAGCTACCCGGGCCGCCGAGGCGGTCGTGGGTGGCCGACGCGCTGGCGATCAGCGCGGCCGCACTGAGCATGGCGCCCTTGGGTGTTCCGGTCGTCCCGGAGGTGGGGACCACCAGTGCGATGTCGTCGTCGATGTCCTCACCGACCCGCAAAGCCGTTGTGAGGAGGTCACTTTCCCGCAGGTCACCCGACGGGATCGGCACCACCGGAGCGTGGCGGCCGTCCAGCACGCCCTCGAGGACCGCCATCAGAGACAGCGCGCCGGGGCCCGGCGGGACGGCCAGCGCTCGTAGCGAGGTTGCGATCGTTAGATCCTAGCCATCCCTCGCCTCAGGACCCCGCCTCAGGACTTAGGTCATCTCTGCGGTCACATCTGCGGCGTACACGACCCAAACGCGAGCGGAATCAGCAGAATCGAGCCATGGGCGCGGAGATGGTCATCCTGGTTCTGCTGATCGCCACCGCCCTCGCCTTCGACTTCACCAACGGCTTCCACGACACCGGCAACGCGATGGCCACCTCGATCGCCACCGGCGCGTTGCGGCCCAAAGTCGCCGTGACCCTCGCGGGCGTGCTCAACCTGATCGGGGCGTTCCTGTCAGTTGAGGTGGCGGCCACCGTCACCAAGGATGTGCTGAAGATCCAGGACACCAGGACCGGCTCCCTGCTGCCCGCGATCGCACCCAACCTCGGACTGCTCATCATCTTCGCCGGGCTGATCGGCGGCATCCTGTGGAACCTGCTGACGTGGCTGTTCGGTATCCCGTCGAGTTCCTCGCACGCGCTGTTCGGCGGCCTGGTGGGCGCGGGTCTGGCGGCGCTGGGAGTGGCCGGGGTCAACTGGGCCGGCATCACACAGAAGGTGCTGATTCCCGCGGTGGCCGCTCCGGTGATCGCCTGCCTGGTGGCGGCCTGCGGCACCTGGCTGGTCTTCCGGATCACCAAACACATCCGGCATCGCCGCCGCGACGAAGGGTTCCGCTGGGGCCAGATCGCGACGGCCTCGCTGGTGGCCCTCGCCCACGGCACCAACGACGCGCAGAAGACCATGGGCGTGATCGCGCTGGCGTTGATCACCACCGGCCACCTCACCGGGGATGTGAAGAACGACGGCCTGCCGCTGTGGATCATCGCCAGTTGCGCGCTGGCCATCGGTCTGGGCACCTACATCGGCGGCTGGCGGGTGATCCGCACACTGGGCAAGGGCCTGGTGGAGATCGAGCCCCCGCAGGGCCTGTCGGCCGAGGCATCCTCGG
>VEQU01000111.1 GCA_018883075.1 Mycobacterium sp.
ACCGAGACCATGTGGTCGGTGTAGTACCGGCCGAAGCCGGGATCGGCCAGGATCTCGGCCCGCCGAGCCTGGGAAGCCGGATGCGCATTGCGCTGCACGGTGAACTCGGGCAGGGCGTGGGGCATGCGGAGGAGTCTAGTTCTCCTGCCCTAGGGTGACGCTGGTGAGCACCGCACCCGGTTACCAGGCCCCCGCCGTCACTTGTTCCGCCGCACTTCCCAAGCGCGGTTCGGCGGCGGTGCTGATCGTTCCCGTCGTCGGTGACGGGGATCGCCCGGCGGTGGTGGGCGGGTCGTTCCTCGACGCCGAATCCGTCGGCGAGATCGAGGTGGCCTTGCAGGCGCTGGGCGCCAAAGCCGGTCCTGAACAGCTCACCCGCCTGCATGTGCCGTCGCTGCCGGTGTCCAGTGTGCTGGCGGTCGGCCTGGGTTCGGAGCGCGACGAGTGGCCCGCCGAGACGATCCGACGCGCCGCCGGAGTGGCGGCCCGTTCGCTGAGCGGGGTGTCCGCAGTGATCACCACGCTGTCCGAACTGCACCTGGAGGCGGCGGTCGAGGGACTGATCCTGGGCAGCTACCAGATGCACGAGTTCCGCAGCGCCAAGACGCTTCCGAGTGAACCGATGCTGTCCAAGATCACGGCGCTGAGCACCGCGCGCGGCGCCAAGGCGTCGGCCGAGCGCGCGGTGGCGATCGCGTCGGCGGTGGCCACGGCGCGCGATCTGGTCAACACCCCACCCAGCCATCTGCATCCAGCCGAGTTCGCGCAGCGCGCGAAGGCACTGGGAACCGCCGCGGGCCTGCAGGTGCAGATCCTCGACGAGAAGGCCTTGGCCAAGGGCGGCTACGGGGGCGTCATCGGCGTCGGCAAGGGGTCGTCGAATCCGCCCCGGCTGGTTCGGCTGACCTACCGCGGCGCCACCGGCCGCAAGGGCGGGCGAAAAGCTCCCGTGGTGGCGCTGATCGGCAAGGGCATCACCTTCGACACCGGTGGCATCTCGATCAAACCTGCCGCGCAGATGCACCACATGACTTCCGATATGGCCGGCGCGGCCGCCGTGGTGGCCACCATGGTGCTGGCCGCCGACCGCGGGCTGCCGATCGACGTGATCGCCACCGTGCCGATGGCCGAGAACATGCCGTCGGCCACCGCCCAGCGGCCCGGCGATGTGCTGACCCAGTACGGCGGAACCACCGTCGAGGTGCTTAACACCGATGCGGAGGGCCGCCTGATCCTGGCGGACGCGATCGTTCGGGCGTGCGAGGACAAGCCGAACTACCTGATCGAGACCTCGACGCTGACCGGTGCGCAGACCGTCGCGCTCGGCGCCCGCATCCCGGGGGTGATGGGCAGCGATGAGTTCCGCGACCGGGTGGCCGCACTGTCGCAGCGCGAGGGCGAAAACGGTTGGCCGATGCCGCTTCCCGACGAACTCAAGGACGACCTGAAGTCCACCGTCGCCGATCTCGCCAACATCAGCTCGCAGCGTTTCGCCGGCATGCTGGTGGCGGGGGTGTTCCTGCGCGAGTTCGTCGCCGATGGCGTCCAGTGGGCGCATATCGACATCGCCGGTCCGGCGTACAACACGTCGGGGCCGTGGGGGTACACGCCCAAGGGCGGGACCGGGGTGCCGGTGCGCACCCTGTTCGCGGCCCTGGAAGACATCGCAGAAAACGGGTAGCGCGGAGAACGGATAGCACGGTTCAGATCACCCGGCCGCGCGCGGTGCTGCGCAGCGCCTGCGGCGCCATTCGCGACGCACCGTAGAGCAGGTAGGCCTCCGGGGTCACCGGCCGGATGGCCTTGTTCCTGCGCACCGAGTCCAGGATCGCCTCGGCCACCTTCTCGGGCGCATAGTTGCGCGCCTCGAACATCCGGCTGAGTTGCGCCTGCCGTCCGGCCACCGCCGTCTCGTCATGCTTGCGGGTGATCAGCGGAGTGGCCGAGACGATGTTGGTGTTCACCACACCGGGACAGATCGTCGTCACGCCGATTCCGGAGGCGTCGAGTTCGGCGCGCAGGCAATCGGAGAACATGTACACCGCGGCCTTCGAGGTGCAGTAGGCATTCAGCGAGGCCAGCGGGGCGTAGGCCGCCATCGAGGCGACGTTGACGATGTGCCCGCCGGTGCCGCGGGCCACCATGCGCGGGGCGAAGGCGCGGCAGCCGTTGACCACCCCGCCGAGATTCACGTCGAGCACACGGTCGAAGTGTTCGCCCGGGATATCGAGGAACGAGCCGGCCACGCCGATGCCGGCATTGTTGACCACGATGTCGGGCACGCCGTGCTCCGCACACACCTGATCGGCGAAGCGCTGCACCGCTTCGGCGTCGGCGACGTCGAGCAGATAGGGGTGCGCCCGGGCGCCCAGTCCGGTGATCTGCGCGACTGTCTCCTTCAGTCCGGCCTCGTCGATATCGCCGACCACCACCTCCGCGCCGTTGGCGGCGAAGGCTCTGGCGGTCGCTCGGCCGATTCCACTCCCGGCGCCGGTGACCGTGACGAGCATGTCCCCGAACGCTTTTCGCGGTCGGCCCGCCTCGGCCCGCAGCAGCGACCGGTGCGCCGGCGCGCCGCCGAGGTGGTCGATGAACTCGGCCACCGACGCGGCGATCGCGTGCGGGTGCGACATCGGCGACCAATGGCCCGCCGCGAAGTCCCGCCGCCACAGCCGCGGCACCCAGCGGGGGGTGTCGTCATACACGTACGGCCGCACGAACGGGTCGCGATCGTTGACCAGCAACTGAACCGGAACGGCGACGAAGCGGTCCCGCGGCGACCCGCCCACTGCACGGCCCAGCGCGTGGGGGAAGTTGGCCCGGTAGATCTTGAGCCCGTTGGCGGCGTCGTCGATGAAGCTCGCACTCTGATGACGCTGCTCCGGTGGCACCCCGGAGGTGATGAACGCCTTGCCGACGGAGCGGGCGAGGAATGCCCGCATGGCCGCCGGCGCCAGCACCGGGATGCAGAAGAACGCCATGTAACTGAAGTGCAGCGCCTGCGAGGCGGCGCGGGCGAACCGGCGCGGCCGGTACGGCCGGGCCAGTCCCTCACGGATGTAGCGGCTCAGATGTCCGGCGTCCGGGCCGGAGATCGACGTGTAGGACGCCACCCGCTCGGCGGCCTCTGGCCGGCTCAGGTACTCCCAGAGCGTGGCCGCACCCCAGTCGTGGCCGACCGCATGTACCGGTGTGCCGTCGGACACCGCGGCGACGACGGCGGCGAAGTCGTCGGCCAGACGCGCCAGGCTGTAGGCCGCGACCGGCGTGGGCACGTCCGACGCGCCGGCCCCGCGGTTGTCGTAGCGGATGACTCGGTGCGTGGGGGCCAACTCGCGCGCGACGCTGTCCCAGAGCACATGCGAGTCGGGCCAGCCGTGCACCAGTACGACTGGCGGCCCGTCGGGTTTGCCCTCCTCGAACACCGCGATACGCGTTCCGTCGCCGGATTCGATGACGCGGGGTTCGATCACACGGCTTTCCACCGGCTGATTATCGCTTTATTGCTCGTCGTTGCGATCGGCTTGTCAATCGTCCAACTCGGCCCGCAGGGCGCGGCGACGTTCGATGCGGCGGCGGGCGTCGTAATCGCGCATCCGCTGCGGATAGCCCACCTTCTGCACGTCGTAGACGGGGATGGCCAGCCGCCGGCCGATCGCCCGGGCCTGCGCGTCGGCCACCGCCCGCCGGGTCCACTCGCCGTCACCGGCCACCAGCACCACCGTCAGCGGGGTGACGGTGGTCTCCGGCTCGACGTACGCCTCCACGCCAGTGCGGGCGGCGGCCCATCGGCGCAGGTCTGCCAGGACGTCCGGGGCGCCCCGGGCACGCCGGCCGCCGGTGCGGAACCTGTCGAAAAAACGCCCGAATAGACCCAAGGAAGCCGACCCTCCTGCGCAGTATCTCTTTCGATGGTGCCAGAGGCCTCGCCATCGGCACCGGGATGACAGGATGAAGTCGCCACGGCGGCAGAGCCGTGCGCGTCGGGTGCGTGATCGACTTCGAGGGAGTCTGAAGATGGCCGTCTCGGTCCAGATGCCGGCTTTGGGTGAGAGTGTCACCGAGGGCACCGTCACCCGGTGGCTCAAGCAGGAGGGTGACACCGTCACGGCGGACGAGCCGCTGCTGGAGGTGTCCACCGACAAGGTCGACACCGAGATCCCCGCCCCCGCCTCCGGCGTCCTGACCAAGATCATCGCGCGCGAGGACGACACTGTCGCCGTCGGCGGGGAACTAGCGATCATCGGCGAGGCGGGCGAGGCGGCGCAGGCACCGCCGGCCCCGGCGGCCCCGGCGGCAGAACCGCCCGCACCCGCTCAACCGCAGGCCGCCGCACCGCCAGCACCCCCGCCCCCGCCCGCCCCGGCCGCGCCGGCGGCCGCGACCGGCGACGCCACACCGGTGCTGATGCCGACGCTGGGCGAGTCGGTCACCGAGGGAACGGTCACCCGGTGGCTGAAGAAGGTCGGCGACAGCGTGGCGGTCGACGAACCGCTCGTCGAGGTCTCCACCGACAAGGTCGACACCGAGATCCCCTCCCCGGCGGCCGGCACCCTGCTGAGCATCAGCGCCGAGGAGGACGTGACGGTCAAGGTCGGGGGCGAACTGGCCCGAATCGGCGCCGCCGGGTCCGCGCCAGCCTCCGCCCCGGTCCCACCGCCGCCGGCTCCCGAGCCCGCAGCACCGGCGCCCACCCCGCCGCCTGCGCCCACACCCGCACCTGCGGCTGAGCAGCCGCCCGCGCCGGCCCCAACCCCGGCGCCCACCCCGATCGCCAGCGATGACGGCGGTCCCTACGTCACGCCGCTGGTCCGGAAATTGGCCTCGGAGAACGGAGTCGATCTGGCCACCGTGCGGGGCACCGGCGTCGGCGGCCGGATCCGCAAGCAGGACGTGCTGGCCGCGGCCGGCCAGAAGGGTGAAGCCCCGAAGGCCCCCGCACCGGCAGCCCCCGCCAGACCGGCAGCCCCCGCGGCGCCGGCGCCCTCTGCGCTGGCCCACCTGCGCGGCACCACCCAGAAAGCCAACCGGATCCGTCAGATCACCGCGCGCAAGACCCGGGAGTCTCTGCAGAGCACCGCCCAGCTCACCCAGACCCACGAAGTGGACATGACCAAGATCGTGACGCTGCGGGCTCGGGCCAAGAAGGAGTTCGCCGAACGCGAAGGGGTCAACCTGACCTTCCTGCCCTTCATCGCCCGGGCGGTCATCGACGCCCTCAAGGCGCACCCCAACGTCAATGCCAGCTACAACGAGGAGACCGGCGAGATCACCTACTACGACGCCGAGCACCTCGGCTTCGCGGTCGACACCGACCAGGGCCTGTTGTCGCCGGTCGTCCACAACGCCGGAGATCTGTCGCTGGCCGGGTTGGCACGAGCCATCAACGACATCGCGTCGCGGGCCCGCTCGGGCGGCCTCAAGCCCGACGAACTGGCCGGCGGCACGTTCACGATCACCAACATCGGCAGCCAGGGTGCACTGTTCGACACCCCGATTCTGGTTCCGCCGCAGGCGGCGATGCTGGGCACCGGCGCGATCGTCAAACGCCCCCGGGTGGTCATCGACGAGTCCGGCAGCGAGTCGATCGGCGTCCGCTCGATCTGCTACCTGCCGCTGACCTACGACCACCGTCTGATCGACGGCGCCGATGCCGGCCGGTTCCTGAGCACGATCCGAAAGCGGCTGGAGGAAGCCGCCTTCGAAGCCGAACTCGGGCTCTAGAGACCTTCGACGGCAGTAAGACCCAACCGGTGGTGCAACAGTCCGACTCCCTCACCGTCGCCGTCGCCGGCTCGTCCGGTCTGATCGGCTCTGCCCTGGTTGGCGCACTCCGCTCAGCCGACCACCGGGTGCTGCGCATCGTCCGGCGCGCCGCGGCCAACCGCGACGAGTTGCGCTGGAACCCCGACAGCGGCGATTTCGATCCGGCCGGACTCGACGGGGTCGATGCGGTGGTCAATCTCTGCGGTGTCGGGGTCGGGGACAAGCGGTGGTCGGGTGCGTTCAAACAGTGCCTGCGCGACAGCCGGATCGAGCCCACCGAGGTGATCTCAGCTGCGGTGGCGCAAGCCGGCGTCCCAATCCTCGTCAACGCCAGCGCAGTCGGCTACTACGGAGACAGCGGCAGCCGTATCGTCGATGAAAACGCCACGGCAGGAACGGGATTCCTAGCACGACTCTGTGTGGACTGGGAAGCTGCCACCGCCGCCGCCGAGGCCGCAGGGGTGCGCGTCGTGCTGGCCCGCACCGGGCTGGTGCTCTCCCCCGGCGGCGGTCTGCTCGGCAAACTCAAGCCGCTTTTCGGGCTGGGCCTCGGCGGCCGACTGGCCACCGGGCGCCAGTACATGCCGTGGATCAGCCTCGAGGACGAGGTTCGCGCGCTGCTGTTCGCGATCCGCAGCAGCGAGCTTTCCGGACCGGTGAACTTCACCGGCCCGGAACCGGTCACCAACGCCGAATTCACCGCCGCGCTGGCCCGGGCACTCAACCGGCCCGCACCGTTTCTGGTTCCCGGCTTCGCGCTGAAAACTCTGCTCGGCGAGTTCGCCGAAGAGGGTCTGCTGGGCGGCCAGCGGGCCGTTCCCGCCGCCCTGGAACGCGCCGGGTTCACCTTCCATCACAACACCCTCGGCGAAGCGCTGGCCTACGCAGTCGGCTCCGGGCAGTAGTAACGG
>VEQU01000112.1 GCA_018883075.1 Mycobacterium sp.
GGTGGCGGCCGCGGTCACCGCGCACAACGCCGCGATGGCCGAACCGCTCGGGGCGCACCCGTTGCTGGCTGCGACCGTGCTGGACCGGTTCGACCGCGCCGTTGCCGCGCGGCTCGCCGCCTAGCGGCCTCAGCCGGGTGCGCCGTCGGCGCCGTCGGCGCCGTCCGCCCCGTCGGCGCCGCCGATCCCGCCCTTGCCACCCTTGCCGCCTTGACCGCCCTGGCCGCCCTGGCCGCCCTTGCCGCCCTGTCCGCCCTGTCCTCCTTGACCACCCTGACCGCCCTGACCACCCTGTCCCCCTTGACCACCCTGACCGCCGATGGCCGGCGCCTGCGGACCGCTGTCGGTGGGTGTGCCGCCGGTGGTGACGCTGCATCCGGCCGCCGCGCCGATGGCGATCACCGCGGCGAGGAGCTTCAGCGATGCGGTCATGGTGTTCCTTCCGTCAAGGTGTCCCGTGCGGTGGCGCGATCTGTTCCACACCGGCGATCGGCGGGATGCGGGTGGCCCGCACGTACACGGTGTCGCCGTCTTTGAGTGCGAGCGCCTCGGCGTCGCCGCGGGTGATCTGGGCGATGAACGGCGCGCCGGTGGTCGCACTGGTGAGCTCGACGCGGACCTCGAATCCCAGATACACCACCCGGTCGATGGTGGCCCGAGTCACGCCGATGCTCTCGGCCGTCCCGTCGCCGGCGGCGATCGCCATCTCCGGGGTCCGTCCCACCCGAATGTCATGCGGGCGCACCAGGATTCCGTTGAGGGAGGAGACGGTGCCCAGGAACGACATGACGAACGGGTTGGCCGGACTGTCGTACACCTCCGTGGGTGTTCCGACCTGCTCGATGCGGCCCCTGTTCAGCACGGCGATGCGGTCGGCGACGTCGAGTGCCTCGGACTGGTCGTGGGTGACCAGCACGGTGGTGACGTGCACCTCGTCGTGCAGACGGCGAAGCCAGGCACGCAAATCCTCGCGGACCTTCGCGTCGAGGGCGCCGAAGGGCTCGTCGAGAAGCAGCACCTGCGGGTCGACGGCCAGTGCCCGGGCCAGTGCCATACGCTGGCGCTGGCCGCCGGAAAGCTGGCCGGGATAGCGGGTCTGGAAGCCGGTGAGGCCGACCACCTCAAGCAGGTTGTCGACCTTCTCCTCGATCTCGGGTTTGCGAAGCTTGCGGATCTTCAGGCCGAACGCCACATTGTCGCGAACGGTGAGGTGCTTGAACGCCGCGTAGTGCTGGAAGACGAAGCCGATCCCGCGCCGCTGGGGCGGGATGTTCGTCACGTCCCGGCCGTTGATCACAACGGTTCCGCTGTCAGGGTGGTCCAGGCCGGCGATGGCGCGCAGCAGCGTCGACTTGCCGGAGCCGCTGGGGCCGAGCAGCGCGGTCAGCGATCCCTTGGGCACGACGAAGTCGACGTTGTCCAGTGCGGCGAAGTCGCCGTAACGCTTGTTGGCGCCCGCGACGACGATCGCGTTGTCCTGCGGCGCGGTCACGGGGCCTCCGTTCTCGCCGAGCGCCGTATGTCGATGACCACCTGCGCGACGAGCACCAGCACGGCGATCGACATCAGCAGGGTGGAGATGGCATAGGCGCCGTACTCGGCTCCGCGGTTGTAGCGATCGTTCACCAGCAGCGTCAGCGTCTGCGACACTCCTGGCATGTTGGACGACACCATCAGCACGGCCCCGAACTCGCCCAGGGTGCGTGCCACGGTGAGGACAACGCCGTAGGTCAATCCCCACCGGATGGACGGCAGCGTGATCCGCCAGAAGGTCTGCCACCACGTCGAGCCGAGGGTCGCCGCCGCCTCCTCCTGGTCGGTGCCCAACTCGTGCAGGACGGGTTCGACCTCCCGGATGACGAAGGGCAGCGTAACGAAGATGCTCGCCAGCACGATGCCGGGTAGCCCGAAGATGATCTTCAGTCCCCAGTTGTTCTCGACGAAACCGAGCAGGCCCGCACTGCCCCACAGCAGGATCAGGGCCACGCCCACCACCACGGGCGACACCGCGAACGGCAGGTCGATCACCGCCTGCAGCGCCGACTTCCCGCGAAATCGCCTGCGCGCCAGCAGAAGTGCCGTGCTCACGCCGAACACCACGTTGAGCGGCACCACGATCGCGACCACCAGCAGCGAGAGCTGCAGCGCGGAGATCGCCGCCGGGGTGGTGATCGAGGAGACGAAGGTGCCGACACCGGCCGCGAAGGTGCGCCAGAGGATGAGCCCCACCGGAAGCGCGACCAGGATCGCCACGTAGAGCACGGCGGCGTAGCGGGCCAGATACCGGGCCACTGGCGAGAGCGTCATGCGGCCAACTCCTCACGCCGGGCGGCCCGGGAGCCGACCGCCCGCAGCGCCAGCAGGACGAGGAAGGACGCGGCGAGCAACACGATGGAGACCGCCGCCGCCGCGGTGCGGTCATCGTTCTCGATGAGCGTGCGGATCCACTGCGACGACACCTCCGTCTCGCCGGGCACCGCGCCGCCGATCAGCACCACCGAACCGAACTCCCCGATCGCGCGGGAGAACGCCAGGCCGGCACCGGACAGCAGCGCGGGCAGCAGCGCCGGGAGGATCACCCGGGCGAAGATCACCCGGTTCGTCGCGCCCAGCGATGCGGCCGCCTCCTCGACCTCGCGGTCCAGTTCCAGCAGCACCGGCTGCACCGACCGCACGACGAAGGGCAGGGTGACGAACAGCAACGCCACCCCCACGCCCCACTTGGTGTGCTGGAGATGGAGGTTCACCGGACTGCCCGGGCCGTAGAGCGCAAGCATCACCAGGCTGGCCACGATCGTGGGAAGCGCGAACGGCAGGTCGATCAGGGCGTCGATCAGCCGCCGCCCCGGGAAATCGTCGCGGGTGAGCACCCATGCGACGAGCAGGCCTGCGACGGTGTTGACGACGGTGACGCCGGCCGAGATCGTCACGGTGACACGGAAGGAGTCCAGGGCGGCCTGCGAGGTGATCGCCGCCCAGAAGGCGGCCCACCCGCCCTCGGCGGACTGCCAGACGATGGCGGCCAGCGGCAGCAGCACGATGACGCTCAGCCAGATCGACGCGGCACCGGCGAGAACCGGGGTGGCGCGGTCGGTCCGGACGAACGACGGCACTGCGGGCGCGGCAACCGTCATCCGGTGGCCTTCTTGTAGATAGTGGTGATGGCACCGTTTTCCTTGTCGAACAACGCCGGGTCGACGGTGCTCCAGCCGCCGAGATCGGCGATGGTCCACAGCTTCTCCGGGGCCGGGAAGTCCGCGGCGAACTCGGCGGCGACGGCCGGGTCCACCGGGCGGAACCCGGTCTGCGCCCAGATCCTCTGACCCTCGGGTGTGAAGAGGAAGTTCTTCAGCGCGGTGGCCTTGTCGAGATGGGCGCTGGTGGTCAGCACCGCGACGGGGTTCTCGATCTTGAAGGTCTGCGGCGGGTTGATGTACTCGATGTCCTTGCCCTGCCGCTTGATGTTGATGGCTTCGTTCTCATAGCTGATGAGCACGTCGCCGGTGCCCTGCAAGAACACGTCGGTGGCCTCCCGGCCGGATGAGGGCCGCACGGTGATGTGGTCGGCGACCAGGGCCCTCACGTAGTCCAGGCCGGCCTGCTGGTTCTGGCCGCCGTTGCTCTTGGCGGCGTACGGCGCGAGCAGGTTCCACTTCGCCGAGCCCGAGCTGAGCGGACTGGGGGTGACCACCTCGATGCCCGGGCGCAGCAGATCGTCCCAGTCGCGGATGTTGTCGGGGTTGCCCTTGCGAACCACGAACGAGACCACCGAGCCGAACGGGATGCCCTTGGTGACGTCGGCGTTCCAGTCCGGGGCCACCTTGCCGGCCTTCACCAGCCGGGTGACGTCGGGTTCGACGGAGAAGTTCACCAGGTCGGCGGGCTTGCCGTCGACCACCGCCCGCGACTGGTCGCCCGAGGCGCCGTAGGACGTCGTCACCTCCACCCCCTTCCCGTCGGGAGTCTGTGCGAACGCCGGGACGATCGCGCTCCACCCGGGCTCGGGCACCGCATAGGCCACCACGCTCAGGGTGGTGTCGGCCTTGCCGGAGCCGCCGCCGGCGCCGACGACGTCACTGGAACCACCTCCGCACGCGGTGAGCAGGCCGGCGGTGAGGGCGACGACGGCGGCGATGCGCAGCGGGCGGGTCGCGCTGGTGACGTTTCGGGGCCTGGTGATATCCCGGGTCATGGAGAGCCTTCCTTGATCGTGGGTCCGTGGGGGCAGCCCGTCACAACGGAATGGCGGTGGTTGGCATGGCAGTGGTTGCACAACGCGGTCACCGGCACCTCGACCTACGACGGGCGGGGGGTGTCAGCGACAACAGACGGCGGCAGGCGGGCACACCGGGGCGGGGCCACGCGCCCCGACCAGTCCACTGCTCACCTGTCGCACGCCCGCAGCCTAGCACCGGGGCTCGGCGGGTCCGGCTCAGCGGTTGAGCAGCCAGACGGCCACCACGAGCAACAGCAGCGCGACCAGAGCGATCCGCACCCGGGAGCGGGGCAGCCCGCTCACGGGAGCGGGCCGGCATCGCGGCGCAGGCGGCGCACACCGTGGATGACCCGGCCGAGGACCCCGTCGGCGGCGGCGGCGATTCCGTAGGCCAGCAGCAGCACGACCGGCATGATCAGCAGGGTCTGCAGGACGAAGCCGAGCCCGGACAGCCACAGCTCGAAGCTGTCCCACCAGTTGAGGAAGCCGGCCACCCGATCACCCTATGCCCGCTGACCCAGCCCGGACGTTCTGGGCGGTTCGGTGGACGCGGCAGACGAAGGCGGAGATGATGTCGGGATGGTTTTGCAGGCCCAACCCGCAGGTGAGGACGTCGGCAGCAGCACGCGGGGCCCGACATCGGTGTCCGAACCCGTGCCGTTCGTGCCGGCCGGAGCGCAGCGCAGCCAGTTCCCGCCGATCGCCGACTACGCGTTCCTGTCGGATTGCGAGAACACCTGCCTGATCTCCTCGGCGGGGTCGGTGGAGTGGATGTGCGTGCCGCGACCGGACTCCCCCAGTGTGTTCGGGGCGATCCTGGACCGTGGCGCCGGGCACTTCCGACTGGGCCCGTACGGGGTGACGGTGCCGGCCGCCCGCCGCTACCTGCCGGGCAGCCTGATCATGGAGACCACCTGGCAGACGCCGACCGGATGGCTGATCGTGCGCGACGCCCTGGTGATGGGTCCGTGGCATGACATCAAGGAGCGCTCGCGCACGCACCGCCGCACGCCGATGGACTGGGACGCCGAGCACATCCTGCTGCGCACCGTCAGATGTGTCAGCGGCACCGTGGAACTGGTGATGAACTGCGAACCGTCCTTCGACTACGGCCGCATCAACGCCGCCTGGGAGTACTCCGCCGACGCCTACAGCGAGGCGACCGCCACGCCGCGCACCGACGGGGACGACCATCCACCGCTGCGACTGACCACCAACCTGCGGATCGGCATCGAGGGCCGCGAGGCGCGTGCCCGCACCCGGCTCAAGGAGGGCGACAACGCCTTCGTCGCGCTGTCCTGGTCCGGCCATCCCGCGCCGCAGACCTACGAGGAGGCCGCCGACAAGATGTGGCAGACCGCCGAGGCGTGGCGGCAATGGATCAACGTCGGCCACTTCCCGGACCATCCGTGGCGGGCGTATCTGCAGCGCAGTGCGCTGACACTGAAGGGGCTCACCTACTCGCCCACCGGCGCACTGCTGGCCGCGAGTACGACGTCCCTGCCGGAGACGCCGCGGGGCGAGCGCAACTGGGACTACCGCTATGCCTGGGTGCGTGACTCCACCTTCGCGCTGTGGGGTCTGTACACGTTGGGACTGGACCGCGAGGCCGACGACTTCTTCTCGTTCATCGCTGATGTCTCCGGCGCCAACAACGGAGAGCGCGAGCCGCTGCAGGTGATGTACGCCGTCGGCGGCGAGCGCGAACTCGTCGAAGGCGAACTGGACCACCTCACCGGTTATGACGGTGCGCGTCCGGTGCGCATCGGCAACGGCGCCTACAACCAGCGCCAGCACGACATCTGGGGAACCATGCTCGACTCGGTGTACCTGCACTGCAAGTCCCGCGAGAACATCTCCGACCAGTTGTGGCCGGTGCTCAAGGAACAGGTCGAGGAAGCGGTCAAACACTGGCGCGAACCCGACCGCGGCATCTGGGAGGTGCGCGGTGAGCCGCAGCACTTCACCTCCTCGAAGGTGATGTGCTGGGTCGCGCTGGACCGCGGCGCGAAGCTGGCCGAACTGCAGGGCGCGAAGAGCTACGCCCAGCAGTGGCGGGCGACCGCCGACGAGATCAAGGCCGACATCCTCGCCCACGGCGTGGACTCCCGCGGGGTGTTCACCCAGCGCTACGGTGACCCGGCGCTGGACGCCTCGCTGCTGCTGGTGCCGCTGCTGCGATTCCTGCCGTCCGACGATCCCCGGGTGCGGGCCACCGTGCTGGCCATCGCCGACGAACTCACCGAGGACGGGCTGGTGTTGCGCTATCGGGTCGAGGAGACCGACGACGGCCTGTCCGGCGAGGAGGGGTCGTTCACCATCTGCTCGTTCTGGCTGGTCTCGGC
>VEQU01000024.1 GCA_018883075.1 Mycobacterium sp.
CCGCCGCGGTCTGCGGATCCGTATGAATCCGCACGCCGGCGCCCCGAACCCCCGCTCACCCCGTGGCGGCCGCCGGAGACCGAAACCCGCCGCGGTCGGCACTGGACCCCGGACGCCGCGCCCGCCTCCGGACCGTCGGCCTTTCCGGCGCCCGAGCCCACGCCGCAAGCCGCACCGGCCGCCCACCAGCAACCCGGCTCAACCGCGCCGCCGCGGGGCCGGCACTGGAACAACCCGACATCCGACGCGGACGCGGCCGCCGACGCCCTGGGGGGACGGCACCGTGACGCCGACGAACCGGCCCCCGAGGCGCCGCAGGGTCAACACACCGGGGGCCATTCGGTCGCCGATCTGCTGGCCCGGCTGGACGCCGACGGCCGGGTAGGCGGAGGCGGCCGTCGCCGCCGTGAGGACTGAGCGCGGCGTTAGACTGCAGCCCGAGCCGTTTGTTATCCGCGGCGCGGGAACAGAACGCATCCGGATGAGTCAGTGAGGCCGTCGACGTGGTGACCCCCAGCGGCTTGCGTCCGGCCCGTCTCAAGGTCGGCATCATCTCGGGCGGACGGGTCGGCACCGCGATCGGGGCCGCCCTGGAACGCGCCGAACACGTTGTTGTCGCGTGCAGCGCCATATCCGCTGCATCCCGTCGCCTCACTGAACGCAGGCTGCCCGACACCCCGGTGCTGCCCATGCCCGACGTCGCCGATCACGCCGAGTTGCTGTTGCTGACCGTCCCGGATTCCGAACTGGCCGGCATCGTCGCCGGACTGGCGGCGACAGGCGCCGTCCGGCGGGGCACCATCGTCGTGCACACATCCGGCGCCAACGGGATCGGCGTGCTGGCGCCGCTTACCGAGCAGGGCGCCACCCCGTTGGCGATCCACCCCGCGATGACTTTCACCGGCGGAGATGAGGATGTGGCCCGCCTCGCGGAGGCGTGCTTCGGGATCACCGCCGCCGACGAGACCGGATACGCCATCGCCCAGTCGCTCGTACTCGAGATCGGCGGTGAGCCGTTCCGGGTCCGCGAGGACGCCCGGACCCTCTACCACGCCGCGCTGGCCCACGGCAGCAACCATGTCGTCACGCTCATCGCCGATGCGCTGGAGGCACTGCGGGCGGCGCTGGCCGGCCAGGAACTACTCGGCCAGGAAATGGTCACCGACTCCCCGGCTGGTGTGGCCGAGCGGATCATCGGCCCTCTCGCACGCGCGGCGCTGGAGAACACCCTGCAGCGCGGCCAGGCCGCTCTGACCGGTCCGGTGGCCCGCGGTGACGCCGCCGCTGTGGACGCACATCTGCACGCACTCGATGACGTCGATCCCGGACTGGCTCAGGCCTATCGCGCCGATTCGCTGCGCACCGCTGAGCGTGCCCACGCACCGGAGGAGGTCTTCGCGGCGCTGGCCCACTGGTCGAAACAGACGGGAGGCAAGCGATGACAAACAAATCGCCCCAGTTCAGTGCTGGCCAGTTGAACGTGTACCCGACACCCAAGGCGGTGTCGGAGGTCAGCAAGGCGCTGCGTCACATCGGCCGCCGCGTCATGCTGGTCCCGACCATGGGCGCCCTGCATGACGGGCATCTGGCATTGGTCCGCGCCGCCAAGCGGGTTCCCGGTGCGGTGGTGGTGGTCTCGATCTTCGTCAACCCGCTCCAGTTCGGCCAGGCAGATGATCTCGACGCGTATCCGCGCACACTGGACGCCGACCTCGAGCTGCTGACCGACGAGGGTGTGGAAGTAGTTTTCACCCCGACTGTGTCGGCGATGTATCCGGATGGTCAGCGCACCACCGTGCATCCCGGACCGCTCGGCGCGGAACTCGAAGGTGCCGTTCGCCCAACACATTTCAGCGGGATGCTCACCGTTGTGCTGAAGCTGTTGCAGATTGTCGCGCCCGATCGGGCGTTCTTCGGTGAGAAGGATTACCAGCAGCTGGTGCTTATTCGCCAGATGGTCGACGATCTCAATGTCGACGTGCGGATCGTCGGGGTGCCCACCGTGCGGGAGGCCGACGGTCTGGCCATGTCGTCGAGGAATCGCTATCTGAGCCCTGAGCAGCGGGAGCAGGCTGGGGCGTTGTCCTCGGCGCTGCTGGCCGGCATGTATGGGGCAGCATCGGGTCCGGAGTCCGCACTCGATGCCGCCCGCGCGGTTCTCGACGAGGTACCGGCCATCGACGTCGATTACCTGGAACTTCGCGACCCGTGGCTGGGTCCCGCACCGGCGCACGGCCCGGCCCGGTTGCTGGTAGCCGGACGGCTCGGCGGGACCCGACTGTTGGACAACATCGCCGTCAACCTGCCGGGCGGACGGTGGGCTGCCGAGCCCGGTGGAGAACACCACGAAATGAGCTGGAGGAACTGATGATGCCGTCGTACCGGGCTGTGCGGTAGCGATGCTCCTCGCTCTCGATGTCCGCAACACCCACACCGTGGTGGGCCTGATATCCGGCTCCGGCGACCACGCCTCGGTCGTCCAGCATTGGCGTATCCGGACCGAGCCTGAGGTGACCGCTGATGAACTGGCGCTGACCATCGAAGGTCTGATCGGCGATGATTCCGAGCGGCTCACCGGAGTCACTGGTCTGTCGACGGTGCCGTCGGTGCTTCACGAGATACGAGTGATGCTGGAGCAGTACTGGCCGGCCATCCCGGGGGTGCTGATCGAGCCGGGGGTCCGCACCGGCATCCCGCTACTGGTCGACAATCCCAAGGAGGTGGGCGCCGACCGGATAGTCAACTGCCTCGCCGCCTACGAGAAGTTCAAGGGTTCGGCCATCGTGGTGGACTTCGGATCGTCCATTTGTGTGGATGTGGTCTCGGCCCGAGGCGAATTCCTCGGTGGCGCAATCGCTCCCGGTGTTCAGCTTTCTTCCGACGCTGCTGCGGCCCGTTCGGCGGCGCTGCGTCGAGTCGAGTTGATCCGACCCCGATCGGTAGTTGGGAAGAACACGGTCGAATGCATGCAGTCCGGTGCGGTCTTCGGCTTTGCGGGTCTGGTCGACGGGCTGGTGTCACGTATCCGGCAGGACATCGAGGGCTTCGGCGGTGATGACGTGGCGGTGGTGGCCACCGGCTACACTGCGCCGCTGATGTTGCCTGATCTGCATACCGTGGACCGCTACGACCAGCATTTGACCCTTGACGGCCTGCGTCGTGTCTACGAGCGCAACGCCGACGGCCAACGCGGGCGCCCCAAGGGTCCCCGCATCACCGACCTCTAAGCTGGCACGCCGTGAGCCCTGCCGATCTACCGGGGAATCCGGCCGAACCCCACGGCCAGGATGGTGCGGGGGACGTTCCCGAGCAGTTCCGGATCCGGCAGGCCAAGCGCCAGCACCTTCTCGACACCGGTCATGAGCCGTATCCGGTGTCGGTGCCGCGCACTCACTCGCTCGCCGAGGTGCGCTCGCAGTACCCCGATCTGCCCGCGGACGCGGCCACCGGAGCCGTCGTCGGTGTCGCCGGGCGGGTGGTGTTTTCCCGTAACTCCGGCAAGTTGTGCTTCGCCACCCTCCAGGAAGGAGACGGCACCCAACTGCAGGCGATGATCAGCCTGGCCGGAGTTGGTGCCGAGGCCCTGGAGTCATGGAAGACCGATGTCGACCTCGGCGACATCGTGTTCGTGCGCGGCGAGGTCATCAGCTCCAGGCGCGGCGAACTCTCCGTACTCGCCGACTCCTGGCAGATGGCGGCCAAGGCGCTTCGACCGCTGCCGGTGGCCCACCGGGAGATGAGCGAGGAGTCGCGGGTGCGGCAACGCTACGTCGATCTCATCGTTTCACCGCAGGCCCGCGCGGTGGCCCGCCAGCGGATTGCCGTCGTCAGGGCGGTCCGCAATGCCCTGGAACGGCGCGGGTTTCTCGAGGTTGAAACCCCGATGTTGCAGACGCTGGCCGGCGGCGCTGCCGCGCGGCCGTTCGTGACGCATTCCAACGCCCTTGATGCGGACCTTTTCCTTCGTATCGCGCCGGAATTGTTCCTCAAGCGGTGCGTGGTCGGCGGCCTCGAGAAGGTGTTCGAACTCAACCGTGTTTTCCGCAACGAGGGTGCGGATTCCACCCACTCGCCCGAGTTCGCGATGCTGGAGACCTATCAGGCCTGGGCGACCTATGACGACTCCGCCACGATGACCCGTGAACTGATCCAGGAGGTCGCTGACGAGGCCATCGGCACCAGGCAGGTGACTCTGCCCGATGGCGCGGTCTACGACCTCGACGGCGAATGGCCGTCCATTCAGATGTATCCGTCGCTCTCGGGGGCGCTCGGACAGGAAATCACTCCTGAAACGCCGGTTGAGAATTTGATGTCCATTGCCCAACGTCTCGGGGTCGAGATTCCGGCGGACCGCGGATATGGGCACGGCAAACTCATTGAGGAGTTGTGGGAACACGCCGTCGGAGAGACATTATGGTCGCCGGCTTTTGTGAAGGACTTTCCGGTAGAGACCACGCCGCTGACGCGTCAGCATCGAAGCATTCCAGGGGTGACTGAGAAATGGGATCTCTACGTGCGGGGTATCGAACTGGCGACTGGATACTCAGAACTCGTCGACCCGATAATTCAGCGTGAGAGATTCGAGGCTCAGGCCCGCGCCGCCGCTGCCGGTGATGACGAGGCCATGGCACTTGACGAGGACTTTCTCGCCGCCATGGAGTACGCGATGCCTCCGACGACGGGCACCGGAATGGGTATCGATCGCCTGTTGATGGTTCTTACCGGGCTGTCAATTCGGGATACCGTCTTGTTTCCCATTGTTCGTCGCCACGGCAACTGAACTACGCAGTTGGTAACCACCACAATCCGATATTCGCCCTGGTATTTGTCATTTATCGCATTGCTATGGCAGATTGAGTGTTCTGAGACATTGTTTCGTTGAGGATTTCGTTGCCGCGGATCGCAGGCGCATCAGAAAGGCCAGATCGCTATGGCGAAAAAAGTGACGGTCACTCTCGTCGACGATTTCGACGGTGAGGGGCCTGCGGACGAGACCGTCGAATTCTCCATCGACGGTGTGAGCTACGAGATAGACCTCTCGGTGAAGAATGCGCAGAAACTGCGGAACGAATTCAAACCGTGGGTCGAGGCGGGACGACGGGTCGGCGGCCGCCGGCGCGGCCGCCCAGCCGGCGGCGCGGGTCGCGGCCGGCCCGGTATCGACCGCGAGCAGAGTGCGGCCATCAGGGAGTGGGCCCGCCGTAACGGCCACAAGGTGTCGACCCGGGGTCGCATCCCGGCGGATGTCATCGAGGCCTTCCACGCCGCCACCTGAGGAAATCCCTGCCCCGGGAGATCGCCCGAACGGATCGTCATGGTCTGGTCAGCGTCTTTTCGCTCGGCGCGAAACCCCTGCTGGGCGTACCGGGAAACGAATACCCGTCCTGCGGCGTTGAACCGCTGTGCCCGCGCAGGGAGCGGGTACCCCCAGCACGGGAGAACAGCTCCCCGCCCCGCCCACTAGAGTGAAGCTTGCGGTGCGCGGTGATGTCCGCGGCACCAGGTTACGGAGAGCAGGTACCAGGCGATGTTCGAGAGATTTACCGATCGCGCGCGGCGAGTTGTCGTTCTGGCTCAAGAAGAAGCCCGGATGCTCAACCACAACTACATCGGCACCGAGCACATCCTCCTGGGTCTGATCCATGAGGGCGAGGGTGTGGCGGCCAAGTCGCTGGAGTCGCTCGGCATCTCGCTGGAGGGCGTGCGTTCCCAGGTCGAGGAGATCATCGGCCAGGGCCAGCAGGCACCGTCGGGGCACATCCCCTTCACCCCCCGCGCCAAGAAGGTTCTTGAGCTCTCCCTGCGTGAGGCACTGCAGCTCGGCCACAACTACATCGGCACCGAGCACATCCTGCTTGGACTGATCCGCGAGGGCGAGGGCGTGGCCGCCCAGGTCCTCGTCAAGCTAGGTGCCGAGCTGACCCGGGTGCGCCAGCAGGTGATCCAGTTGCTGAGCGGTTACCAGGGCAAGGAGGCCGCCGAAGCCGGCACCGGTGGCCGCGGCGGCGAGTCCGGAAGCCCGTCGACGTCTCTGGTCCTCGACCAGTTCGGCCGCAACCTCACCGCCGCCGCGATGGAGGGCAAGCTCGATCCGGTCATCGGCCGCGAGAAGGAAATCGAGCGGGTCATGCAGGTGCTGAGTCGGCGCACCAAGAACAACCCCGTGCTCATCGGCGAACCCGGCGTCGGCAAGACCGCCGTCGTCGAGGGCCTGGCGCAGGCCATCGTCAACGGCGAGGTGCCCGAGACCCTCAAGGACAAGCAGCTCTACACCCTCGACCTCGGTTCGCTGGTGGCCGGCAGCCGGTACCGCGGCGATTTCGAGGAGCGCCTGAAGAAGGTGCTCAAGGAGATCAACACCCGCGGCGACATCATCCTGTTCATCGACGAGTTGCACACCCTTGTCGGCGCAGGTGCGGCCGAGGGTGCGATCGACGCCGCGTCGATCCTCAAGCCCAAGCTCGCGCGTGGGGAGTTGCAGACCATTGGCGCCACCACTCTCGACGAGTATCGCAAGTACATCGAGAAGGACGCGGCCCTGGAGCGACGGTTCCAGCCGGTTCAGGTGGGTGAGCCGACAGTGGCTCACACCATCGAGATCCTGAAGGGGCTTCGCGACCGCTACGAGGCGCACCACCGCGTGTCCATCACCGACGCCGCAGTGGTTGCTGCGGCCACCCTCGCTGACCGCTACATCAACGACCGCTTCCTACCGGACAAGGCGATCGACCTCATCGACGAGGCGGGTGCCCGGATGCGGATCCGCCGCATGACTGCTCCGCCAGACCTGCGTGAATTCGACGAGAAGATCGCCGACGCGCGCCGTGAGAAGGAGTCTGCGATCGACGCGCAGGACTTCGAGAAGGCGGCATCGCTGCGTGACCGTGAGAAGACCCTTGTTGCTCAGCGTGCTGAACGCGAAAAGCAATGGCGCTCAGGTGATCTCGACGTCGTCGCCGAGGTCGATGACGAGCAGATCGCAGAGGTTCTCGGCAACTGGACAGGGATCCCGGTGTTCAAGCTGACCGAGGAGGAGACCACTCGGCTGCTGCGCATGGAGGACGAACTGCACAAGCGGATCATCGGCCAGGAGGACGCCGTCAAGGCGGTCTCCAAGGCGATCCGCCGCACCCGTGCCGGCCTGAAGGATCCCAAGCGCCCGTCGGGCTCGTTCATCTTCGCCGGCCCGTCCGGCGTGGGGAAGACCGAGCTGTCCAAGGCACTCGCGGAGTTCCTCTTCGGCGACGACGACGCACTCATCCAGATCGACATGGGCGAGTTCCACGATCGGTTCACCGCGTCGCGGCTGTTCGGTGCCCCGCCCGGGTACGTCGGATACGAGGAGGGCGGTCAGCTCACCGAGAAGGTGCGGCGCAAGCCGTTCAGCGTCGTGCTTTTCGACGAGATCGAGAAGGCGCACCAGGAGATATATAACACCCTGCTGCAGGTGCTTGAAGACGGCCGTCTGACCGATGGCCAGGGCCGCACGGTCGACTTCAAGAACACCGTGCTGATCTTCACCTCCAACCTCGGGACATCCGACATCTCCAAGGCGGTGGGCCTCGGCTTCACCCAGGGTGGCGGAGAGAACAACTACGAGCGGATGAAGCAGAAGGTCAACGACGAGCTCAAGAAGCACTTCCGGCCGGAGTTCCTCAACCGCATCGACGACATCATCGTCTTCCACCAACTCACGCAGGACGAGATCATCCAGATGGTCGACCTGATGGTGGGCCGGGTCTCCAAGCAGCTGAAGGCCAAGGACATGGAGATGGAGCTGACGGACACGGCCAAGGCATTGCTGGCCAAGCGCGGTTTCGATCCTGTCCTCGGTGCTCGTCCGCTGCGCCGGACCATTCAGCGCGAGATCGAGGATGCGCTGAGCGAGAAAATCCTCTTCGAGGAGGTCGGGCCCGGCCAGCTGGTGACCGTCGACGTCGAGAACTGGGACGGCGAGGGTGCCGGCGAGAACGCGAAGTTCACCTTCACCGGTGGACCCAAGCGTGAGAAAGCCGAACCGGATCTGGCCGCCGCGACGACGGAGTAGTCCATCTCGTATCCGGGGTCCCTACGCCTGGAGCATCCCGAAGACCTGTTTGATGATCGTCATCACCCAGGCGCCTGCGTTGGGACTGTGGTAACGCGGCCAGTTCAGCTGAAAACTGACGACCCACGGCTGACCGGTGCGGTCGATCGCGTACCAGGAGAACGTCAAGTCGCCGGGCAGGTTCCCGGCTTTCGCGGCGATGTAGGGCCACTGGGCGCGATCGAGATCAATCCCTGCTACCTCGGACATGATCTCGCGCACCGGCGCCGCTGGCCCCACCGCGTATCGCTGCAGTGCGGCATGCACCCGGCAGATATCCTCGGCCGTGCCGTACCACTCCGCGCCGTACGCCGAACCCGGTGCGTGTGTCCGCTGCGGATCAGGTTCGTAGGGACGCGAGTTCGCCTCACGCAGCAGAACCGCGCGGTCCTCGGGGGTCGCCGACTTCCAACGATCCCGAATGTCGGGGTTGCCCCAGCCCACCGAGAAGATCTGCCGCATGGTCGGGAACGGGGTCATACTTGCCGGGTCGTGGTGTCCGGCCCGCGCGAGCGCCTGCTCCACCGCGCGGGTGCCGAGCCTGCCGATCAGCAGATCGGTCGCCATGTTGTCACTCGTTGAGATCATCTTGCCGGCGGCCTGACGGACCGTGATGCGCGAACCGGGCGGGAGAGTGTCGAATCCCGAAGAGCCCAATTTCTTGGCCTCGCTGGTGATGGTGAGCATGTCATCCCACCGGAGCGTCCCGGCGTTCACGGCTTCCTCGACCGCGAAAAGCACATAGGTCTTGAAGATCGAAGCGAGCGGGAGGGATTCGGACGTGTTGGTTCCGGCGACCTTGGTGCACTTGCCATCGTTGACCTTCGAGACCTGCCACGAGTATCGGGCACCGCTGCGGCCCAGCGCGTCGTCAATGTCTCCCCAGGAGTTGATCGCCGGTTCAAGGGTATGGACCAGCATCCGGCTGACCTTGGTCTGATCGTCGGTGCGCAACTCAATGTTCTGCTGCGCACCGAAAGAATTGCGCACGCTCATTCGTGCCGACCCGGCTCCGATGTCGATGTCGGTCAGCGAATAGGGGCGATCCCACCACAGCCGCTCCATGACCGTCTCGATCGGATCGACCATCGGAGGCGCCGCCAGGGTCGCCACGCTCGCAGCGCCGATCGGCCAATCCGAGTTGAGCATGTCCATCACCTGCTGGGCGCGCACGCCTTGGGGGGTGTTGAGCCCGATGCGGGTACTTGCTCCGGCGGCCGGTACCGGTGGTGATGCGCAGCTGGTCGTGAGAGATGCTGCGGCGACGATCGCGATGGCCGCCGCTAGAGGAGATCTAGTGCTTGGTCTGAGAGCCGGCAACGTCCATCACGACTTCGAACTCGAGCAGGGACGCGCCGGTGGAGACCGGGTTGGCGCGTTCGCCGGCGTGGGCCGCGATGGCAGGACCGCTGGCCCAGGCCTGGAAGGCGTCCTCGGACTCCCACTGGGTGACCACGAAGTAGCGGTTCTCTCCCTTGACCGGACGCAGCAACTGGAAGCCGAGGAAACCCGGCTGATTGTCCACGGCGTGTGCGCGGTGGGCGAATCGTTTTTCCAACTCCGGGCCGGCGCCCGCCGGCACCTCAATCGCGTTGATCTTCACCACGGTCATGGCGCAAGGCTACCGGCACAGGCCACCCGCACGGCCCGCCCGGCAGGATGGGAACGGTGAACGCCGCACCGCTGACCCACCGAGGAGGTGCCGGGCGTCCGCTGGTTCTCGTGCATGGTCTGATGGGCCGCGGTAGCACGTGGTCGCGGCAGCTGCCGTGGCTCGCCCGCTTCGGCTCGGTCTACACCTACGACGCGCCGTGGCACCGGGGACGGGGTGCCGACGCCGCCGACCCGGTCAGCACCGAGCGTTTCGTGGCTGAGCTCGGCGCGGCGGTTGAGGCTATCGCTGCCCCGGCCGTGCTGGTGGGTCACTCGATGGGCGCGCTGCATTCCTGGTGCCTGGCGGCCGAGCGGCCCGAGTTGGTCAGCGCGCTCGTGGTGGAAGACATGGCTCCCGACTTCGTGGGCCGCACGACAGGACCATGGGAGCCCTGGCTGCGCGCTTTGCCGGGAGAGTTCACAACCGCCGCCCAGGTGGAGGCCGAGTTCGGTGCCAATGCCGGCCGCTACTTCCTGGAGGCCTTCGATCGCACCGGGACGGGCTGGCGTCTGCACGGCGACCCGTCGACGTGGATTGCCATCGCCGCGGAATGGGGCACCCGGGACTACTGGCGGCAGTGGCGGTCGGTGCGCGTGCCCGCACTGCTCATCGAGGCGGGAGATTCGGTTACCCCGCCGGGCCAGATGCGCGCCATGGCGCAGTCGGCGGCAGGGCCGGCCACCTACGTCCGGATACCCGGCGCCGGCCATCTGGTGCACGACGACGCCCCGCAGGCATATCGCGACGCTGTCGAAGCATTCCTGCGATCACTGCCCCCCGCCTAGCGGCCCGCTCGGTTCCTCCTCGGTCCTAGCGGCCCGCATCGTCGCCTTCGGGCGTTTGACGCTCGGCTCCTTCTCGGGCCTAGCGGCCCGCATCGTCGCCTTCGCCAGCCAGCGCGAAACGGCCGTCGGCCGTCTGCTCGACCAGGCCGTCCGTCAGCAGAGAGTCCAGGGCCCGGTCCCGCTGAGCGGGGTCGGTCAGCCACACCACGTCGAGTTCACGCCGCTGCACGGGACTCGCGCTGCCCCGCAGGACGTCCAGGAGCTTGCCGCGGACCTGCCGGTCCGTACCGGCGAAACGCTGTGCCCGCCGCGGCGGCCCGTCCCCGCTCGGGTATCCGGCCGCCCTCCAGGCGCAGAAACTCAACGGACACACCCCGCACTTCGGTGCGCGCGCCGTGCACACCGTCGCGCCCAACTCCATCAGGGCCGCCGAGAACACGGGCGCGCTGTCGTCGTCAGGCAGCAGTGCCTCGACGTCGGCGTGGTCGCGCACAGGTGAGGCGTTGCCGGCGTCGGCGAGTCCGTGAACTGCGCGGGCCACGACCCTGCGGACGTTGGTGTCCACCACGGGCACTCGCTTGCAGTAGGCGAAACACGCCACCGCGCGGGCGGTGTATGCGCCGATCCCGGGAAGCTGCAACAACGTTTCGACGTCATCGGGCACCACGTCGCCGTGTCGGGTTGCGATCACCGACGCACACTCGTGCAGACGCTTGGCTCGGCGCGGATAACCGAGTTTGCCCCACGCGCGCAGGACGTCTGCGGCTCCCGCTGCTGCGGTTGCCGACGGTGTCGGCCAGCGCCGGACCCATTCCAGCCAGATCGGCACCACGCGTGCCACCGGCGTCTGCTGCAGCATGAACTCGCTCACCAGAATCTGCCAGGCGCTGACGTCGGGCGATCGCCACGGGAGATCCCGACGCGCCCGCCCGTACCACTCGACGACCTCGCCGGATTGGATACTCATCGACCCTCGGTGAAGGCGGCAGGGCACAATACGGGCCATGTCCAAGACCAGTCCGGCGGCAGCGTGGATGGCACTCAAGGAGGGTAACGAGCGGTTCGTCTCGGGCGACCCCGAGCATCCCAGCCAGAGCATCGAGCACCGGGCGAGCCTGGCGGTAGCCCAGCGACCGACGGCTGTGGTGTTCGGTTGCGCGGACAGCCGGGTGGCCGCCGAGATCATCTTCGACCAGGGTCTCGGTGACATGTTCGTGGTACGCACCGCAGGCCACGTCATCGACTCGGCCGTACTGGGCTCCATCGAGTACGCCGTCAGTGTGCTCGAGGTGCCGCTGGTGGTCGTCCTCGGCCACGACAGCTGTGGGGCGGTTCAGGCCAGCCTTGCCGCACTCGACGAGGGCAAGGTCCCCAGTGGATTCGTGCGCGACGTGGTTGAACGGGTGACCCCGTCGATCATGCTCGGCCGCCGGGACGGACTCACCCGGGTCGACGAGTTCGAGGCCCGCCACGTGATCGAGACCGGCGCGCAGTTGCTCGCGCGGTCGAGTGCGATCTCCGACAAGGTGGAGCGGGGGGAACTGGCCGTTGTGGGCGTCACCTACCAGCTCGCCGACGGCCGGATCGTTCTGCGCGAGCACCTCGGCGACATCGGAGAGCCCGCCGGAGAGTCTGCCGACGACTGGGGCGACCAACCTGGTCGGGCGACCGCCGGCTGACACCCGCGGAACAGGAACACCGCGACACGCCGAACGGGGTCGGACGCCAGGCAGTGACCTGGGCTTACGGTGGTTTCGTGCTGGATCTTGAACCGCATGGCCCGTTGCCTACGCAGATCTACTGGCGGCGCCGCGGCCTGGCGCTGGGCATCGCCGTTCTGGTGATCGCCCTGCTCGTCGGCGCGGGATACGCGCTGTTCGGCGGCTCCAAGCCGGCCAACACGGCCAAGACCGGGACGGTGCAGACGCCGCAGCCGGAGAACAAAACCCCCGTGGTGCCTCCCGCCGAGTCCGTCCCGCCGCCGACGCCCACGCCGACCGCCGCCGTGGCTCCGCCGCCGGTGCTTCAGGCCGGCGATGACTGCCCGGACTCCAACCTGGCGATCAAGGGGATCACCAACTCGCCGCAGTACGTGATCGGCGATCAGCCGAAGTTCACCATGGTGGTCACCAATATCGGCCTGGTGGCGTGCAAGCGTGACGTCGGCGCCGCTGTTCTCGCCGCCTACGTCTACTCCCTGGATAACAACCGGCTGTGGTCCAATCTCGACTGCGCACCGTCCAACGAGACTCTGGTCAAGACGTTCAATCCGGGTGAGCAGGTGACCACCGAGGTCACCTGGACCGGGATGGGATCTGCACCGCAGTGCCCGCTTCCCCGCGAGCCGATCGGTCCGGGTACCTACAACATGGTCGTCCAGCTCGGGAATCTGCGTTCGGCGGCAGTACCGTTCATTCTCGCCGATGCACCCCCGCCGCCGCCCGAGCCGGTACCGGGCGGTGAACCGGCACCTGTGGCGCCCGATCAGCCCGCGCCCGCGCCGGCCGGCTGATCGCACATCTCGCGCGTCACAGCGGGATGCGGGACGTCCCTACCATTGCTCCCCACCGGTGAGCCGCAGCATGGCGCGCAGTGCCTCACCGATGGTGGCGGCCTCCACGATTTCCAGACCCTTCGGTGCCGGGCCGCAACCGGCCGGCACCAGCGCGGTGGTGAAGCCCAGCCGCGCCGCCTCGGCGAGCCTGCGGTCCATACCGGTCACGCGGCGCAGATCACCGGCAAGGCCCACCTCGCCGATCACCACCATGGTGGCCGGCAGTGCCCGGCCGGTGAACGCCGACGCCACCGCGACGGCCACCGCGAGATCCGATGAGGGGTCGGTCAACCGCATGCCGCCCACGGTCGACAGGAAGATGTCCATGGCGCCCACCGGTACCCCGGCACGGTTCTCCAGCACCGCGTTGATCATCGACACGCGTGCGTAGTCGATGCCGCTGACTGTGGCACGCCTCGGACCGGCCGGATTCGCCGGCTTCACCAGAAGTGTCTGAACCTCGCCGATCAACGGCCGCTTGCCGTCAAGGGTGACCGTCACCGCCGTACCGGGGACCGGTGCCGGGCGCTCATCGAGGAACAAACCGGATGGGTCGGCGACACACTGGATGCCCTTGTCCTGCAACAGAAAACAACCCACCTCGTCGGCCGCGCCAAAACGATTCTTGATGCCGCGCACCATCCGGATCGCGGTGTTGCGGTCGCCCTCGAAGTGCAGGACCACGTCGACCAGATGTTCCAGTGACCGCGGACCAGCTATCGCACCGTCCTTGGTGACATGGCCGACGAGCACCATCGCCACGCCGCTCGATTTGGCGGCGGCGGTCAGTGCCGTCGTCACCGCGCGCACCTGGGTGACGCCGCCGATCACGCCGTCAGCCTCGGCCGATGTCATGGTCTGGACCGAGTCGATGATCACCAGGCTCGGGTCGACCGCACCCATGTGCGCCAGAACGGCGTGCACGTCGGACTCGGCGGCAAGATAGACCTCGTCGTGGCTGCAATCGGTGCGCTCGGCCCGCATGCGGATCTGACCGGCCGATTCCTCGCCGGAGACGTAGAGGGCGCGCCGGCCCGATTCCGCCCAGCGGTTCGCCACCTCCAGCAGCAGCGTCGACTTGCCGACCCCGGGATCCCCGGCGAGCAGGCTCACCGAGCCGGGTACGAACCCGCCACCGAGGACACGGTCGAGTTCGCTCACGCCGGTGGGCAAGTGGCGGGTGACAGCAGGGTCGATGGAACTGATCGGTACGGCGGAGGTGGTGGGCACCCCGAGCCGCTGTGCGCCGGCGGCGATGCTCAGCGCCGCCGCGACCTCGTCGACGGTGCCCCACGTACCGCATTCCGGGCAGCGTCCCACCCACTTGCCGGTGAGGTGCCGGCACTCCGAGCAGCGATACTGCGAGCGAACCTTGGCCACGAGCCAGACGCTAGCCGCTGGCTCCGACACCGTCGGGATGCGCGCCGGTCAGCGCCGTCCTGAGTCGGTCGTCACTGCCGGCGCGGCGACTCGCCGGCCGAAATCGGCACGGTGACGGTGGTCCGCCCGGCCTTTTCGAAGTCGAAGGTGAAGGTGTAGTTCAGGCCGTTGGTGATCGGCTTGCTCAGAGTGACCTCCGCAGTGACGGGAGTGGCACTGCCCATCGGCGTCGCCTCGGACTGCCCATCGGGTGAGCCGACGATCAGTGCACTGCGCGCCGGGATCGAAGTGTCACCGGCGAGCGCCACCTGACCAACGTCTGAGGCCACGCCCAGCAGCTTGTCGTCGGTGTCGGGCGAGTTGTTGGCGGCCACGAACATCAGTTCCACAGCCGTTCCCGGCTGCAGGAAGTCGCTCTCCTGGACTGCCTGTAGGTGCACGTTGCGCAGGGCGATCTCGCCGACGTTGGCCGCGCTGCCGTTGATCGCCGGCTCCTGGGTGGCGGTCTGCGCGATCTGACCCGTGCCGCACCCGGTGAGGACCAGCCCGCAGGCCGCCAGGCCCACAGCCCCGCGGTAGAGGCGGTTCGTCAAGCGGTTCACAGCGGCATCCTGCGTTTTGCCGGGCGGTCGGCGTCATCGCGGGCCGACAGCAGTTCGACCTTGCAGAGTAGTAGGTGGGGTCCGCACGCGGTAGCGGTGTGCCCCGATCTGCGCACGTCGGGCTGCCGGGGGAACGCAGGACCGAAACGCTCTGCACGAATTCCCCGGCTTGTCAAGCCCTGGGGTTCTCCAGCTATGCCCCTGACCTGCACCGTTGTTCCACGGGCCGCTCTTTGCCGTGATAACATTGGAGTCGAAAGGGGCTCGAATCTGATGATTTTCAAGGTCGGAGACACCGTTGTCTACCCACATCACGGTGCTGCATTGATCGAAGCGATCGAAATCCGGACCATCAAGGGCGAACAGAAGGAGTACCTCGTCCTCAAGGTCGCCCAGGGTGATCTGACCGTTCGAGTGCCCGCAGACAACGCAGAGTACGTCGGCGTGCGCGACGTGGTCGGCCAGGAGGGTCTGGACAAGGTGTTCCAGGTGCTGCGCGCGCCGCACACCGAGGAACCGACCAACTGGTCGCGCCGCTACAAGGCCAATCTGGAGAAACTCGCCTCGGGTGACGTGAACAAGGTCGCTGAAGTCGTTCGCGACCTGTGGCGCCGCGATCAGGAGCGTGGACTGTCGGCCGGCGAGAAGCGCATGCTGGCCAAGGCCCGCCAGATTCTGGTCGGCGAACTGGCCCTGGCCGAGAACACCGATGACGCCAAGGCCTCGACCATTCTCGACGAAGTTCTGGCCGCCGCGTCCTGAAGGCGCTGTAACGATTAACAGCGCTGAGGGGCAGCGGTGACCGAGACCGTCGCTGTCGTCCCCGCCGCTGGCAGCGGTGAACGGCTCGGCGCCGGTATCGCCAAAGCGTTCGTCGATCTTGATGGGCGGTCCATGCTCGAGATGGCCGTCGATGGTCTGATTGGTTCCGGAGTGATCGAGCGGGTGGTGGTCGCTGTGCCGGCGGACCGGGTCGATGAAGCGTCCTCGTCGTTGGGAACCCGGGCCGTCGTCGTCGTCGGCGGGGCTCAGCGCACCGACAGTGTCCGCTCGGCACTAGCCGCCGCGGGGGATCCCGACTTCATCCTCGTGCACGACGCGGCCCGCGCCCTGACGCCGGCCGACCAGATCCGACGGGTGGTGGCCGCGCTCAAGGACGGCATGCGGGCGGTCATCCCCGTGCTGCCCGTCGTCGACACCGTCAAGGCCGTCGATGCGAACGGAGTCGTGCTCGGCACACCCGAGCGTGCCGGTCTGCGGACAGTGCAGACGCCGCAGGGTTTCGAGACCGGTCTGCTTCGCCGCGCCTACGACCAGACCTCGGGCGGGACAGCCACCGACGACGCCGCACTCGTGGAGAACCTGGGCGTGCCGGTGCACACGGTCGCCGGTGACGTGATGGCGTTCAAGATCACCACGCCGCTGGATCTCACGTTGGCCAGGGCGGTGCTGGCACGGTGAGCGCAGGTGTGCCGCGGGTCGGGATCGGAACCGACGTACACCCCATCGAGTCCGGCCGGCCGTGCTGGCTGCTCGGCATGTTGTTCGACGGCGAGGACGGCTGCGCGGGGCATTCCGATGGCGACGTGGCGGTGCACGCGCTGTGTGACGCGTTGCTCTCCGCCGCCGGCCTTGGCGATCTGGGCTCGGTCTTCGGAGTCGACCGGCCACAGTGGCTCGGTGCCACCGGCGCGCAAATGCTCGGACACGTCCGGGAGATTCTCGCCGCCGCCGGATTCACCATCGGCAACGCCGCCGTCCAGGTCGTCGCCAATGCCCCGAAGGTGGGACCGCGCCGCGAGGATGCCGAGAAAGTCCTCACCGAACTGATCGGGGCGCCGGTGTCGATCTCGGCTACCACGACCGACGGACTCGGGCTGACCGGTCGCGGTGAGGGCAGAGCCGCCATCGCCACGGCCTTGGTCATCCAGGCGTCCCGGTAAGCTGCCACGTCGTGACCGGCCTCCGCTTGCACGACACCTATAGCGGAGCCGTGCGTGAGTTCGTTCCGCTGCGCGCGGGCCATGCCTCGATCTATCTGTGCGGCGCCACCGTTCAGGGTCTGCCCCACATCGGGCACGTTCGAAGCGGCGTCGCGTTCGATGTACTGCGCCGGTGGCTGCTGGCCTCCGGATATGACGTCGCGTTCATCCGAAACGTCACCGACATCGACGACAAGATCCTGAACAAGGCGGCCGAGGCTGGCCGACCCTGGTGGGAGTGGGCCGCCGTCCATGAACGGGCCTTCTCCGCCGCCTACGACGCGCTGGGCGTTCTGCCGCCCTCGGCCGAACCCCGCGCCACCGGGCACATCACTCAGATCGTCGAGCTGATCCAGCGCCTCATCGACTCCGGGCACGCCTACACCGGCGCCGGTGACGTCTATTTCGACGTGGTCAGTTTCGCCGACTACGGCAGGCTGTCCGGCCACCGGATCGACGACGTCCACCAGGGCGAGGGCGTCGGATCCGGTAAGCGGGACCAGCGTGACTTCACCCTGTGGAAGGCGGCCAAGCCCGGTGAGCCGTCCTGGCCGACGCCGTGGGGTCGGGGCCGGCCAGGGTGGCATTCCGAGTGCGTCGCCATGGCGCATGAGTATCTCGGCGCCGAATTCGACATCCACTGCGGGGGAATGGACCTGGTGTTTCCCCACCACGAGAACGAGATCGCCCAAGCGCGGGCCGCCGGTGACGGCTTCGCACGATTCTGGCTGCACAACGGCTGGGTCACCATGGGCGGCGAGAAGATGAGCAAGTCGCTGGGCAACGTGCTCGCCGTGCCCGCCGTACTGCAGAGGGTCCGTCCCGCAGAGCTTCGTTACTACCTCGGCAGTGCGCACTACCGTTCGATGCTCGAGTTCTCCGAGGGGGCACTGCAGGACGCCGTGAAGGCCTACACCGGTGTGGAGGATTTCCTGCACCGGGTCCGCACGCGCGTCGGTGCGGTTGTTCCGACCGGTTGGACACCGCGGTTTGCCGCAGCCATGGATGACGATCTCGCCGTCCCGGCCGCACTGGCCGAGATCCACGCTGCCCGCGCCGACGGCAACCGGGCGTTGGAGTCCGGCGATCACGACACCGCACTGGCCAAGGCGGGCGAAATCCGTTCCATGATGGCCATCCTGGGTTGTGACCCCCTCGATGACCGCTGGGAGACCAGGGACGAGACCAAGGCCGCTCTCAACGCCGTCGATGTCCTGGTGCGCGCTGAGGTTCAGCGGCGCGAGGAGGCGCGACGGCAGGGTGACTGGGCGCAGGCCGATGCGATCCGAGATCGCCTCAAGGACGCCGGTATCGACGTGACCGATACCGCCGACGGCCCGCAATGGTCTCTGCTCGACACGGGCGGCCAGTAGTGGCAGGCAACTCGCGGCGGCGCGGGGCGATACGCAAAGACGGCACCAAGAAGGGACCGACCAAGGGTTCGGGCGGAGTTCGCCGGCGCGGCCTCGAGGGCCGCGGCGCCACCCCACCCGCACACATGCGTCCCGGCCACCCGGCCGCCCGGCGTGCCGCCAAGCAGGCACGCCAGTCGGCCAAACCCACCGATGAGACTGAGACGGTGCTGGGCCGCAACCCCGTGCTGGAATGCCTGCGCGCCCATGCGCCAGCCTCGGCGCTGTACGTCGCGCTGGGGGCCGAAGCCGATGAACGGCTGACCGAATCGGTGACCATCGCCGCCGACCGCGGTATCCCGATCCTGGAGGTGCCGCGCGGGGACCTCGACCGGATCAGCGCAAACGGCCTGCATCAGGGCATAGCGCTGCAGGTGCCGCCGTACTCCTACGCTCACCCCGACGACTTGCTCGCCGCCGCGACCAGTGACGTGCAGCCCGCGCTGCTGGTGGCGCTGGACAACATCTCCGATCCGCGCAACCTCGGCGCCATCATCCGTTCGGTGGCCGCCTTCGCCGGTCACGGGGTGCTGATCCCGCAGCGCCGCTCCGCGTCGGTGACCGCGGTCGCCTGGCGCACCAGTGCCGGTGCTGCAGTGCGGGTGCCAGTCGCCCGCGCCCCGAACCTCAACCGCGCTCTGAAGGACTGCGCCGCCGCCGGCCTGCGCGTCGTGGGCCTCGACGCCCGCGGTGACACCACCGTCGACGAGTTCGACGGCACCGGACCTCTCGTCGTGGTGGTCGGCTCGGAGGGCAAGGGGCTGTCCCGGCTGGTACGCGAGAACTGCGACACCGTGTTGTCCATCCCCATGGCCGGACCGGCCGAGTCGCTCAACGCCGCCGTCGCCGCCGGGGTGGTGCTGGCCGAGATAGCCCGCCAGCGCCGCCGCTGACCGGTCAGCCCCTGGCGTCGCGCACCCGCAGCCTCGTCAGCTGAAGGCCGTCAGCGCGACACCGTTCGCGGTGAGGCGCCGCCGGACCGTCGAGGCGATCCGCACCGCGCCGGGGGAGTCGCCGTGCACGCACACCGATTCCGCCTCGATTCTGATGGTTGAACCGTCGACGGCGCGCACCTCGCCGGTGGTCACCATTCTCAGCACCCGCTCGGCGATCTCATCGGGATCGGCCAGCACGGCCCCCTTCTGCCCGCGGGGGACGAGTCGCCCGTTGGGAAGGTAGGCGCGGTCGGCGAACGCCTCCGCCACCGTCCGCAACCCGAGCCGCCCGGCTTCCTCGAAGAACACCGAGCCGGCCATCCCCAGCACCGGCAGCGACGCATCGACGGAGTGGACCGCCTCGGCGACGGCCCGTGCCTGTTCGCGCTCCGTGACGATCGTGTTGTACAGCGCCCCGTGGGGTTTGACGTAGCCGAGCGTTGAACCAGCAGCGCCGGCCAGTGCCCGCAACGCCCCGATCTGGTAGATCACCTCCGCGGTGAGCTCCGCGGGTTCCACCTCGATCCGGCGACGTCCGAAGCCGGCCAGGTCGAAATAACCCACCTGGGCACCGATCCGGACCCCGCGGCGCACCGCTTCGCGGCAGGCGCGCGCGATACCGAGTGGGTTGCCCGCGTGGAAGCCGCACGCGAGGTTGGCGCTGGTGACGACATCGAGCATGGCGCTGTCGTCACCGAGTTCCCAGACGCCGAATCCTTCGGCGAGGTCTGCGTTGAGGTCGATTGACACCACCCGATCAGCCACCCGATCAGCCACCCGATCAGCCACCCGATCAGCCTAAGCCGCGGCGGAGTCGCGGTGGCGACTCCGGCTCACCGTCCAGCAGATGAGGTAGATCAGGAAGGAGATGGCGGTGACGAAGACCGACACCGGTACGCCCGGCGCCAGTGACAGCACCAGCCCGCCCACCGCGGCGATCTCGGCGAAGACCACCGATGCGGCGATGGTGGCCGGCGGTGAACTGAAAACCCGCGCCGCCGCTGCGGCAGGCGTGATCAGCAGTGACATCACCAGCAGAGCGCCGACGATCTGCACACCCTGGGCGGCGGTGACGCCGACCAGTGCGGCGAAGACGATTCCCAAGGCCCGCACCGGCACTCCGCGCGCCGCGGCGACTTCGGGATCGGTGGTCGCGAACAGCAGCGGGCGGTAGGTGAGGGCAAGCACCGCCACGACTGCGACGGCTACGGCAATCAGCAGTGTGAGGCCCGAGTAGCCGACTCCGACGATTTGACCCGTCAGCAGTGCGAAGCTGGTACCCGTGCGCCCGGGATAGAGATGGATGAACAGGACGGCCAGACCGAGACCGAACGCCATGACAACCCCGATGGCGGAGTCGCGCTCCCTGGCTCGCTGACCCAACACACCGAAAAGAACTGCGGCCAAGGCACTCCCGACAAGGGCGCCGAGGCCGACATTGAGCCCGGTCAGCAGGGCGAAGGCGGCCCCGGTGAGGGACAGCTCGCTGGAGCCGTGGACCGCGAACGACATCTGCCGCATCACGATGAAAGGTCCGATGAGGCCGGCCACCAACGCCAGCAGCGCGGCGGCGATGAGCGCCTGCTGCACGAAGTCACGGCTCAGCAGATCGGCGGTGACGGTGAACGAGAACATGTCATGCAGCAGGTCGTTCATCCGGTCATTCATGGCTGTGCCCATGAGTGTGGCCGGAGTGGTCAAGATGCTCGCCGAGGACCACGTACCGCCCGCCGACCTCGACGACCTGGATGTCGGCCTGGTACAGCTCGGAGAGGGTCTGTGAGGTCATCACCTCGGCGACGGTGCCGATCCGGAAGTGCCCGTTGACCAGGTACAGGATCCGGTCGACGAAAGGCAGGACGGGGTTGACTTCATGGGTCACGAAAATCACCGCGGTGCCGGTCTGGCGACGTCGGTCGATCAGACCGGCCACCAGGCGTGCGTTCGCGGGGTCGAGGTTGAGTAGCGGTTCGTCGCAGAGCAGCAGAGCCGGGTCACTGGCGAGCGCCTGGGCGATGCGCACCCGTTGGAGCTCACCTCCGGACATCACTCCGACCGCGACTTTTGCCAACGCTTCGGCATGGACCTGCGAAAGAGCCTGTTGTACGGCGTCGCGGCGGTGGCGCCGGGTGGCGGCCCGCAGCGGGGCCACTCCCCAGCGATGCCCGTCGACGCCGAGACGCACCATGTCGGATCCCCGCAGGCTCAGTCCGCGATCCACGGCCCGATGCTGCGGCACGTAGCCGATGCGGTCACTGCCCTTCTGTACGGGCCGGCCTTCGATCAGCGCGGTCCCCGCGCTCAGTGGCATCTCCCCGAGGAGAACCTTCAGCAGTGAGGTCTTGCCCGTGCCGTTGGGTCCGAGAACGGCGATGAACTCCCCGGCCCGGACCGTGAGGTCGAGCTGATCCCACAAAACCCGGTCGCCGAAGGCCAGACACGCCCCGGTGAGTGTGACGACCTCAGCGGCCACCGCTCACCGCTGTTCGCGAAGGGCAGCGCCGAGGCGGTCGACGGTGTCGGACTGCCACCCGAGGTAGTCGCTGCCGGTTGGAAGCGTCTCGGTCACCTCGACCACGGGTACCCCGGCGGCATTGGCGGCGTCCCGGATCCCTCTGGTCGCAGCCGTGGCCGTCTGTTCGTTGAACAGCAGCGCGGCGACCTGCCGAGTGTTGATGAGGTCGAGCATCGCCGCGATGTCGACCGGCGCGGGGTCAGTGTCCTGCTCGATGGCCGAGGCGAATCCGGGCGGTGTTCGGTCGGTGACGCCGGTGGCGAGCAGAAGGTAGTGCGCCACCGGTTCGGTGGCCACCACCTGTGCGCCGGGTAATTCCTCCCGCAGTGCTTTCTGTTTGGCCAGGACGGTGTCTGCGCCGCGGGCGAAGGACTCAGCGCGGGAACGATAGCCGTCCGCATTCTCCGGATCGGTGTCGGCGAGTGCCGCCGCAACGCGGTCGGCCACCGCGCGTGCGGTGTTGATCTCGTAGAACACGTGCTCGTTGGCCGGGGAGGGTTCGCCGACCGCGTCGGCGTCGAGTAGCGAGTATGCGTCCACGGCCGGGACGGCCGCGTTGTTCGCCAGTACCGCCGGGACCCAGGCGTCGTAGCCGCCACCGTTGAACACCACCAACGCGGCGTCGGCGATCTCCGCGGCCGCGGCGGGTGAAGGTTCGAACGAATGCGGATCGGTCGTACCGCTCACCAATGACGACACGCGGATATCGCCGCCGGCGACTGATTCGGCGATGCTGCCCCATACATCGGTGGAGGCCACGACGGCCGGCCCGATCGGCGATGGGCTGCCCGGCGCCGACGACTCACGCCCACCGCCGGAACATGCCGTCGCGGCCCACACGGTCAGCAATGCCAGTGCGCAGGCGACTCTTCGCCGGGGTGCCGAGGCGGCTGCCACGTCGCCCTCCCATCCGCTCCGTTGGAAACGACAATCATTTTCAACAACACCCACGAATATAGCCGGGGCGCGCGGAGTGCGGCCGGTTAGGGAGATTTCCGGGTGATGTCCTCGTCACCGATGAGCAGGCGGACGGCCAGGTCGAGTCGCTTGCTCACATCGTTGGCCGAGGCCCGCCGGGTCAGCCAGGCCAGCAGGTTGGACAGCCACACGTCCGAGATGACCCTCGCGATGTGGTACTGATCCTCGGTGGGTTCACCGTCGCTCATCGCCCGGGCGAACATGCTGTCGATGATCTTCTCGACGTGATCAACCTCTCCGGCTGCCGATGCATCGGCGAATACGTACGCGCGGGTCATCGCCTCGGTCAGCAGGGGATTGCGTTGCATGGCCCGATTGAGTTTGCTCACCATGAAATTCAGTCGCGCATAAGGGGTTCCGCCCGTCACCGCCGAACGGTCGGTCTTGGCGTCGATGCGCTCGAACTCCCGCCCAAGGGCCGAGACGAGCAGGTGCACCTTCGACGGGAAGTACCGGTACAGCGTCCCGACGGCCACATCCGCGCGATCAGCGACCGCGCGCATCTGGACCGCCTCGTATCCTCCCTTGGAGGCGATCGCCAGCGTGGCGTCCAGTATCCGCTTGCGCCGCTCGCGCTGTGCCTCCGAACCGAGCTCGGATTCGGCGAGCACCGAGACGGGCAGAACCTCGCGCGGCTGGGTCCCCGAATCCCCGGCGGACGGCCTCTGAGCTGGAGAGGACATCGCTGTGACGCCTCCTTTTTCGACTTGACGCACCATCGCTGGCACTATTAGAACACGTTCTAGTGGGCGCTGAGGTCCAGTGTTGTCCACCCCCACGAACCCGAGGAGAAGCGGTGTCCGCCACCATCACCGACGAACAGTTCGCGGCGCGCGACTTGGTGCGGACCTGGGCCGCCGGCGCCGGTGCGCCGGCGGCGGTGCGCGACGTCGAGCACGGCCTTCTGGACGCCTGTCGGAATATCTTCGACGGCGTCGCCGAACTTGGACTGTTCGGGGTGGCGGTCCCCGAGGATGCCGGCGGTGCCGGCGGCACTGTCGTGGACCTCTGCGCCATGGTCGAGGAGGCGGCACGGGCGCTGGTCCCGGGTCCGGTCGTCAGCACCGCACTGGCGACCTTGGTCGTTAGCGATCCCACCATGCTGCAGTCGCTGTCGTCCGGACAGCTGACGGCCGGGATGTGCACTGAGTGCGATCTACGGGAGGATGCCAACCGGTTGTCGGGTACCGCAGATCATGTGATCGGGGCCCAGAGCGGCGGTATCCTGTTACTGTCGTACCACGACCACGTCGCACTGGTGGACACCGATGCCGAAGGCGTTGAGCTACAACCACTCTCGGCGACAGACTTCTCGCGTCCACTTGCCAAGGTGACGCTGAGCGGGACGCCCTTTCGCACTCTGAATGTGTCCGGCCGACGGTTCCGCGATCTGGCGGCAACCCTGTTGGCCGCCGAGGCTGCCGGAGTCGCGCGCTGGACTCTTGACACCGCTGCCGACTACGCGAAGGTCCGCGAACAGTTCGGCAAACCGATCGGCAGCTTCCAGGCGGTCAAGCACATGTGCGCGGAGATGCTGCTGCGCTATCAGCAGATCGCGGTGGCCGCCGGCGACGCCGCCCTCGCTGCGGCGGGAGACGACGAGCGTCAGCTGTCGATCGCCGCCGCCGTGGCAGCCGCCGTTGGTGTCGACGCCGCGCAGGAGAACGCCAAGGACTGCATTCAGGTGCTCGGCGGTATCGGCATCACCTGGGAACACGACGCCCACCTTTACCTGCGGCGGGCGTATGCGATCGGTCCGCTGCTCGGCGGCCGCTCGCATTGGCTTCGCAGGGTGGGGGAGTTGACCGCCGCCGGTGTGCGTCGCGAACTGCACATCGACCTGGAGTCGGTGGCGCATCTTCAGCCGGAGATCGCCGCCGCGGCAGCGGCGGTGGCCGGCCTGCCTCCAGAGCGGCGTCAGGTCGCGCTGGCCGATTCGGGGCTTCTCGCGCCGCACTGGCCCAAGCCGTACGGGCGTGATGCCTCGCCGGCCGAGCAGCTGCTGATCGAGCAGGAACTCACGAAGGTCGCAGTCCAGCGGCCCGACCTTGTCGTCGGCTGGTGGGCGGTGCCGACCATCCTCGAGGGCGGGACGCCCGAGCAGATCGACCGCTTCGTTCCGGCCACACTGCGCGGCGAGCTGATCTGGTGTCAGCTGTTCAGCGAACCCGGCGCCGGTTCGGATCTGGCGTCGCTGCGCACCAAAGCCGTTCGTGCCGAGGGCGGTTGGAAACTCACCGGCCAGAAGGTGTGGACATCGGCCGCTCACAAGGCCCACTGGGGCGTGTGCCTCGCGCGCACCGACGCCGACGCCCCCAAACACAAGGGCATCACGTACTTCCTGGTCGACATGCGCTCGCCCGGCATCGTGATCCGCCCGCTGCGGGAGATCACCGGCGACGAGCTGTTCAACGAGGTGTTCTTCGACGACGTGTTCGTCCCCGACGAGATGGTGGTCGGCGCGGTGAACGACGGCTGGCGGCTCGCTCGCACAACGCTGGCCAGCGAGCGGGTGGCGATGGCCGGCGGCACCGCACTGGGCAATCCGATGGAGCAGATGCTCGGCGCCCTGTCCGGAGCAGACCTGGATTCGTCAACCGCCGAGCGCCTCGGGCAGCTTCTGCTGGCTGCACAGGTGGGCTCCCTGCTCGATCACCGGATCGCCCAGTTGGCCGTCGGCGGCCGGGACACCAGTGCCGAGGCCAGCGCGCGCAAACTGATCGGGGTGCGTTACCGCCAGGCGCTCGAGGAGTTCCGGATGGAACTGTCCGCCGGTGCCGGCCTGGTCAGCAACGACGCCGTGCAGAGCTTCCTCAACACCCGCTGCCTGTCCATCGCCGGCGGAACGGAGCAGATCCTGCTGAGCATGGCCGGTGAGCGGCTGCTCGGTCTTCCGCGCTGATCGGGCCAACCGGCTTCAGTCGTAGCTGACCTCGACGGATTCCGATACGGGCCGGGACTGGCAGGCAAGGATCAAACCGTCCGACAGGTCGTCGGCTTCCAGCACGTCGTTGGTCTCCATCTCCACCTCGCCCGCGCACACCGTCACCGCGCAGGCTCCGCAGTGCCCCTCCCGGCAGGAGAACGGCGCCTCGATCCCTGCCGCGAGCAGCACGTCGAGCAACTTCTCCGCGCGGGGCCACGACACCGTGTGCGTCTGGCCGTCGAGATGCACGACGGCGGTGGCCGGGCTGTCGGGGCTCGTCACGAGGCGGGGTCCTTCCGGGAGGGAACTAGAACACGTTATAGAAATGACAATACGGTGAACTAGCAGGTGCAAGCTCAGACTGCTCGACACAAATCGTAACGTGTTCTAGTCTTAGGGTCAGTTTCCGCACTCCCGGGAGGGTTCGCAGTGACGTCAATTCAACAGCGCGATCCGCAGACGGTTCTGGCCGCCATCGACGAGGTACTCCCACGCCTGCGTGAGCGCGCTGCCGACGCAGAGGAGTTGCGTCGCCTTCCGGACGCCAATATCGCGGATCTGGAGGAGGCGGGTTTCTTCAAACTGCTCCAGCCCGAGCAGTGGGGTGGACTGCAGTGCGACCCGACCGTCTTCTTCGAAGCCGTGCGCCGGATCGCAAGCGCATGCGGCTCGACCGGATGGGCCGGCGGCATCCTCGGTGTGCACAACTGGCACCTGGCGCAGTTCGACCAGCAGGCCCAGGAGGACGTCTGGTCCGATGACCCGTCGGTGCGCGTCTCCTCCTCGTATGCCCCGATGGGCGC
>VEQU01000113.1 GCA_018883075.1 Mycobacterium sp.
CCCCTGCCTCCCCCGCGAGTGTGCGGTTTTCCCCGCGACATGCCGGGCCCGTGTGGAAAACCGCACAATGGAGACGTGCCCCTGCCGCCGCTCGTTGAGCCCGCCGCAGAGCTGACGGCCGAGGAGACCGCCCGTTACAGCCGCCAGATGGTCATCCCGGGCTTCGGCGCCGAGGCACAGCGGCGGCTGAAGAACGCCCGCGTGCTGGTGATCGGCGCCGGCGGGCTGGGTTCGCCCGCGCTGCTCTACCTGGCCGCCGCGGGCGTGGGCACCATCGGCATCGTCGACTTCGACACCGTCGAGGTGTCCAATCTGCATCGCCAGGTCATCCACACCACCGGCGAGGTCGGCCGCGCCAAGACCGCCAGTGCGCGCGACGCCATCGGCGAACTCAACCCGCTCGTGTCGGTGAACATCCACGAACTGCGCCTGGCGCCGGACAACGCCGTCGACCTCTTCGCCCGCTACGACCTCATCATCGACGGCACCGACAACTTCGACACCCGCTATCTGGTGAACGACGCCGCCGCGCTGGCGCGCAAGCCGTACGTGTGGGGTTCGATCCTGCGGTTCGCCGGGCAGGTGTCGGTGTTCTGGGAGGACGCCCCCGACGGGCGCGCCGTCAACTACCGCGACCTCTATCCCGAACCGCCGCCGCCGGGTGCGGTGCCGTCCTGCGCCGAGGCCGGCGTGCTCGGCGTGCTGTGCGCCTCGATCGCCTCGATCATGGGCACCGAGGCCATCAAGCTCATCACCGGTGTCGGCGAGTCGCTGCTGGGCCGGCTGATGATCCACGATGCGCTCGACATGACCTACCGCACCATCGACGTCCGCAAGGATCCGCACGCCCCGCCGATCACCGCACTGGTCGACGACGCCGGCCTCACCCCCGCGCAGGTGCGGGGCCTGCTCGACGACGGCGCCGTCGCGCTGGTCGACGTCCGCGAGCCCGACGAGTGGGCGACCGGCCGGATCGACGGCGCGGTGCTGATCCCCGCCGGCGAGCTGATCTCCGGCGCCGGGCTGGCCAAGATCCCCCCCGGACGCACCCCGGTGCTGTACTGCCAGACCGGGGTCCGCTCGGCGCAGGCGCTGGCCGCGCTGCATGCCGCCGGATTCGCCGACGCGTGCCATCTTCGTGGCGGAATCGTTGCTTGGACGGCCGAAATCGAGCCCGACGTGCCGCTGTGCTGACGCGGTTTTGTCCCGGCCAGCACCTAGCCTGGAGTGGTGATGCCTGACCTTGTGATCGAGGAGCGGCCGCCGGACCACGTGCTGGCGACCTTCGGCGTCAAGAGCGGCGAGTTGCACGAGATCGGCGACTGGTCCGACGGCTGGCGCTGCGGGGAGGTCGTGCTGTCCCTGGTCGCCGATCACGCCCGCGCGGCATGGTCGGCCAAGGTCCGCGAGAACCTGTTCGTCGACGGGCTGCGGCTGGCCCGCCCGGTCCGTTCCACCGACGGCCGCTACGTCGTCTCCGGCTGGCGGGCCGACACCTTCGTCGCCGGCACCCCGGAGCCGCGCCACGACGAGGTGGTGTCGGCGGGTGTCCGGCTGCACGAGGCCACCGCGAACCTGGAGCGGCCGCGCTTCCTCACCGCGACGCCGGTGCCGCCGTGGACCGACGTCGACGTCTTCGCCGTCGCCGACCGCGCGGCCTGGGATGAGCGGCCGCTGCACGCGCTGCCGCTGGGCGCGCCGCCGATACCGGAGACCGAGGACCGGCAACGCTGCATCGAGCTGATCGGTCAGCTGGCCGCGCTGCGCAAACCCACCAAGTCACAGTCACAGCTGGTGCACGGCGATCTCTACGGCACAGTGCTGTTCGCGGGCGCGGCCGCACCCGGCATCACCGACATCACGCCCTACTGGCGGCCCGCGGCGTGGGCGGCCGGCGTGGCGGTGGTCGACGCCCTGAGTTGGGGCGACGCCGACGACGGTCTGATCGAGCGCTGGGAAGATCTCCCCGAGTGGTCGCAGATGCTGTTGCGCGCCTTGCTGTTCCGGCTCTGCGTGCACGCCCTGCACCCGCGGTCCACCCCGGAGGCGCTGCCCGGCCTCTCGCGCACCGCGGCACTGGTCCGGATGGCGTTGTAACCAGAACCACCTAGAACGCGTGCCGGATCTGCGCTAGCGGTACCCGGCCGTCGGAAGCGATCACGCCCTCGGCGCGCAGCCGCGCCAGTTGCTCGCTGGCCAGATGCGGCGCGGGCCGACCGGAGACGGTGATCACCCGGTGCCACGGCAGGTCGTGGGAGTCGGTGCGCATGATCCACGCCACGATGCGCGGGCTGGAAAGCTTTGCCGCACAGGCGATATCGCCGTAGGTGGCCACCCGGCCAGGAGGAATCGAGGCGACGAGGGCACGCACCCGTTCGATCTGGGTGTCGGTGATCGGCGCCACGGGCCAGAAGACTACTTCCGGACCATCTCCACATTCATCACGGTGGGGTTGCCGTCGACGTACTGCCCGATCAGCTTGCCGTCGAACATCTTCATCTCCAGGCGGCCGTCCGGGTCGACGATGAGGATGTCGCCGGCCGGTGTGATGACACCCGTGAACCGCTCCCGCATGGTCTTCTGACCGGGGGCACCGGTGCTGTCGGGCTCGGCGTCCGTCGGGAATTCGACGTAGCCGGTGAAGTTCTGCCCATCAGCGCTCTCGACGACCATCGTGTTGTCTTTCCAGGTCTCAGGCTGACCACGCTCGAAGCCGGTCCCCGAGTAGGTCCAGGTGCCCTTGAGGGCTTCGCCATCGAGCGCTTTGGCGTCTGATGCGGTACTGCAGCCGGCGGTAAGGCACGCCACCCCTGCCGCGGCTGCGGCGATGGCTGACATCGACGTTCTCATGGAATCCCTCCATCAGTGGGCGCACATCGGACGACTGACCGTAGCCCCAGCAGGGTCGGCGCGGCGCAGGTAATCGCGAAGAATGCGGCTAGTGGCCGAGCATGTCGCGGATCAGTGCGGCGGTCTCGGCCGGCCGGGCCTGGGCCACCATGTGCTTGCAGTCGAGGTCCACACAGCGGAACTCCCCGCCCAGCCGTGCCGTCAGTGCGTCGAGCAGTTCGGCGGTGACGTACGGCGGGTCGGTGAGCGCTCCGCGCACCACCGTCACCGGCGTTCCGGGGTGCGGCACAACCACCTCGCGGGCCAGCTCGCTCCAGTACGACATCATCGCCGGTACGCAGATCCGCCAGCCCACCCGGCCGCCGGGTAGTTCGATCAGATGCTCGTCGACGTCGGCGTCCAACTCGGCGTCCGGCACGTCCGACCATGAGCCGTTCGCCTTCTCCGCGCGCGCCTCGGCGCGGTCGGGGTAATCCGGCGAGGCCAGCATCGCCTCGGCGACCGCGCGCATCCGCTCGCCGTTGAGGCCCACCGCCGGGTCCAGCAGCAGCAGGCCGGACACCAGGTCCGGGCATTGCGCCCCCAGGTGCAGCGCCACCGCGCACCCGAACGAGTGCCCGACGACCAGCACCGGGCCGTCGGCCTCGTCCTCGATCAGGGAGGCCAGCGCGGCGACGTTGGCGTCGATGGTCCACGGCGCGGCGTATGTCGAGCGGCCGTGCCCGATCATGTCCGGGGCGAGCACCGTGACACCCGCCAGGTGCGTCTCGAACAGCGGCCGCCAGCGCTTGCCGTGGCCGGTCAGCCCGTGCACCGCGAGCACACGCGCGGGGCCGGGCGGGCCGAAGCGGTTGACGTGCAGGCCGGTCACCGGACCTATGCTGCCTCACATGGCCCCGGATCTCTCTCTGCGCAGTCTGGGGGCGGCCAGCACGGTCACCGGCTCCAAGCACCTGCTGGAATCCGACGGCCGGCGCATCCTGGTGGACTGCGGGTTGTTCCAGGGCGTGAAGAACCTCCGCGAACTGAACTGGGCGCCGCTGGCCGTGGACCCGGAGAGCGTCGACGCCGTCGTCATCACCCACGCGCACCTCGACCACACCGGATATCTGCCGCGGCTGGTGCGCAACGGATTCGAGGGGCCCATCTTCTCCACCGGGGCCACCCGGGCCGTCGCCGACATCATCCTGCGCGACAGCGCCTATCTGCAGGAGCGCGACGCCGCCTTCCTCAACAAGACGAAGAAGTCGAAACACCATCCGGCGCTGCCGCTGTATGACCAGGCCGACGCGCAACGGGCGGTCGAGTTGTTCGACACCCACGGCTTCGGTCATGAGGTCCCGCTGTGGGAGGGCGGTCCGGTGGTGATCTTCCGCCGGGCCGGCCACATCCTCGGCGCGTCGACGGTCGAGGTGAACTGGCAGGGCCGGCGCATCGTGTTCACCGGAGACCTCGGCCGCTACGACGACCCGATCATGTTCGACCCCGAGCCGGTGAGCGCGGCCGACTACCTGGTGATGGAGTCCACATACGGCGACCGGGTGCACGAACGCACCGACCCGGCCGCCGTCCTCGCCGCCGTCGTCGACGAGACGGTCGAGCGTGGCGGCACCGTGCTGGTGCCGGCCTTCGCCGTCGGCCGCGCCCAGACCCTGCTCTATTACCTGTGGCAGTTGCAGAGCGCCGGCAGGCTGCCCGACGTCCCGGTCTATCTGGACAGCCCGATGGCGATCAACGCCTCGGAACTGCTGGGCAGGTACCGCGACGACCATCGCCTCGCCCCGGAGGTCTACGAGGGCATGTGCGCCATGGCGAAATACACCCGCGAGTCCGAACAGTCCCGGAAGATCTCCGAGAGCCGCGATCCCAAGATCGTCATCTCGGCCAGCGGCATGGCCACCGGCGGCCGGATCCTGCACCACCTCAAGGCCTTCGCGCCGGATGCGCGCAACACCATCATGATCACCGGCTACCAGGTGCCCGGCACCCGCGGGGCGAGCATCGCGGCGGGGGAGAAGCAGATCCGGATCTACGGCGAGTGGGTGCCGATCAACGCCGGCGTCGCCGATCTGGCGATGCTGTCCGCGCACGCCGACGCCGACGAACTCATCCGCTGGGCGCGCGGGTTCACCACCGCGCCACGCGAGGTGCTGGTCGTGCACGGCGAACCGCAGCCGGCCGACACCCTGCGCACCCGGCTGGGCCGGGAATTCGGCTGGGAGGCCAGTGTGCCGCGGCCGGGTCAGGTCTTCGAGCTGTAGGCGGGTTTTCTGTCAGACCCCTCTGGTCTGATGCCGGTATGACGACGGTGAGGGTGCTCGGTGGTCCGGGCACCGGTAAGAGCAGCCTGCTGGTGCAGGCCGCCGTCGTCCACATCTCCGCCGGTCTGGATCCTGAATCGGTGCTGCTTCTGACCGGGTCGGGCCGGCTGGCCGCCTCGGCCCGCAGTGCGCTGACCGCCGAGTTGCTGGCCGCGTGCTCCGATGAGCCCTGCCGCGCCGTGGTCCGCGAGCCGCTGGTCCGCTCCCTGCACTCCTACGCCTTCGGGGTGCTGCGCAAGGCCGCCGAGCGCGCCGGGGATCCACCGCCGCGGCTGGTCACCGGCGCCGAGCAGGACGGCATCATCCGCGAACTGCTCGCCGGTGACCTCGACGACGGCGCCCAGCGCTGGCCGCGCGAACTGCGCCCCGCCCTGACCACCGTCGCGTTCGCCACCGGACTGCGAGACCTGCTGGCGCAGTGCGCGCAGCGCGGCATCGACGGCCCCGCACTCAAGCGGCTCGGCCGGCTCCACAGCCGCCCCGAGTGGGCGGCCGCCGGCCGGTTCGCGACCCAGTACGAACAGGTGATGCTGCTGCGCGCCGCGGTCGGCACTGCCGCGCCGCAGGCCACCGTCCCGGCGCTGGGTGCGGCCGATCTGGTGGGCGCCGCGCTGGAGGCGTTCGCCACCGACGCCGATCTGCTGGCCGCCGAACGCGCCCGGGTCCGGATGCTGCTGGTCGACGACGCCCAGCACCTCGACCCGCAGGCCGCCCGGCTGGTACGTGTGCTGGCCGCCGCGGCCGACACCGCGGTGATCGCCGGCGATCCGCAGCAGGCGGTGTTCGGGTTCCGTGGCGCGGACGCGCGCCTGCTGCTCGCCGACCCGGATGTCACCCTGGAGCGTTCACAGCGCTGCGCGCCGGCGATCGCCCGCGCCATCGGCGGGTTCGGCCGCTTCACGCTCGACGCCTCCGGTGACGACGACGATGGCGGTGACGACGAGGGCAGCGTGACCGTCACGGTCGCCGCCTCCGCGCACGCCGAGTGCGCGCTGATCGCCGACACCCTGCGCCGAGCGCACCTCGTCGACGGCGTGCCGTGGTCGCAACTCGCCGTCATCGTCCGCTCGGTCGAGGCGGCCGCCGCGCTGCCGCGCACCCTGGCCGCCGCCGGTGTGCCCGTCGACCTCTCGCCGCTGGCCGGCCCGATCACCGATCAGCCCGCCGCCCGCGCACTGCTCACCGTCCTGGGG
>VEQU01000025.1 GCA_018883075.1 Mycobacterium sp.
CCCTTCGGATGCCCGGTGGTGCCGGAGGTGTACATGATCAGCGCCGGGTCGTCTGGCGGGATGTCGACGGGCGGCGCGGGCTCGCCTTCCTCGGCGATGAGGTCCTCGTAGCCCAGCACGGCCCCGTCGGTCGGAGCCTCGGCGACGATCAGGCTGTGCACCGGCGCCAGTTCGCGCACCGCCGCGGCGACGGGCGCCAAGACCGGTTCGGTCACCATCACAGCGGCGCCGCAGTTCTCCACCAGGTAGGCCAGCTCCGGCGGCGTGAGCCGGAAGTTCACCGGAACCGCAATGGCGCCAAGGGAATTGGCGGCCAGGCATGCCTCCATGAACTCCGGCCGGTTGAGCATGAGGATCATCACCCGATCGCCGGCTGCTACGCCGCGGCGATGCAACGCCGACGCCAGGCGGGTGACGCGGTGCGCAAGTTCGGCCCACGTGATGGTGCTGCCGGTGAAGCGCATCGCGGTGGCGTCGGGCTGCATGAGCGCGTGCCTGGCGAGGTGGGTGATCCAGTTCTGGCGGCGCGACAGATACGGCTGCTCGGTGTGCTGCTGCCCGCCCGCGGTGTCCATCACCGCCCACCTAACGCGAAAGGCGCGCTGCGCAGAGCGGAAACGCCGGAATCGTCCGTTATCCGGACAGCTGCTCGGCGCGCGCCTTGAGGTTGCCGGCGAGGTGGTCGAGGGCGTCGTTGACGAGTTTCTTCATCATGACGTTCGGCACCGCCACGGACGTCTCGACGTCTAGGTCGACGGTCAGCAGGCTCGTCGGTCCCATCTCGACCACCGAGAAGAGCTGATTCTGTTTGGAGAACAGCTCGCCCTGCTGCATGACGGTTTGGATCTGCCCGGGACCCGGGTAGTACACCGCCTGGATGTAGGTGCCCTCGAATCCCTGGATAGCGGTGTCGATGCGCAGCTGGCTGGGGCGTCCGTCGTCGTAGCGGGCCAGCACCCAGACGCCCTTCACCTCGTCGTTCCACTGCGGGTAGGACTCGAAGTCGGCGACGATCGCCAGAATCGCGGCCGCGTCGGCACCGACCTCAAGGGTCTTGGACACCAGCGGCATCAGACCCGGGCCTTCCCCGCCTCGGCGGGCATCCCGCCTAAAGGGCTCTCCGTGCGGATCTTGTCGTCGCGGATCAGCCCGCGCAGGAGCGCCGTCGAGAACTCCTCGGCGATCTCCTTGGCGGTGCGCCGGCCGTCGGGTCGAAGCCAGCGGTAGGCGCCCATGGTCATGCCGATGTAGCCCAACGCCACCACGTGGGAGTCGCAGTCGAAGAACTCGCCGCTGGCGATGCCGCGGTCGATCAGCCCGGAGAGGTGCTGGTAGACCAGTTCCTCCTTCTCCCGGACCTCGGCGACCTGCTCCTCGGTGAACCATTCGGTGATGTAGGGCTGCTCCTGCCAGTAGACCGCCGCCCCCTCCGGGTTCTCGGCGATATTGGTCAGCAGCCGCACGGTGTACTGGTAGAGCGCCTCGCGGGCGGTCCAGGACGGGTCGGCATGGACCGCCGCCAGGGTGTTCTCGGCTGCGTCGCGGTAGATATCGAACAGGATCAGCGACTTGCTGGCGTAGTAGTGGTAGACGGTGGCCTTGTTCAATCCCACCACGTCGGCGACGTCGTCCATCCGGGTCCCGTGGTAGCCGCGGGCCGCGAACAGCTTGGTCGCGACGGCCAGCAGCTCCTCGCGGCGGCTCGTCCCGTTCTCCGGTGGCATGGCGCCCTCCCTATCAACTGGTTGGACAGTCTAGGCAATAGGGGGTGATCGGCGGCGGGACGCGGTGCGGACGCGCTACTGTGAGACGTCAGCTGGATGCGCCGCCGTGGAGGTCTTGAGATGAATTTCGATCCGCAGCCGGACTATGACATGACCGATGAGGTCGAGTACTTCTTCAGCTGGCTGCCCTGGGCGCTGCGCGGCACCGACTGGACCGGGACGCCGGCGTATCCGCCTGTCTAGGCGTGCGTGACTGACTGGACCACCACGGCCGCCCGGCCGGACCCGGTGCGGCTTCGCCTGGCCTCCTACCCCGTCGTCGACCGGATCGCGGCCCGCTACGGCGATATGGACGCCAACGCCCACCTGAACAACCTGGCGCTGGAAGCGCTGCACGAGAACGCGCGGGCGACGATGAACCGCAACCTGTTCCCCGAGGCCTACCGCGCCGGTGACCGGCGGCTTCGGCTGGTCACCTCGCAGAACACGGTGCATTTCCTGGCCGAGGCGCACTGGCCCGCCCTCATCGACACCGGCGCCGGCGTGGGCCGGATCGGCCGCACCTCCTACGTCGCCTCGACCGGGCTGTTCATCGACGACGAATGCATCGGCGTCTGCGACACGGTGCTGGTGCTGCTCGGGGACGACGGCCCGGCCCCGATCCCCGAGGAGTTCCGCGCCGCGTTGCAGACCGTGCTGCTGCGGTCGGGATAGCCGCGCCGTTTCTGTCGGACCGGCCTCTAATATCGAATATATGTTCGATTCCCTGAGTGAGACGACTCTCCTCGAGGAGATGCGCGGAGCCCAGCAGACCGAACGGGTCGCCGTGGCCCGGCGCCTGCTGGCGGCGGGCCGGCTGTGCCAGCGACGGATGGCGGACGTGGCCGAGGACGACCGCGCGCAGTGGTGCATCGACAACTGGGAGGCGGTCGCCGCCGAGGTGGGTGCGGAACTGGGTATCAGCCGCGGGCGGGCCTCCGCGCAGATGAACTACGGGGTGGAGCTGCTTGAGCGGTTGCCGCGCCTCGGAGCGGTCTTCGCCGAGGGCCAGGTGGACTTCCGGGTCGTCGCCGCGATGGTGTTCCGCACCGGGCTGATCACCGACCCCGATGTGCTGGCGAGGATTGACTCCGAACTGTCGCGGCGCGCTGGGCTATGGAACACCCTGTCCCAGCGACGATTGACCGAAGTCATCGACAGATGGGTGGCCGAGTTCGATCCGGCGGCCGTGCGCAACGTCCGCAGCGCCGAGGAGGAGCGCACCGTCGAATTCGGCGAGGCGCACAACGGCATGGTCGAGTTCTGGGGTGCGTTGCGCGCCGCCGACGCCGCCGTACTGGAACGCCGGCTCGACCAGTTGGCGGCGGACGCCCCGCGCGAGGACACCCGCACCAAAGCTCAGCGTCGTGCCGACGCGCTTGTCGCGCTGGCCGCCGGCGGAGTGCCCGGCCAGTCCTCCCCGGTGATCGTGCACGTGCTGGCCGAGGCGGCCACCCTGCGTGGTGAGAGTGACGCACCGGGGTACCTGCCGGGTTACGGGACCATCGCCCCGGCGATGCTGCGTGAACTCTCGCAGCGGTCCCGGCTGCGCCCTCTCACGCGTCCGGAACTGCTGCGCACCGAAGGGCGCTACCGGCCCTCCCGCGCGCTGGCCGAGTTCATCCGCTGCCGGGATCTGCACTGCCGCTTCCCCGGCTGCGACAAGCCCGCCGAGGTCTGCGATATCGACCACACGGTTCCCTGGCATGCGGGCGGCCCGACGCATCCCTCCAATCTGGCTCTGCTGTGCCGCGCGCATCACCTCCTCAAGACCTTCTGGTGCGGTGACGGCGGTTGGACCGAGGTTCAACGCAGTGACGGCACGATCATCTGGACGTCGCCGTCGGGTCGCACCTACACGACCACGCCGGGCGGGCCGTTGTTCTTTCCGCAGCTGGCCGAGTCCACCGCAGAGCTGACACTCACCGGGCAGGCGAAGGATCAGCGGGCGGGGCGCACCCTGATGATGCCGACACGGCGGCGCAGCAGGGCAGCCGAACGCGCGGCGCGGATCAGTTGGGAACGCGGCCTCACCGAGGCCCGGTGGGCGGCCGACCCGCCGCCGTTCTGATCCGCTCCGCCGTTGATTACAGCGCCTTGAGTTCCTCGATCACTTCACCGACCGACTTCTTGGCGTCACCGAACAGCATCGAGGTCTGTTCGGCACCGAACAGTGGGTTCTCGATGCCCGCATAGCCCGAGGACATCGACCGCTTGAGCACGATCACCGACCGGGACTGGTCGACGTTGAGGATCGGCATCCCGAAGATCGGGCTGGACGGGTCGTTGCGCGCCGCCGGGTTGGTGACGTCGTTGGCGCCGATCACCATCGTCACGTCGGTGCGCGGGAACTCGCCGTTGATGTCGTCCATCTCCTTCATCGCGTCGTACTCGACGTCGGCCTCGGCCAGCAGCACGTTCATATGGCCCGGCATCCGGCCGGCCACCGGGTGGATGGCGAACTTGACCTCCACTCCCTTCTCCTCCAGCAGGTCGGCCATCTCCTTGACGGCGTGCTGGGCCTGCGCCACCGCGAGGCCGTACCCCGGGACCACGATCACCTGGTTGGCGTAGGCCATCTGGATGGCCGCGTCCGCGGCCGACGTGGCCTTGACAGTGCCCTGATCGCCGCCGGCCCCGCCGCCGGCCGCGTCGGTGCCGCCGAACGAACCGAACACGATCGCCGGGATGGAGCGGTTCATCGCGACCGCCATGAGGTTGGTCAGGATCGAACCGGAGGCGCCGACGATCATGCCCGCCACGATCATCGCGGTGTTGTTAAGAGCCAGACCCGCGGCGGCCGCCGACAATCCGGTGAGCGCGTTGAGCAGCGAGATGACCACCGGCATGTCCGCCCCGCCGATGGGGAACACCACGAACAAACCCATGATGCCCGCGAGTACCAGCAGCAGCACCATCCACCAGACCGGCAGAGCCTGGTCGGAACCGGCGTGCAACCCGATGTAGACCGCGGCGGCGACGGCGGCCACCAGCAGCACGATGTTGGCGGCCTGGAACAGCTTGGCGCTCTTGACGAATGTCTTCTCGACACCCTTCGGGATGATGTTCTCCTGAAGCTTGGCGAAGGCGACCAGCGAACCCCAGAACGAGACCGAACCGATGATCGCCGCGAACAGCGAACCGACCACCAGCGCCACGGTCGGGGACTGTTCGGGTTTGAACACCGAGAAGCCCTCGGTCTCAATGAATTCCGCCCAGGCGATCAGCGCCACCGTGCCGCCGCCCACACCGTTGAACAGCGCCACCAGCTGCGGCATGGCCGTCATCTTGGTCTTCTTGGCCGGCGGGACACCGAGGATCACGCCGAGCGCCAGACCCGCGACGATCAGGATCCAGTTGATCGACGCCGTGTCCCGGACCTTGATCAGCGTGGCCACCACGGCGATTCCCATACCGGTCGCGGCGATCCAGTTGCCGCGCACCGCGGTCTTCGGACCGGTCAGCCCCATCAGGCCGTAGATGAAGAGCGCGAACGCGATGATGTAGAGAACGTCGACGAGATAGGTCACTTGGTGAGCTCCTTCGTCTCCTGCGCGGCGGGGAGCTTCTTCTTGCTCTTGAACATCCCGAGCATCCGGTCGGTGACCAGGAAGCCGCCGATGACGTTGAGCGTGCCGAACACCAGGGCGACGAACGCGATGATCCGCACGCCCCAGTGCGCGTCGGCGGGCAGGGCGCCGAGCACCAGCAGCGCGCCGAGCACGACGATGCCGTGGATGGCGTTGGTGCCCGACATCAGCGGGGTGTGCAGTGTGTTGGGCACCTTGGAGATCACCGCGAAGCCGACGAAGCCGGCCAGCACCAGGATCGCCAGATTGGCCAATAACTGGGTGTACATCAGTTCTGCACCTCGCGCGTCACACAGGAGGCCGCAACGACCTCGTCGTCGAAATCGGGCGCGAGTGCGCCGTCTTTGATCAGCAACTCCAGCAGCGAGGTGATGTTCTTGGCGTACAACTCGCTGGCGTGTTCGGGCATGGTGGCCGGCAGGTTCAGCGGCGAGGCGATGGTCACCCCGTGCTTGACGACGGTCTGGCCCGGCTCGGTCAGCTCGCAGTTGCCGCCGGTCTCACCGGCCAGGTCCACCACCACGCTGCCGGGCTTCATGCCCTGCACGGCGGCAGCGGTCACCAGACGCGGCGCGGGCCGGCCCGGCACCAGGGCGGTGGTGATGACGACGTCGAAGTTGCCGATCGCCTCTTCCAATTTCTTCTGCTGCTGCGCGCGCTCCTCATCGGTGAGCTCGCGGGCGTAACCACCCTCACCGGCGGCGTCGATCCCGAGATCAAGCCACTGCGCGCCCACCGAGCGCACCTGGTCGGACACCTCCGGCCGCACGTCGTATCCGGTGGTGCGCGCACCGAGCCGCTTGGCGGTGGCCAGAGCCTGCAGACCGGCCACTCCGACTCCCAACACCAGCACGGTGGCCGGCTTCACCGTGCCCGCCGCCGTGGTGAGCATGGGGAAGAACCGAGTCGACTCGCTGGCCGCGAGCACCACGGCCTTGTACCCGGCGACATTGCCCTGCGAGGACAGCGCGTCCATGGCCTGGGCCCGCGAGATGCGCGGGATCGCCTCGACCGCGAACGCCTGAACGCCGGCCGACCTCAGCGCGCCGATCTGGTTGTCCGCGTTACGCGGGGCCAGAAAGCCGACCAGCGTCTGCCCGGATCGCAGCCGGGCCACCTCCGCGGCGGTCGGCGGGGCGACCTTGACCACCACGTCGCACCCCCAGGCGTCGCCGATGGTCGCGCCGGCCGCAGCGTAGAGGTCGTCGGGTAGCAGAGCCCGCTCACCGGCGCCGGACTCGACGACCACGGCTACGTCTTGGCTGACCAGAGTGGCCACCGCTTTCGGGACGAGAGCCACCCGGCGCTCATCGGGCCCCGACTCGGCGACGACTCCCACTGTCGTCTTGGGTTCTGTCATGGGTGTGCGTGTGCTTTCTGGCGCGGGAAACGGTTCGAGGAGCGGACAACCCCGCTGCTCGTGACACCCTAGCCGTCCCGGGGAGGCCTCGGCGCCGTTGCGTGGTGGCATATCGTGGCGATATGGATTTCGCCATGTCGGCCAAGGCCGCCGACTACCACAAACGTCTCACCGAGTTCATGGTCGACGAGGTGCTGCCGGCCGAGACGTCCTACGACGATTACCGGGCAGCCGCCGGGCCCGGTGACTTCACCGTTCCCCCGGTCGTCGAGGAACTGAAGAAGAAGGCCAGGGACCGCGGACTGTGGAACCTCTTCCTACCATCGGTGTCCGGGCTGACCAACCTGGAGTACGCACCACTGGCCGAGTTGAGCGGCTGGAGCACCGAGATCGCCCCCGAGGCCATCAACTGCGCCGCCCCGGACACCGGCAACATGGAAGTGCTGCACATGTTCGGCACAGCCGAACAGAAGAAGCAGTGGCTTGAGCCGTTGCTCGCCGGTGAGATCCGCAGCGCCTTCTCGATGACCGAACCCGCGGTCGCCTCCAGCGACGCCCGCAACATCCAGACGGCGATCGTCCGCGACGGCGATGACTACATCATCAACGGCCGCAAGTGGTGGACCTCGGGCGCCAACGACCCGCGCTGCAAGGTGCTGATCGTCATGGGCCGCACCAATCCCGACGCCGCCTCACACCAGCAGCAGTCGATGATCCTGGTCCCCATCGACACCCCCGGCGTCAACATCATCCGTTCGACGTCGGTCTTCGGCTGGCAGGACCAGCACGGCCACGCCGAGATCGTCTACGACAACGTGCGCGTCCCGGCGTCGAATCTGCTCGCCGAGGAAGGCATGGGATTCGCCATCGCCCAGGCCCGTCTCGGCCCGGGACGCATCCACCACTGCATGCGTGCCATCGGGGTGGCCGAACGCGCGCTGGCGCTGATGACCGAACGGGCCCGCACCCGCATCGCGTTCGGCAAGCCGCTGGCCGAGCAGGGCATGGTGCAGCATCAGATCGCGATGTCCCGCAACGAGATCGACCAGGCGCGCCTGCTGTGCGAGAAGGCGGCGTGGACCATCGACCAGCACGGCAACCGGGCTGCTTTCGCGCTGGTGTCACAGATCAAGTCGGTGGCTCCGCAGATGTCGCTCAACGTGATCGACCGTGCGATCCAGATTCACGGCGGCGGCGGCGTCAGCGACGACTTCCCGCTGGCCCGGATGTACGGCTGGCAGCGCGCCATGCGGATCTTCGACGGTCCCGACGAGGTGCACTTCCGGACCGTGGCCAAGGCCGAACTCGGGCGTGAGCCGAGCCCACTGGCCGCTGCGGTGACCCGCGGGTGACGGGCGATCACGAACGGCTTTCGGGTGCCTGGAATTTCCGGGACGTCGCCGAGACGGCGACCATCGAGCCGGGAAGGCTTTTCCGGTCCAGTGAGTTGAGCAAGCTCGACGAGAGCGGACGGCGAATCCTCGCCGGCCTCGGTGTCACCGATGTCGCGGACCTGCGCTCGCCGGGCGAGGTGGCCCGCCGCGGCGCCGGCGCGGTGCCGAACAACATCGAGGTGCACAACCTTCCGTTCCCCGAGGTGTCGCACACCCACGACGGCCAGCCGCAGGAATCGCCGCACGAGTCGAGCTGGAACAAGATGATGACCGAGTACTCCGAGGAGGATCCGGGCGAGGCTGCGCTGCGCTGGATGACCGGCGAGTACGAGCGGTTCCCCACCCTGGCCGGCGCGCAACGGGCCGTGCACCGGATCGTCACCCTGCTCGCCGACGGACGGCCGGTGCTGGTGCACTGTTTCGCCGGTAAGGACCGCACCGGTTTCTCGATCGCCGTCGCTCTGGAGGCGGCCGGGGTGGACCGCGACGCCATCATGGCGGACTACCTTCGCAGCAACGCCGCGGTGGCACGGCTGCGCGAGGGCATCCTGGAGACCATGCGCACCCGGGAGGGGGTGACCGACGAGGTGCTGTCCTTCGCCGAGTCCCGGCTGACCGACGAGGTGCTCGGCGTGCGGGAGGAGTACCTGGCCGCGGCGCGGCGGGTGCTCGACGACACCCACGGCGGGCTGGCCGGCTACCTGGCGGCGGCCGGTGTCGACGACGACGATGTGGCGCGGATGCGCTCGCGCCTACTGGGTTAGCAGTACGCCGGTCACCCAGGCCGCGGTGGCCAGCAGTGCCGCCGTCAGCTCCACCCCGACCGACAGCGCGACCCCTTTGACGGCGTGCACGGTGGCCGCCCACGCCCGGCGGCGGTCGCGGCGCTGGACCAGTTCGGCCAGGTAGACGCCCGCGACGAAGCCGAGTGGCAGCCCGGCGACCGGAATCATGAAGAAGCCGATGACGCCCAGCACCGCCCCGGCCGCCAGTGTGCGGCCGGACACGTCGGCGGCCCGCATCCGCTTGGCCGGCCACAGGTACTTGATCAGCATGCCCACGCCCAGCACGGCCGTCACGACGCCGAGAACCACCCAGCCCTCAGTGCTGCGCTGCAGCACGGCCCACACCCCGATGGCCGCCCACACCAGCAGGGTGCCGGGCAGCAGCGGCACCAGGATGCCAGCCAGGCCGATGGCGATCGCCAGGGCGACGAGGATCAAGCCGCCTGTGCTCACGGCTCCAGGACCACCTTGCCGAACACCTCGCCGGCCGCCAGGCTCTCCAGACCGGCTCGGCCTTCGGACAGCGGAAAACGTTGCGGCTCAGGGGGTCTGAGCCCGGAGGCCACCAGTTCGGCGACCCCGCGCGCGGCGTCACCCTCGGCGGCCGGGTGGATCGCCAGGAACTCCCGCCACCCCACGCCAAGGACACCGGCGTTGCGCAACAGCAACCGGTTGACCTTGACGGTGGGAATGCCGCCGCCGGCGAATCCGATCACCAGCAGCCTGCCCTCGGGGGCCAGGGTGCGCACCGCCTCATCGAAGGCCGCACCCCCGACGGGGTCGACGACGACGTCGGTGCCGTGCCCGCCGGTGGCCTCCCGCACCGCCGCCGAGAAACCGTCGGTCATCGGCAGCGCCACGTCGGCGCCGAGGCGCCTGACGAAATCCAACGCCGAGGACCGGTGCACCACCGCGACCACGCGGGCGCCCATCGCCTTGGCAACCTGGATGGCCGCCGTTCCCACCCCGCCAGCGGAGCCGAGCACCAGCACGGTCTCCCCCACCCGCAGCGCGGCGCGGCGGGCGAGTGCGAAATGCACGGTGTGGTAGTTCACCGGCAGTGACACCGCCCGCGCGTCGTCGAGTTCCGGCGGGGTGGGCAGCGGCGCGTGGATCAGCGCCTGTTCGGCGTAGCCGCCCAACATCACCGACCCGTAGACCCGGTCGCCGGGGGAGAATCCGGATGCCGCCGGCGCGGAGCGAACCACTCCGGCGACCTCGGTGCCCGGGATGAAGGGCGGGTCAATGCGCAGTTGGTAGCCGCCGCTGATCAGTAGCAGGTCCGGGTAGCACACACCGGCGGCCCGGACATCGACCAGGACACCGTCACCGGCGGGATCGGGGACATCGGTGTACGCCAGCCCGGCGGGTCCGCTGAGCTCCTGGGCGACAAGAGCTTTCAAGAGTTACAGCTTGAACGCGGCGGGCTCGGGCGAGGACAGATCGTCGATCGTCGACCAGTGCTCAGCGACTTCGTCGACCGTCGGCACGTGATCGAAGGTGACGCCTTTGTTCTGGAAGAGCGCGGTGCGCTGCACCTTGCCACCGCCGACGATGAAGATCGAGGCGGTGTCCGGCACCTCCTCGGTGCACAGGTAGGCGACCACCGGCGCGACGTACTCCGGCGTGAGCTTCTTGAACACCTCAGGCGGGAGGATGTCCTCTGTCATCCGGGTGGCCGCGATGGGTGCCAGCGCGTTGGCCTTGATGTTGTACTTGGCGCCCTCCTGGGCGAGGGTGTTGATCAGGCCCACCAGGCCGAGTTTGGCGGCGCTGTAATTGGCCTGGCCGAAGTTGCCGAACAACCCACTGGTGGAGGTCGCCACCACGACGCGGCCGAATCCCTGCTCCCGGAAGTGCGGCCAGGCGGCGCGGATCACGTTGTAGCCGCCGTACAGGTGAACCTTGAGCACCGAGTCCCAGGCCTCGTCGGTCATCTTGTGGAACGTGCCGTCGCGCAGGATGCCGGCGTTGCTGACGATGCCGTCGATCTTCCCGAACTCATCGAGTGCGGTCTTGACGATGTTGGCCGCTCCGGCGGCGTCGGCGACTGAGTCGTAGTTGGCCACGGCGCGACCGCCGCCGTCCTTGATCTCCGCCACCACCTGGTCGGCCATCGAGTGGCCGGCGCCGGTTCCGTCGCGCGCGCCACCGAGATCGTTGACGACGACACTGGCGCCCTCCTTGGCGAGGGTCAGCGCGTACTCACGGCCCAAACCGCCCCCGGCGCCGGTGACGACGATGACGCGATCCTGTACTCCGGGCATGAGGGTCCTCTCAGATGGTGGCTGTGATGTCCCGCGCAATCCTAGCCAACGGCCACCCTCGGCCCTTCAGAGACGTTCGGCGACAACGAACGTCGAGAAGCCGTCCCGGTACTGCTCGTCTTGGTTGGGCACCTCGACCCATCGGTCGAGCCTGCGCATCTCGTCGGCCGACTGGGTACCCGTGGCGTGCCAGCCGTGGGCGGTCAGCCACCCGGTCACCTCGGCGCGATGCGGGTCGTTGTAGGTCAGGTCGCCGATGTCGACATTGCGTTCGATGCCGAGGTCGTCGGCCATCTTCTCCCACCGCTGGCGCATCTGGGCCCGACGCTCCTCGTCGTGGTGGCGCACCGCCTCCGCGGACACCCGACTGCCGGGGGCGCTCAGTTCGGTGATCCGCTCGAACAGCAGGTCCTGGGCCTCGGCGGGCAGGTACATCAGCAGCCCCTCGGCCAGCCATGCGGTGGGGCGGTCGGGGTCGAATCCGGCGGCGACCAATGCGGCCGGCCAGTCGTTGCGCAGGTCCACCGGCACCTCACGGAGATCCGCAATCGGCGTCGCTGCGTGCTCGGCCAGCGTCGCGGACTTGTACTCCAGCACCTTGGGCTGGTCGATCTCGTAGACCACGGTGCCGTCCGGCCACGGCAGCCGGTAGGCGCGCGAATCCAGACCCGAGGCGAGGATGACCACCTGACGGATGCCGGCGGCCACGGCGTCGGTGAAGAACGCGTCGAAGAAGTGCGTCCGCACCGCCTGGTAATTGAGCATGTTCGCGAACACCGCCGCCACCTCAGGATCGGCGTCGGTGATGCGCTCCTGCAGGGAATCGTCGAGGAAGTTCTCCCACATTCCGGTGCCTGCCCCGGACACCAGGATGCGCGCGAAGGGGTCGCGGATCAACGGGTGCGCCGCGGCGGTCTCCCGGGCGCGCGCCGCAGCCACCATCACCGCCGTCGACCCGACGCTCGTCGCGATGTCCCAGGTGTCGTCATCGCTGCGCAGGCTGCTCATGGTTTTCCCATCGTAGCGATGCTCAGCGGGCATCCGGAGGCCTAGTGTCTAGCACCATGCCAGCACCGGCGGTCCGCGAAGCCTTCTTCGAGACGGGTCTGGAGATTCTCGCCGACCAGGGGTTCGGCGGCCTCAAACTCGCGGAGGTGTGCCGGCGTCAGGGCGTGACGACCGGGTCGTTCTACCACTACTTCGCCGACTGGGCGACCTACACCCGTGACCTCATCGCCTACTGGCGCCAGGATCGCACCGTCCGCATCATCGACGTGATCCGCACCGAGTCGAATCCGCGGCAACGGATCACGTCGATCATCGAGGTTGGTTTGTCGCTGCCGCACAACGCCGAAGCGGCGATCCGGGCGTGGAGTTCGGTGGACCCCTACGTCGGGCGGGTGCAGGCCGAGGTCGACCAGGAGCGGTTCGACGTCCTCTACGAGGCCGCACTGGCGATCGCCAAGGACGCCCGCCAGGCCCAGATCTTCGCGGCCTGGTCGTTATTCGTCTTCATCGGCTACGAGCAGTCGACACTGCAGCGCGAAGGCCGCGCGTTCGAGTGGATCTGCAACCAGATGCTCGAGGACCTCGAGGCCGGCCGCCTCACCGACGTCCCGCCGCAGTGATACTGCTCGACAGCCTGCGCCGGCGCGACCCCGGGTACGACGGGCTCCGCAAGGCGGCACGGGCGGGGGTCGCCATACCGCTGGCCGCGTTGGTGAGCTTCGCCGTGGCCGGACACTCCCTGGTGCCGCTTTTCACCGTGGTCGGATCGATCGCACTGCTGATCGTGACCGACCTCCCCGGAACGACAGGCAGCAGAGCGCTCGGCTATTGCGGGCTCGCCCTCAACGGCGTGCTGATGATCGCGCTCGGCACCTGGGCCGCGCCACATCCGTGGGTCGCGGTGCCGCTGTGTTTCGTGGTGGGTGCTGTGGTCAGCTTCGCGGGCCTGCTCAGCGAGATCGTCGCCGCCGGACAGCGCGCCACGCTCATGGTGTTCCTGTTGCCGCTGTGCACACCGCCCGGTTCGCTCGGCGACCGGTTGCAGGGGTGGCTGCTGGCGTGCGCGATCTGCATCCCGGCCGCATTGTTCGTCTTCCCGCCGCGCTACAGCTTCGAACTACGCGACCTCACCGCCGGAGTCTGCGTCGCCCTGGCCAACCGCATCGACGGCCGTTCATCCGGCGACGAGGTGGGCGCCGCGATGGACGCCCTGCGTGCCGTCTTCCTGGGAAGCGCGTTCCGGCCGGTGGCGCTGAGCGCAGGAAGCCGCGGCCTGATCCGGGTGGTGGCCAACCTGCAGTGGCTGTGCGATCACGTCGACGACGACACCGGCCGTCTGCTCAGCTCGATCAAGACCGACAGCGTGGCGGTGCTGCGCGGGGGCGCGAAGGTACTCATCGTCGGTGATATGGCCGCCGCGGCCGCGCTGAGTACGACTGTTGCCGAACACCGGGTGACCGCATTTCGCCAGTACGACAACGATATTCGAGATCTGCTCGATAATCCTGACGATACCGCCGCGCTCGATCAGGGGCGCGAGTTACTGCGCCGGCGGACAATGAGCGCGACGATCGGCCTCACCGGAAGCATCATCGCCACGGCCACGACGCTGGAGGCGCGTCCGCTGATGGACCGGCTGCTCGGCCGCGGGCTGCCTGAGACCGGAATCGCCGACCGGGTGCACAGCAATCGCAGGGCGGTGGCCGGTCTCGTCGGCTTCCTGACGACCCGATCGGTCACGATGCTCAACAGCCTTCGCACCGGTCTGGCTCTCGCGCTGGCATTCGTCGTGACGCTGATCCTTCCGGTGCAGAACAGCCTGTGGGTAGTGCTCGGCGCACTGGCGGTTCTGCGCTCGAGTGCGTCCACCACCCGGACAAGTGTGGTGCGCGCGATCACCGGAAGCGTGATCGGCTTCGTCGCCGGCGCCGCGCTGATCGGTCTCGTCGGTCTCAATCCCGTCGTGCTGTGGTGCCTGCTGCCCGCCGTCACCTTCGGCTCGACCTACGTGATGAGGGTGGGTTCCTTCACCGCGAGCCAGGCGATGTTCACCATGCAGGTGCTGATCGTCTTCAACCTGATGCGGCCGACGGGCTGGCAGATCGGTCTGATCCGCGTCGAGGACGTCGTGATCGGGGCGCTGGTGGGTCTGGTGGTCTCGGTGCTGCTGTGGCCGGGCGGCGCGCAAAGCGCGGTTCAGCGCGCCTTCGGCGCCGCGGTGGCGGCGTGCACGCGCTATCTGTCCGCAGCGGTCGAACGGGTGACGCGCGGCGCCTCGGCGCAGACCGATGCGGCGGTCGCGCGGGCCGATGAGGAGTCGCTGGCGGACCTGCGCACCCATGGCGACGCGATCCGGGCGTATCTGGCCGAGGCGAACGGCACGATCGACTCGGATCTCCTCGACACGGCGGACCGCATACCCCGGCTGCGGATCAGTGCCGATCTGATTGCCGACATCCCCCCTCCGCCCGCGGGTAGCTATCCACGTACCCGAGCCGTGCTCAGCGCGCACACCGCGGCGTTGTGCAACCGACTGACGGGTCTGCGCGATGACACCGCGCATCTGTGCCCCGACATCAGCGAGGAGTTCGTGCCCGCGCTGCGCGCCGAGGCCGGCGCGGGCGCCGGAGCCACCGTCGACGCGCTACCGCTGGTGACCGCGGCGGCCAACATCGGGGAGCTGGAACTGTCCTACCCGCCTGCCCAGCCGGTCGTCTCAGCCGAGGACGGCTGAGGCGGCCGCGCGGGCCTCGGCGGGACCGGATGTCGCCAGCACCGCCTCGGCGGCGTCGCGGCACTGCTGCAGACTCACCGACGCGAGCTTCGCGCCCACCGGGGTGACCGCCGTGGCCGCCGCCGACAGCGACGTCACACCCAGACCGGCCAGCACGCACGCGAGCAGTGGGTCGGCGGCGGCCTCACCGCACACCCCGACCGGCTTGCCGATCGACTGCCCGGCCCGGGCGGTCTGCGCGACGAGCGCAACCACGCCGGGCTGCCACGGATCGGTCAGGGTGGCCAGATCCGACGACATCCGGTCGGCGGCCATCGTGTACTGCGCGAGATCATTGGTGCCGATCGACAGGAACTCCACATGCTCGAGAATCCGGTCGGCCAGCAGCGCGGCCGCGGGGACCTCGATCATCACCCCGGGATGCAGACCGCGCGCCCGGGCCAGATCGGCGAAACGGCGGGCCTCCTCTGCGGTGGCGATCATCGGCGCCATCACCCACGGCGCGTTGCCGGTCTGCTGCGCCGCAGCCGCGATCGCGTCGAGTTGGCGGGCCACCAGATCGGCGTTGTCCTGGGCGATGCGGAAGCCGCGCACACCCAGCGCAGGGTTGGCCTCCTCCGGACTGGTGACGAATTTCAGCGGCTTGTCCGATCCGGCGTCCAGTGTGCGGATCACCACCTTGCAGCCGGCGAAGGCGTCGAGCACCTCGCCGTAGATCGACGCCTGCTCGGCGACGGTGGGCTCGCTGTCGCGGTCCAGGAAGCACAGTTCGGTGCGGAACAGTCCGACGCCCTCGACCGGGGCCTGCCGCGCGGCGCGGGCGGCGGACCCGTCGGCGACGTTGGCCAGGATGGACACCGGGTGTCCGTCGGCGGTCGCGCCGGGCCCGGCCCAGCCCGCCATGGCGGCCGCGGCGACATCGGCGGCAGCCACCGCCGCGGCGGCCTCGGCGCGGTCGGGCTCGATCGCGATGGTGCCCCGGTTGCCGTCGAGCAGGACCATGGTGCCGGCGGCGACGTCATCGAGTCCGTGCACGGCGACCACGCACGGTATGCCGAGCTGGCGGGCGATGATCGCGGTGTGGCTGGTGGGTCCGCCCAGGGTGGTGGCCAGCCCGACCACCCGGTGCGGATCGAGTCCGGCGGTGTCGGCGGGGGCGAGATCCTCCGCGCACAGGATGGACGGCTCGGTCGGCACCGGGACGCCCGGTTCGGGCAGGCCGGCCAGTTCGGCGATGACGCGGTCGCGGATGTCCTTGAGGTCGGTGACCCGCTCGGCCATCAGTCCGCCCATCTTGGTGAACATCTCGATGAACTGGGTGGCCGCCTCGGCGGTCGCGCGGACCGCGGAGCGGCCTGCTTTGATGGCGTTCTCGGCCGATCCCAGCCAGGCGCGGTCGGTGGCCAGCGCCGCGGTGGCGGTGAGTACCTCGGCGGCGGCACCGGTGGCGATGGCGGCCCGCTCACGCAGGCGTTGGGCGACCGAGGTCGCCGCCGCGGTGAACCGGGCCACCTCGTCGGGGCGCTGCGGTTCGGCCACCTCCACGCCCGGGTCGAGGTCCTCGATCCCCGGCAGCCGGGTGGCGCGGATGACGGGGGCGAACCGGACACCGGGCACCACGGGAACGCCTTGGAGGGTTGTCATGGAAGGGATTACAGCAAACCAGCCAATACGGCGGCGCCAACATAAGAGAATCAGTGGTCGCGAACAGCAGAAGGAGATCAGATGCCCAGCAAGACCGTGACCGTCGGCTCAGCACAGGGACTGCACGCCCGGCCGGCCGCCGTCATAGCCGAAGCCGTGGTCAACGCCGGAGTGCCGGTGACGGTCGCCGTCGAGGGCGGCGAACCGGTGGACGCCGGGTCGGCCATGATGCTCATGACGCTGGGCACCACCAAAGGCTCGCAGGTGACCGTCACCGCCGACGACGAAGCCGTGCTGGCGACGATCGTCGCGCTGGTGGAGTCCGACCTCGACGCCTGAACCGCTCGGCGAGCCCCGTTACGCCAGACCCTTCAGCATGAGGTTCCAGTACATGAATGGCAGTCCGTACTTCTTGAGGTACCAGTACGACCGGTGCGGCTTGGTCGGGTTGAGGATCGGGAACGACGGCTCGAGATTGAAGTCGTAGTCGAATTCGGCGAGCAGCATGTCGTGTGTCGAGGTGACGATCGGGCATGACGCGTATCCGTTGTAGCTGCCAGACAGCGGGCGGCCCTTGATGTAGGCGTCGATGTTCTCCACCACCGCGGGAGCCTGCTTGCGGATCGCGGCGCCGGTCTTGGAGTTCGGCGTGGAACCGGCGTCGCCGAGGGCGAAGATGTTCGGGTAGCGCACATGTTGCAGCGTGTGCTTGTCGACCTCGACGTACCCGGTGGGCTCGCTGGTCGACAGCGGGCTGCTCTTGATCCAGTCCGGCGCGGACTGCCGGGGCACCGCGTGGAACATGTCGAAGTTCAGCGTCATGTCCGAGCCGCCCTCGGCCACCGCACTCACCGTCACCTTGCGTGACTCCGGATCCACCGCGGTGACCTCCGAGAGCGTGTGCAGGTGGATGCCGTAGCCGGCGATCACCTTGTCGAGGCTGTCCGCGATGGCGGGGATGCCGAAGATCCGCGGCGTCGGCACCACCAGATGGATGTCGATGTTTTTCAGAACGCCCTCCTTGCGCCAGTGATCGGCGGCCAGATAGGCGATCTTCTGCGGGGCACCCGCACACTTCATCGGGAACATCGGCATCATGAACACCGCCGACCCGGAGCGGGTGTTGCGGATCAGGTCCCATGTCTTGGGCGCGAGATCGAACCGGAAGTTCGACGACACCCCGGGACCCTCTACGGCCTGGGGCAACCCCTCGGTCTTGTCCCAGTCGAGTTGGATACCCGGGCACACCACGAGGACGTCGTAGGCGTAGGTCGATCCGTCCGAACACGTCACCGTGTTGTTGTCCGGGTCGAAACCGTTGGCCGCCTTGCGGATCCAGGTCGCCTTCTTCGGCATCACCGACGCCTCGGGGCGCTCGGTCGAGGCGGCCGTTGCCTGGCCTCCGCCGACCAGCGTCCACATCGGCTGGTAGTAGTGCTTGTCGGAGGGTTCGATGACCGCGACGTCGGTGTATCCCTCGCGCAGCAGGCGTGCGGCCACGGTGATACCGGCCGACCCGCCGCCGACGATCAGAACCTGATGTTTGGTGGTCATGCGTTCTGGGTGGCTTCATCCCAGGCGTTGTAACCGCCGAGAAGGTCACTGACGTCGTCGAAGCCGTTCTTGCGCAGCAGGCTCGCCGCCATCGACGACCGATAGCCGCCCGCGCAGTACACCACCGTCGGCCGGTGCCGATCAAGCTCGGCGAGCCGATCCGGCAGCTGCCCGACCGGGATGTTGACCGCATCGGCGATCATGCCCGCCTCAGCCTCGCCCGGATTGCGGACGTCGACCAACTGCAACTCCGGGACATCGGCGATGCGCTCACCGAGGGCGCTGGTGGTCAGTCGCGAAGCGACCTCGACGTCGTCGCGGTTCTCGAACATGACGGCGAACGGATCCTTGAGATAGCCGATCACCCTGTCGAAGCCGATGCGGCCGAGCCGGTTCTTGCCCTCCAGTTCCCGTTCGGGGTCGGTCACCAGGATGATGTCGTCCTCAGGCTTGACCACCGATCCGGCGAACTCCGCGTAGCGGCCCTCCAGGCCGATGTTGACCGCACCCTTGAGGTGGCCGAGGGCGAATTCCTCGGGTGCGCGGCCGTCGACGAGCACCGCGCCGCGCTTGACCGCGTCGCGAACCTGGCCGTAGCTCATCGCCGGCGGCATCTCGGATTCGTCGAGCAGTTCCCGGCCCTTGCGGTTGAGGATCGCGTTGTAGACGAAGTAACCGGGGGCGGGGGGCTGGCCCTCGGTGACCAGTTCGACGAACTTGGCCTTGTCCGACGCGCGCAGCGCGTAATTGGTCCTGCGTTGTTCGCCCATCGTCGACCACAGCTCGGTCGAGAGGTTCTTGCCGCACGCCGAGCCCGCACCGTGCGCCGGGTACACCCGGGTGGAGTCGGGCAGCGTCATGAGCTTGTTGTGCAGGGAGTCGTACAGCTTGTCGGCGAGTTGCTCCTTGGTGAAGCCAATCGACCCCAGCAGGTCGGGGCGGCCCACGTCACCGATGAACAGCGTGTCACCGGTCAGCACTCCGTACGGTTCGGTGTCGTCGGCGCGCTCGTAGATCACGATGCTCATCGACTCGGGGGTGTGGCCGGGGGTGTGGCGGAACTCCAGCTGAACATCGCCCAGCGAGTATCGCTCGCCGTCTTCGACGGCCATGTGGTCGAACTCCGGCTTGGCCACCGAGGAGAAGACGATCTTGGCGCCGGTGGCCTCGGCCAGCTCGAGGTGACCGGACAGGAAGTCGGCATGGAAGTGCGTCTCGATGACCAGCTCGATGGTCATGCCGAGTTCCTTGGCGTCGGCGATGTACTCGCTGACGTCACGCTGGGGGTCCACCACGACGGCACGGCCGGTGGTCTCGTCGCCGATCAAGTACGACGCGTGCGAGAGGCAGTCGAGGTAGTACTGGTTGAACTTCATGGCGATCTCCTTCGTTCTTTTCAGTTCTAGTCCTAGGCGAGTGCGAGGAAAAGCTTCTCCAGCTCGGCCTCGGTGAGGCAGGCGCCGTCGGCGGACTGGTCGTTGCCGGCGCACTCGCGAAGGCCGTTGGCGACGATCTTGAAACCGGCGCGATCCAGCGCCTTCGACACGGCAGCCAGCTGGATCACCACGTCGCGGCACTCGCGGCCCTGTTCGATCATGGCGATCACGCCGGCCAGCTGGCCCTGGGCCCGGCGAAGCCGGTGCAGGACCTCGGCCTCGGTGTGTTCGTCGGCCATCACGGCGCTGCCTCCATCTATACCTTGGGGGGTATGTATCGACCATCATGGCATACCCCCGGTGGTATGTGCAACCGGGTTACAGGCGGCTGATGTTCTGGACTGGCAGGCGCGCTCCCCGACGCGGCAGACGGGCCAGCCGGCTGACCTCCAGCAGGCGCACCACCCGATAGCGATGCGGGCGCATCGGCTCGAGCAACTCGACCATCTCGGCGTCGCCAATGGGCCGGCCCAGGAGCGTCGCGCCGATCATGGTCGACAAGTGGTAGTCGCCAATCGACAACGCGTCCGCGTCACCGAAGGCGCGCTGCGCGGTTTCGGCGGCCGTCCAGATCCCCACCCCGGGCAGCGAAGTCAGGGCCGCACCGTAATCCCGGGCGGCGTCGTCCCGGCCGGCGCTGAGACGCTCGAGGGCCTCAGCGCGGGAGGCGACGCCGATGATGGTGCGGGCGCGGCCGGGGTCGACGTTCGCCCGGTGGAAGTCCCAGGACGGAATGTGCCGCCACACCTGCGCCGGCGGAGGCACCCGCATGCGCTCGGGCGCCGGACCGGGGGCGGGTGTGCCGAACCGGGTGACCAGGATCCGCCAGGACCGGAACGAGTCGACGCCCTGGACCCGTTGCTCCAGGATGGCGGGGATCAGGGCCTCGAGCACGCGGCCGGTGCGGCCGATGCGCAGGTGCGGGACGCGGGCGTGGGCCCGCGCGACGGTGGGGTCGGTGGGCTGGAACCCAGCGGCGTCGTCGTCGGCACCGAGCAGCGCGGGCAGGTTCTCGACGAACTCCGCCGCCCCCTCCCCCCAGGCCTGGCACGCGACGGTGTCCGGCGCGATGCGGGTGACACGGGCGGTGACGGGTCCGCTGCGTTGCAGGCTGGTCCGCCAGATGGTGCCGTCGGCGTCGATCCGCAGGCACGGATCACCGGGGCCGCGGCGGTGCGGCGCCAGTGTGTGGCCCGGACTCACCGGCCCGGGAAAGGTGAGCGTGCGCTCGAGCATCGCCGAAAAGCCTAGGGCCGCCCGGTGATCCGGTCGGCGAGGGTCGCGATCGGTGAGGTGGTCGGCCTGCCGCCGGCTTCCTGGCGATCGGCGAGTTTGTAGGCGGTGTACAGGCCGCGCACGCCGAGCCAGCGCAGGGGTTCGGGTTCCCAGGTTCGCGACCGGTGATCCACCCAGGGCAGCGCGGTCAGTGGCGTCGATCGTTTGAGCACCAGATCCGCAAGTGTGCGTCCGGCAAGGTTGGTGGCGGTGACACCGTGGCCGACGTAACCGCCCGCCTCGCCGAGTCCGGTGGCCGGATCGAAACCGACGGTGGCCGTCCAGTCCCGCGGCACCGCCAACACACCGCACCACCCGTGCGCGATACGGACGGCGTGGGTCTGCGGCAGCACGGTGTGCAACACACCGGTGAGGTAGTCGATGGTGTCCTGCCCGACGGCACCGTCGTTGTCGATGCGGGAGGCGTAGCGGTAGGGCACCGCGCGCCCGCCGATGGCGATGCGGTCGTCGGCGGTGCGCTGCGCGTAGAAGAAGCCGTGCGCAAGATCGCCCAGTGTTTCGCGACCCTGCCAGCCGATGCGGTCCCAGATTTCGGGCGCGATGGTGTCGGTGGCGATCATCGCACTGTTCATCGGCAGCCAGCGCCGGCGTAACCCGCGCATCCGGGCGGTGAAACCCTCTGTGGCGCGAAGTATTACCGGTGCACGCACCACTGCGTGATCGGTGACGGCACGGCCGGGCGCGATCTCGGTGACTGGGGTCTGCTCGTGGATCGTGACGCCCATGCGTTCCACGACGTCGGCCAGGCCGCGGACCAACGAGGCGGGTTGCACCCGCGCGCAGTGCGGATTGAACGCGCCGAGCACCGTGCCGTCCACCTGGATACGGGCGTCGGCCTGCGCGGCGGTCAGGATTTCGATGTCGTCGATACCCCAGTCGCGGTCCTCCTCGACGGCGGCGCGCAGCCGCGTCGCCTGCGCGGGGGTGCGGGCGACTTCGATGTTGCCGCCCTTGACGATGTCGGCGTCGATGCCTTCTGCGGCGGCGACGTCGATCACCTCGTCGACGGAGTCATTGAGCGCGCGCTGCCAGGCGATCACGCTGTCGCGACCGTGCGCCTTGGCGAGTATCCCCCGGTGGCCGGGCGGCAGGCCGGACAGCCAGCCGCCGTTGCGGCCGCTCGCGCCGAAACCGGCGATGCGGGCCTCCAGCACGATGACGCGCAGAGCCGGGTCGAGGCGCTTGAGGTAGTAGGCGGTCCACAGTCCGGTGTAGCCGGCGCCGACGATACAGACGTCGGCGTCCCGGTTACCCGGAAGCGCCTGTCGGGGAGCCGGTAGTTGGGTGAACCAGTGCGAGACGGCGCCGTTGCGGGGCATGGGCACGATCCTGCCCTAGGTCGGACTACTCGGCCGGGGCGCGCCGCTTGGCGGCGCGTAACTGCACCCACCATCGGGCGGCCTCGCGGATGGACTCCTCGACCGGCCTTGGCTGCCAGCCGAGTTCGCGGCGGGCCTTGGTGCAGTCCACCGGGGCCTCGGCGCGCATGAGTCGCAGCGCGTTGAGGGTGAGTCGCTCGTCGCTGCCGCGCAGGCGCGACTTCAGCGAGCCGAGGGCGGCCATCGCGTAGGCCAGCGGCAGCGGGATCTTGCGTGTCGGCGCGGGCACCCCGGCGGCCTCAGCGGCGATCCGCACCACCTCGGCGTTACTGATCGTCTTCTCCGAGATCAGGTAGCGCTCGCCCGGCAGGCCGCGTTCGGCGGCCAGGATCATCGCGGCGGCCGCGTCGTCGATCCCGACGGCCTCGAGTTCGATCCGGTCGAGCACAAACGGCAACTTGCCGAACGCCGCTCCGGCGATGATCGCGCCGTGCGGGGTGCGGCCCCAGTCGCCGGCCCCATAGGTGGTCGATACGCACATCGCCACCGCGGGCAACCTGCCCGCGCGGGCGTACTCGAGCACCATCCGTTCGGCGGTGACGCGGGAGCGCACGTAGTCGGTCAGGCCGCGTTCGTCGGTGATCTCGTCGGCCTCGGTGGCGACGTGGCCGCGGCGGCGATCGACGCAGGCGTAACTGCTCGTGAAGACGAATCTGCGGAAAGGTCGCTCGCGGTGCACGTCCGCGGCGACGTCAAGCACATTGCGGGTGCCCTCGACGTTGGTGCGGTATAGCGGGGCCGGGTCCGACAGCCAGCCGCGCGCGTCGACCACGCAGTAGTAGACGTCATCGCAGCCGGTCATCGCCTCGCGCAGGACGTCGTCGTCGAAGATGTCGCCGACGAAGCGGGTTACGGCCAGGTCGTCGATGCCGATGGTGTTGGCGCCTGCACGCACCATGACCCGCACATCGTGGCCGGCGCCCACCAGCTGGCGGGTGACGTGGCTGCCGAGGTAGCCGTTGGCTCCGATGACCAGCTTGGGGCTCACCGGCCGCTGCCGTACTGGCTCATCCAGGCGGCCGCTTCGTCATCGAGGGTGCCGCACTCCTTGGCCTTGCGGCACCACGTCATCCCCGCTTTGAGGAAGCGCATCGGGTTGTAGATGTCCTCCTGGCGGCTCCACAGGCCGTCGCCGGCGTAGGTGATGATCGAGATGTTGGTGGCGCTGATGATGGTGCCGTCGCCGGGATCGCGCATCGGGTTGTCCAGTTCGAGGATCACCCGGCCGGTGGGTTCGTCGATCACGTGCCACAGCGACGGGAATGCGGTCATGTGGCTGCCGGGGAAGGTGGTCATGGTGCGGTAGATCCAGTCCCGCACCTGCTCGCGGCCCTTCATTGTGCCCATCGCGTGCTCGATGTAGTCGACGTCGGGGGTGTAGTGGGCCACCCAGGCGTCCCAGTTATGGGTGCGGGCAGCGTCATCGACCTCGGCCTCGAATTGGGCGAAGGCGTCGGTGAGTTCGGCGGTCGAGAAGCGGGGAGCCGTCATGGCATGATTGTGGCATGGCTCGCACACGCTTGAGCACGACGGTGGACACCGGCCTCCTCGAGGACGCCCGCAAGGCGCACCCCGGTACCACCGACGCCACCCTCGTCGACGACGCGCTGCGCGCCCTGCTCGCCCGCTACCGCTCGGCGGAGATCGACGCCGGCTACGCGGCCTACGACACCCAGCCCGACGATCAGCCCGACGAATGGGGTGACCTGGCGTCCTGGCGGCGGACGGCGGGAGCGTCGTGAGTGCCCTGCCAGCTCGCGGCGATGTCTGGTGGTCGGAGTTCGCCGAGATCGGCCGCCGTCCCGTCGTCGTGCTGTCCCGCGACGCGGCCATCCCCCGATTGCGGCGCGCCCTGGTGGCACCATGCACCACCACGATCCGGCGGCTGCCCAGCGAGGTCGTTCTGGAGCCCGGTCAGGATCCCGTCCCCCGCCGGTGCGCGGTCAACCTCGATTCGGTGGAAAGCGTCTCGGTCTCGGTCCTTGTCGATCGGCTCGGCAGGCTGTCCGGCGGGCGGATGCGGCAGATCTGTGCGGCGCTGGAGGTCGCGGTCGACTGCTCGACAACCTGAGCAAGTGCGGGTAAGGCTGTAACCCATGAGCGAGTACAAGACAGCGATCCTGGCCGGCGGCTGCTTCTGGGGCATGCAGGACCTGATCCGGCGCCAGCCCGGTGTGGTGTCCACCAGGGTGGGCTACACCGGCGGGGAGAATGCCAATGCGACTTATCGCAACCACCCCGGGCACGCCGAGGCGATCGAGATCATCTACGACCCGGCGCAGACCGACTACCGGGCGCTGCTGGAGTTCTTCTTCCAGATCCACGATCCGACCACGCGCAACCGGCAGGGCAACGACATCGGCACCAGCTATCGCTCGGCGATCTTCTATCTCGACGACGAGCAGCGCCGCGTCGCCGAGGACACCATCGCCGACGTGAACGCCTCCGGGCTGTGGCCCGGCGAGGTCGTCACTGAGGTCACCGCGGCCGGTGACTTCTGGGAGGCCGAACCAGAGCACCAGGACTACCTGCTGCGCATCCCCAACGGCTACACCTGCCACTACCCACGACCGGGCTGGACTCTGCCGAAGCGGGAAGCGGTGTAGCACCGCCCGGCCGACCTGCGGGCCCACCCAGGGCTGCGGCTATGGTCTTTCCGGAGTTTTCGTTCACGAGAACACGAGGGGAGACCATGCGGGTCGTAACGTTCGCGCCGGCACTGAGCGCCGAGGACGATGCGGCAGGCGGTGTCAACCTCACCGGCTTCCCGATGACCAGCTGCTACGTCGACAACTTCCCCGCCCAGATCACCGTTCCGATGGTGGTCGCGTTCTGCGCACTCGGCGGCGCCGACTACGACCCGGTGCGCTACATCGTCGCCCACTCCCCGGAGGGCGACCGCGTCGGCAGCCTGGAGTTCCGCTGGCACTGGCATGACAACCCGCCGACGCCGGTGAAGTTCCGGGTGTTCACCCAGTACCTGCCCATGCGGGTGGAGGCCGCCGGCGTCTACACCATCGGCCTGTACGAGACCCTCGACGCCGGCGAGTCGGAGCATCTGTACCCGCTGCCGGTGCTGCGGATGAACCCGCTGCTATCTACCCGAACCTGACCATCAGGAGGATCGTGACGTGACCGAGAATCCGCGCGCCGACGTCGTCGCCCAGCAATACGAGAAGTGGCAGTACCCGGAGCCGATCCAGAACCTCGAGTCCTGGCTGAACAACAACTGGCAGTGGTTCGACCCAAGCCACTCGCACCGCATGCTCTGGCCGGACCGGCCCTACAAGCCGGATATGGACATCCTGATCGCCGGCTGCGGCACCAACCAGGCCGCCGTGTTCGCCTACACCAACCGTGCGGCCAAGGTCCTCGCTGTGGACGTCAGTCAGCCATCGTTGGACCATGAGCGCTACCTGAAGGACAAGTACGCGCTGAAAAACCTTGAGCTACAGCTGCTTCCAATCGAGGACGTGCCGAACCTCGGCAAGGATTTCGATCTGATCGTGTCCACGGGCGTGCTGCACCACATGGCCGACCCGGCGGCCGGTATGAAGGCGCTGGCCGACTGCCTGCGCCCCGACGGTGTAGCCGCGCTCATGCTGTACGCCCGCTACGGCCGGGCGGGCGTGGAGTTGATGCAGTCGATCTTCCGCGAGTTGGGGCTCGTCCAGGACGAGGAGTCGCTGCGGATGGTCAAGGACGGCATCGCGTCGCTGGCGCCGAGTCATCCGCTGCAGAGCTACATCGACATCGCCCCGGACCTTCAGTTCGACGCCGGACTGGTGGACACCTTCCTGCACGGCCGCGATCGCAGTTACACGGTCGAGGGATGCATCGAACTGGCGGAGTCCGCAGGGCTGGTGTTCGGGGACTGGTTCCTCAAGACCCCGTACTACCCGTCGACGCTGACCGATCCCGACAACGAGTTCTTCGCCGCGATCAATCGGCTGCCCGACGCGAAGATGTGGGCGGTCATGGAGCGTCTTCGCACGCTGAACGCGTGCCACTTCTTCACTGTCAGCCGTCCGGAGCGGCCGGCGAAGAGTTACCGCGTCGACTTCTCGGCGCCCGACGCGCTGGACTACGTCCCGCTGATGCGGTTGCGGTGCGGCGTGCGGGGCGAGGAGATTGACCGCCCGGGCTGGAGCCTGCGCCTGGGTCCCACCCACCTCGCCTTCGCGCAGATGGTCGATGGCGAGCGCACCATCGCCGAGATCGCGCAACGGGTGGCCCAGGCCGGTGTGGCGGGCCGCGCCGACCAGGCTGAACTGCAGGCCATCGGCCTGGAGTTGTTCGAAGGCCTGTGGCGGATGGACTTCATCACC
>VEQU01000026.1 GCA_018883075.1 Mycobacterium sp.
CCCGCCGATGGTGAAGACGGCGAGTGCTGTGAGACTGAAGCGGATGAAGCGGGTTGTCACCGCGACTCTCCTACTTGCAGAGCTCGGCGATCTTTTTATTGGACTCCTCGACCGTCCTCAGCAGGCCGGCCTGGGGTTCCTTGTCATTGGGAATCCCGGCCAACGCGTTCATCGCGACACCGTTGAGGTTAGTGGCGAAGCTGCGGACCTCGTCGGCCAGCTGCTTGGGCGCATTGGACGGCAGCCGCTCGAGCATGTAGGTCGCGCCGCCGGCCATGGAGAGCCGGGCGTTGGCCGCGATCGCTTCGGCCGCGATCGGCGTCGCCGGTCCGAGGTCGGGACCCGGCGAGCGCTTGGTCTGGCTGGAGACCGCCGTGCTCACCGTGTTGAAGGCGGTGCACACCTGGCCCTTGGGATCCTCGCTCGGTCCGGGGCCGCTGACGGCCGGGGCCGGCTTGAACAGCGCCGCGGCCGCACCGATCGCCGCGAGGACGGCGATGGCCAGGGCGGCCGGGGCGAGCCAGCGCGGGCCGGACTCGACCCGGACGGGATCGCGGGATACGGCCGGCTTGGGTGTGTCGTCGGTGTGCGACGTCGGTTCAGACATGGCGCCGATCCTACGCGTACCCTCGGAGTGGACAGCAAAGGGCGACAGAAAGGGTGGTCGTGACGATCCGGGTGCGCGCGATTCTGGCTAACGCCGCCTGCGTGGCTGCGCTGGCCGGCGTGCTGACGGCCGTCGGCGTGCTGCTCGCACCCATCTCCACCGCGAAGACATGCGGAAACGGGTTCGTCGACAACCCTTACAACTCCCAGTGCCTCGCCCCGGTGATCACCCCGGTCATCAACGGGGTGCCGTGCGTCGCCAGCAAGATCGGTCTGTGCTCATCGTTCGTGCAAAACCAGCAACCGCCGCGGGTGCCGCGCGCCACCGTCGGCGCAAGCTGAGTCGGCCCGCTCAGCTGCGGGTGACCGCCTTGTTCATCAGTCTCTGCACCCAGTTGGGGGAGACCTGCGACAACGACGCCAGGACCTTGGTTTGCCGGCCTACCGGATAGTGCACCCGCGCCAGCCTGCTGCGCGACCGGGTGGCCGCGAAGATCGACTCCGCGACGTCCTCGGCGCTCAGGTGCACGCCCAGTGAGCGGGTGCTGCCGGTCTCGACGCCGTCGACCATGGCCGTCTGGACGAATAACGGCCACATGGCGATCACCCTGATGCCGTACCGGCGCCACTCGAGTTCCAGCGCTTCGGTGAGGCCGCGGACGGCGAACTTGGTGGCCGAGTAGGTGGCCAGTTCGGGCTGGCCGTAGATCGCCGACGCGGAGCACAGGTTGACCACCTGCGATCCCCGGGTACCGCGCAGATAGGGGAATGCGGTGTGAAGGCCGGCCATCACCCCGTAGACGTTGACGTCGAGGATGCGCCGCTGAGTCGCCAGCCCGATCTCCTCGAAGCGCCCCGAACTCAGCACGCCGGCGTTGTTGATCAGGATGTCCAGCCGGCGTGACGCACCGGTGAACGCCTCCAGCTGCTGGGTCCAGTCTCCGGCCTCGGTGACGTCGAGTTGACCGATCGACACCTCGCCGCCCGCGCCGGTGATCTCATCGCGCAGCGACGCCAGCCCCGCCAGGTCGACGTCGTAGGCGCCGACGCGGTAGCCGCGGCGGGCGAACAGCAGCGCGGTGGCGCGGCCGATACCGGCCGCGGCGCCGGAGATGAAGACCGTCGGTGTGTCCATGAGCCCAACCTAGCGCGGCCGCGCTAGCTCCAGCGGTGACGGCGGCCCTGCTCCCGGTACCAATCGATCAGGTCGGGACGGTCGATGGCGCGGGGGTCCATCGACACCTCGTTATGGCCGGCCAGGATCGCGGTGATCGGCACCTCGAGCTTCTTTCCGGTCCGGGTGTGCGGGATTCCGGGCGCGGCGATCACCTCGTCGGGCACGTGCCGCGGTGACAGCGCGGTGCGTATCCGGGTGCGGATGGTCGCAACCAGGTCGTCGTCGAACGTTGCGCCCTCGGCCAGGGTGACGAACAGCGGCATCCAGTAGGCGCCGTCGGGTCCGTCGACGCCCACCACGAAGGCCTCGGTGACCTCGGCGATGGTCTCCACCGCCTCGTAGATGTCGGCCGAGCCCATCCGGATTCCGTGCCGGTTCAAGGTCGCATCGCTGCGGCCGTGGATGATCAGCGAGCCGCGCTCGGTGAGCGTCATCCAATCCCCGTGCCGCCAGATTCCCGGCGCAGGGCCGTCGGCCCATTGGTGTTCGAAATACGCTGCGCGGTAGCGGGATTGGTCTGGGTCGTCCCAGAAACCGATCGGCATCGACGGCATCGGCGCGGTGATCACCATCTCGCCGACCTCATCCACCAACGGCCGACGCTCGGGCGACCACGCGGCCAAGGCGACCCCGAGATAGCGGGTGGCCAGTTCGCCGGGCCGGGCCGGCACGCCCGTGGTGCCCCCCGCGAACGCGGTGACGACATCGGTACCGCCGCTGACCGAGGACACCTCGATGTCCGCGCCCACTTCCGCGTGCACCCATTCGAACAGATCGCCCGGCAGCGGCGATCCGGTGCTGCCCACCGTGCGCAGGCGGCTCAGGTCGTGCTGGGCACCGGGATGCAGACCCGCTTTGCGTGACGCGAGCAGGTGCCCCGGGCTGGTGCCGAAGTACGTCACCCGTTCGGTCTCCAGCAGGCCCCAGAGGCGCTCGGCGTCCGGGTACATCGGGTGGCCGCTGTAGCTGATCACCGTCGCACCGCACAGCAGCCCCGCGGTGCGGAAGTTCCACATCATCCAGCTCAGTGCGGTCTGCCAGAAGAACACGTCGTCCTCACCGAGGTCGGCGTGAAGCGCGGCAGCCTTGAGGTGTTCGAGAAGAACCCCGCCGTGGCCGTGCACGATGCCCTTGGGGCGGCCGGTGGTGCCGGAGGTGAACAGCACCCACAGCGGGTGGTCGAACGGCACCGCGGTGACGTCGGGTTCGACCCGACGCGCGACGATGTCGCGGTAGTGCTGCCCGTCGAGGAGTATCACCTCGGGCTCGCGGGGGAGTTGCGCGGCGAGTTCGGCCGTGTCTGAGACTTTGTCGATCCAAGCGCCGTTGAGCCGGTAACCGGAGCAGCTGAACAACACTCGTGGGCTGAGCTGGCCGAGCCGCGCCGCGGCGCCGGCCGGCGCGTAGTCCTGGCCGCACGACGACCACACCGCCCCGACCGCAGCGGTCGCGAGGAACGCGATCGCGGCGTCGGCGACGTCGGGCAGGTAGGCGGCCACCCGGTCGCCCGGCCGCACACCGAGGCGACGCAGTTCCGCCGCCACCGCCCCGACCCGCCCGGGCAGTTCGGCCCAGTCGATCACCTGCCGGGAGCCGCCTTCGTCGATGCCGATCAGTGCGGCGCCGGACCGATGGCGGTGGCGTAGCACCTGATCGACGTAGTTCAGTTCCACGCCGGGAAACCAGCGCGCCCCGGGCATGGCGGCGTCGGCCAGCACCGCGGCGTCACCCGCGCCGGGGCCGATGGCCGCAGGCACGTCGAAGAACTCCCACACCGCTCGCCAGAACCGCGCCGGGTGGTCCACCGACCACTGCCACAGCGACTCGTAGTCACCCGCCGGTGCGCCGTGCGCCGCCACCGCGGCGGCGAACTGCCGCCAGGCGGGCTGCGTCACACGAACTCCACACCGGACATCTTTACCTGCCCGCCGTCACGCTCGAGGGTCAACACGATCCGCCACACCCGGGGCTGCTGCTGGTCCTTCGGCGCCTTGGCCCCCTCGCGCCGCGAGGTGGCGGAGACCATGACGACGGCGGAGTCGGCGGTCATCGACTCCAAGGCCGCGTCGTTGACGGTGGCGGTGGTGGTGATCTTCTCGTCCTGCAGTGCCTTGACGAAGTCCTCGGCGGTTTCCTCGAAGTTCGCCCGGAACTTCCCGGTGGACCCGTCGAGCACCCGTTGCACGCTGTCCTTCGCGGTGGTGTAGTCGATCGCCATCAGGTTGACCACGTTCTGGCGGGCCGCGGCGACGAACTCCGCACCGCGGCGGCGCTCCTCGGCGTCATCGCGGTGGGCCCACAGCATCAGCGCGGTGACGGTGATGAGGCCGGCGCTCAACGCAGCGGCCAGACCCACCCCGACCGCGCGCCGCACGGCGCCGACCGGCCGGCGGGACATGCCCTGCTCAGCCTCGCTGGGCGTCATGGGTTCTCCTGACTGGGTCGATCGCGGCTGGGATTATCTTGCCTGACCGCCGGACTAGCGCCGCGCGGATGTGGGACAGTGATCGCGTGCGTCTGACCCCCGTGCGTCTGACCCCCGTGCGTCTGACCGTAGCCGCTGCCGCCGCGATGGTGGCCGTCGGCCTCGTGGGTGCGCCGGCGGCGGGGGCGAACGAGTGCAACGACGCCTACTGCACCCCCGGCATCGCCCCCGGAGTGGTTCTGGGCGCGCCGTGCGGCGATACCTCCTTCTACGTGTTCGGCACCACCTCGTGGGGACGGCTGGTGTTCTGCGGTTCGCCGCGACGCTACGAGCCCCGCTTCTTCCGCTCCCCGCCCATGGTGGGGATCAAGGAACTCGACAGCAGCTGTACGGGGTACGAGAACTACGTGGCCCAGGCCCCCGACGGCTTGTTCCTCACCTGTTCGTTCGAGAACCAGAAAGCGGTGTGGGTCCGCGGCGACGCTTAAGCGTCAGCACCGTCTCATCAGAGACGCAGGGAACACAGCTCACCAGAGACGCAGAGAACACAGCGCGCCCTTGGGGCCGGAGTCGGTCACCTGGACCACCCCGTCGATGGCGAGCGTGCAGTGGAAGGTCGGCGGATTCGGTGACTGGCCGCTGGTGCCCATGACCATCGCCCAGTGCCGGGGGTTGGCCAGTTTGGCGTTGAGCACCCACGGCTTGTCCGGGCCCAGATCCACCTCCACCTTGGGGCTGAACATGTACGGATCGTGGCTGTAGTCCGCGAAGTTCGCCGGTTCGCTGTCGCGGTAATAGATGTCGGCGAAGAACGGCTGCTCGGTGTAGACGGTGTAGGTGACGTCGTGCAGCACTAGGTCATCGGCGGCCGCTGGGCCGGCCGTCACCGGCCCCAGGCACGCCACGACGCCCACCGCCGCACAGGTCCGACTCAACCGCATGCTGGCAGTGTGGCACGGCACCTGCGGTCTGGAAATCGGTTTGGGCCGTCTACGATCACCTCGAACATCCAGGAAGGCCAGGAAGGGACAGCATGGCGCCCGAGCTTCCCGGCTCGAATCCCGACGTTCCGGACGATCCGGAACCGGACGCGGAGGCTGATCTCGAGCATGCCGAGGCTGCCTCCCACAACGACTCCCCACCCGCACCTGCGCGCCGTGGCGCACTGGCGGGCAGGCTCGCCGTTGCGCTGGGGGGCCTGCTGGCCGGTGCCGCCGTGGTACTGACCGTGCTCATGTTGGTCGAGCACCGCGACGCCGCCGCCCAGCGCTCGCACGAGGCCGCCATGGTCGACGGTGCCCGCGCCAGCATCACGGCCTTGCTGTCCATCGACCACACCCGCGCCAAGGCGGACGTGCAACGGGTGCTGGACCTGTCCACCGGAACGTTCCGTGAGGATTTCGCCAAGACGGCGGATGACTTCGTCAAGACCGCCGAGGACAAGGATGTGATCACCACGGCGAACATCAAGGCCGCCGCGCTGGAATCGTCCGGGGTGGATACCGGCGTGGTGCTGCTGGCGGTCAACTCCGAGGTCACCAACTCCAACGGCGCCCGCGAAGACCCGCGGCCGTTCCGGATGAGCGTGACGGTGAACCGCGACGGCGAGGTGTTCAAGATGTCGAATCTGGAGTTCGTGCCATGACCGCCACCAGTGAGCCCGACGACACGGTGGAACCCACCGAACCCGTGGAACCCGGCGCCACCGAACCCGATGACGCCGCCGTGGAGCCCACCGAACCCGATGACGCCGCCGAACCCGACGCGGCCGAACCGGTCGCGAAGGGCCTGCTTGCCTGGTGCCGGCAGCGCTGGGTGACGGTGCTGACCGTCGGGACCCTGGTGGTCTCGGTGCTGAGTGCGGGTTCGGTGTACTGGTTCCTCTACCGGCCGGACCGGCTTACCGACACCGCGGCCCAAGAGCAGGTGCTCGCCGCCGCACGCGGGGCCACCGAGGCTCTGCTGTCCTATTCGCCGGAGAGTGTGGACTCCGACGTGGCCGCCGCCAAAAACAACCTCACCGGCGACTTTCTGACGAAGTACACCGAGTTCGCCGACACCGTCGTCGTCCCCGCCGCGCGGCAACGCGGGGTCAAAACCGAGGCCACGGTGGCCCGCGCGGCGATTTCGCAGATGCGCCCCGACAGCGCCAACGTGCTCGTCTTCGTCAATCAGGTCACCACCAGCAAGGAGCGGCCGACGCCGGCGTTGGCCACCAGCAGCGTCATCATGACGCTGGTGCGCGGCGACGGGCGCTGGCTGGTCTCGGAGTTCAATCCCGTCTAGCGTTCGCGCCGATCCAAGGAGTTGCTCGTGAGCGGTGTCGTGGTAACCGGGGCAGCCTCCGGTATCGGCCGGGCCTGCGCCGAAGCCCTTGTCGCCCAGGGCCGTTCGGTATCCCTCTGGGACATCGCGCCGGCGGTCTCGGATGCCGCCGCGGACTTGGGCATGCCGCACGAGGTGGTCGATGTGTGCGATCACGCCGCCCTGGTGGCCGCCGTCGAGGCGACCGCGGCCTGCCTGGAAGGTGTGGACGGACTCGTCCACGCCGCCGGCCGGGTCATTCCGGAGCCGGTTGGCGCCTACACAGAGGAGTCCTGGGACGCGGTTCTCGACGTCAACCTGCGGGCGCAGGCGATGCTCATGCAACTGCTGCTGCCCCTGCTGCGTGATGCCGCCCGAACGGGCCGCTCGCCGGCCGTGGTGGGCATCTCGAGCATCGAGGGGCTGACCGCCAACCCATTCATACCTGCCTACTGCGCCTCCAAGGCCGGTCTGCTCGGGCTCACCCGGTCGATGGCAGCACAACTCGGGCCGGAGGGCATCCGGGTCAACGCGGTCTGCCCCGGCTTCATCCGGACGCCGATGCTGCAGATCGCCCTGGACATCGACGAGGTGCGGGCGGGTTTCGAGCAGGCCGCACCGCTGGGCCGGATCGGCCGCCCCGACGAGGTCGCCGCCGCGGTCGCGTTCCTGATGTCGCCGGCGGCGTCGTTCATCACCGGCGCACATCTGGTCGTGGACGGCGGTGTCACCAGCCGTCATCCCTGAATCCTTACCGGCTGAGGACCCCCGGGGACCGGGCAGAGGACAAAAGTCCCTGGTGCCGGGCGCGCCGCGACCGCCACAGTGGGTCCGACGTCTGGGCTCGACGGTGGGAGTGCGGGGGTGGAGCTTCCCGATTCCGCGGTGCTGCGCACCGTGATCGACCTGGCGACGCGCGCGCCGTCGGTCAACGACACCCAGCCGTGGCGGTGGCGGATCGGCCCCGTGGGCCTTCAGTTGTTCGCCGATACCGGTCGGCTGGGGCCCCGCGGTGAAGCAATCTGGCACGAGATCCTGCTCAGCTGCGGTGCGGCCCTGCACCATTGCTCGGTGGCGCTGGCCGCGCTGGGCTGGCACGCCAAGATCCATCGCGTGCCTGATCCGCACGATCGCCGCCACCTCGCCAACGTCGAGTTGGCGGCGCGGCCTGCAGCCGGACTCGACCTCGTGCTGGCATCGGCGATCGCGCGCTGGCGCAACGACTCCCGCCGCTACGGATCGTGGCCGGTCGCGTGGGGCGACATCGCGCTGATCGGCGCCCGGGCGGCCCGGGCCGGTGTGATGCTGCGCCAGATCGAAGCGCCCGGCAACGCCGATGAATCCGTGACGGTGGCGCTGGGCACCGGAAGCGACGATGACTGTGCGCGGCTGCGGGCCGGAGAGGCCACGAGCCTGGTGGTGCTGTCGGCCACCGCGATGGGGCTGGCGAGCTGTGCGCTCACCGAGCCGCTACGGACCGGGCAGCTCCGCGAATCCATGCGCGCCGAGGTGTTCGGCGGAACCGGCTACCCCCAGTCGACGGTGCGGATGGGCTGGGCCGCCGTCGATGCCGATCCGCTGCCGGCGCCACCGCGGCGGCCGCTGTCCGAAGTCGCCGACTGGCTGTTACCCGCCTAGCTGAAGACCCGCCTAGCTGAAGACCAATGTGCTGCCGGGTTTCACCGTCTGCACCCGGCCGCGACACTCGATCTCGATCGGCGGGTGGTTGGTGGGATCGACGCTGACCTCGGCGCTGCGTCCGATGATTGTCAGGTGCAGCCGGTAGCCGCGGTAGTAGATCGGCATCCTCAGTGCTCCAAGGCTTTCCGGCCACATCGGGTTGAGGATCAGGCGGTCTGCGCGGGTTTCGATGCCGGTGAAACAGCGTTGCAGCAGATCCACGCTTCCCGCCATCGCGGCGATGTGGATGCCCTCGGCGGTGGTGCCGCCCTGGATATCGGCCACATCCGCGGCCAGTACCTGCTGGAAGTACCGCATAGCCCGATCGCGGTTACCTCGCGCCAGCACCCAGGCGTGCACGACGCCGGACAGCGTCGAGCCGTGCGACGTGCGGTGCAGGTAGTAGTCGACGGTCGCCGGGATCTGCTCGGGTGTGAAGCGGTAGCCCATCCGCGCGAACAGCTCACGCAGCTCGTCGGCGGAGAGCAGGTAGAACAGCATCAGCACGTCGGCCTGTTTGGAGGCCTTGTAGCGGTTGACGCTGTCGTTCTCCGCCTCCAGGATTCGGTCCAAGCGTGCGATATCGCCGTACTTGTCGCGCAGACCGTGCCAATCCAGTTCCTCAAGATCCTCGTAACCCTCGAACTGACTGATCACATCCACCGCGGGTAAAGGCCCGGAATCTGCGCTCGCGTGAAAGGGCACATACATCTTCCGGCTGACGTCGTCCCACCTGTCGAGTTCAGGGCCGCGTATGCCGAGGCGCTCAAGCAGGTCCAGCCGGTCGCGCAACGGAAGCGCGTCGATGGCGTCGAGCGCCCGGACGATCACCCACACCGCCATCACGTTGGTGTAGGCGTTGTTGTCGATACCGTCGTAGGGCCTGTCGGGATACCCGGAGTGGAACTCGTCAGGCCCGATGACGCCGCGGATCACGTACCGGGACTTGGCGTCGTCGAACTCCGCCCGGCTCACCCAGAACCGCGCGATCTCGGCGAGCATCTCCGCGCCGTTCTCGGTGAGGTACTCCAGATCGCCGGTCACCTGGTAGTACTGCCACACGTTGTAGGCCACCGCGATGCCGATGTGGTGCGCACGGGCGCTGGCATCCGGGTTCCACCGCCCCGAGTTGGGGTTCAGGTGCATGGTCTGGCTCTCCTCGCGCCCGTCGCTGCCGGACTGCCACGGGAACATCGCACCGGCGTAGCCGGCTTGAAGCGCGGCCCGGCGCGCTTCAGGCAGACGCCGGTAGCGGTAACGCAGGAGCGCGCGGGTGCTCGCCGGGGATCGCAGGTTGAGCACCGGGAAGACGAACAGTTCATCCCAGAAGATGTGGCCGCGATAGGCCTCGCCGTGCAGGCCGCGAGCGGGCACCCCGGCATCGAGGTCCGCGGCGCGACTTGGCACCGTCTGCAACAGATGCAACAGATGTAGGCGAACAACCCGCATCGCGTCGGGGTTCTCGTCGAAGGCGATGTCGAAGCGCTCCCACAACTGAGCCCATTCGCGGATGTGGCCGTCGCGCAGATCGCCGTAACGATCAAGCCGATTCAGAAGCCGCACGGCCGCGTCGCCCGGTTCGGAGATCGCGTAGTCCAGCCCGGTGTAGATCGCGGCCATCTTCTCCACGGTCACCGATTCCCCGGCGCTGATCTCGACGGTCAACCGGTGTCCCACCCGACGCGGATGAGCGACGGGTTGCGTCTCGGCGGTCAGCGGCGCCTGACCGCGCCAGGTTCTGGTACGGGAAGCGACAGCGATGGTGACGCGCGACTGCACCGTCTCGCAGACCAGCAGGCTGGAGTCGGGCGAGACTTCGCGGGCGGTGATGACCACGAGATGGTCATCGGCGAGTGCCCGGTAGCGCTCGACGCCGCTGTTACGCACATCCCCGTCGATCACGGAACAGATCTCCACCGTGCCCGACCAGTCCTCGGCCCAGATCGTGGTCTCCAGCGCGCACGCGTGCGGCTTGTGCATGGCGGCGATCCTGCGCTGCAGCACCCTGCTGGTCCGGCCGGCCGGGTCGCGGAAGCGGAACTCGCGGGTCAGTTCGGCTCGCCGCAGATCCATCGTCTGGCGGTAGGTCAGTATCTCGGCGGAATCGACGTCGAACCAGTCGCCGCCATCGATGCGGAACTTCAGCGACAGCCAGTTCGGCAGGTTGACCATGCTCTCGTTCTCGATGCGCACACCGCCCACCTCGTCAGAGAGCCGGTTGAAGAGCCCGGCGGCGTAGGTGCCGGGGTAGTGGTGCTGGCCCGCGTCGGCCTCCGGAGCGCAACCCCGCGTCGCGCGGTAGCCGTTGCCGACGGTGCAGAGCGCCTCGCGCAGCCGCTCCTGGTCGGGGATGTACCCGCCGTAGGTGAAGGACCACGGTGTGGACATGATCTGGCGGTCGATATCGCAGTGCTCAACCAGTCGTTCGACGAACTCCCGGACCCGGTCGGGATCGTCCAGACTGAACCTCGCCGCGGTGGCGCGGTCGCCGTCCTCGGTGTGGCGCACCACGATCCCGATTCCGTCGTGCAGGACGGAGTCGAAGGCGTCCTCGTCGGTCAGGTCATCGCCGACGAAGACCGGAATCAGCGGCTCCTCACCGGCGACGTGGTCGAGGATCCACTCCAGGGTCGTGCCCTTGTCCCAGTCGACGTCGGGCCGCAACTCGACGACCTTGCGGCCCGAGGTCACCTTCAGCCCGAGATGACTGCCCACGTCGTGCACGGCTGCGGTGACGATCGCCGCGGCGTCGGCGCCGGCATTGCGGTAGTGCACCGCGACGGCGTACCGCTTGTGTTCCACCCTGACCCCTGTGACTGATCCGAGGCGTTCGGTCAGTTCGGCGGCCGCAGACTCGAGTACCGGAACGGCCTCGGCCGCGGTCTCGTTGCTGTGGTAGCTGCCGTCCGGGCCCGCCATCTCGAAGCCGTGGCTGCCCGCGTACCACAGTCCGGGGATGCCGACCCGATCGCGGATGTCATCGAGGCCACGTCCGGACAGGATCGCGACGGGATAGAGCGCGGCCAGCGATGTCAGCGCTTTCTCGGCACCGGGCACCAGGGCGGCTGATTCCGGATCGTCGACGATCCTCGACAGGGTCCCGTCGAAGTCGAAGAAGATCGCCGGCCGCCGGGCGGTGACGGCGCCGCCGATCTGGCCGAATGACGCCAGCGCGTCGGGAAGGCTCGACATCCTCCGGTCGATGGACCGCACGGTGACCTCCGAGAGGTCGCCGACCACCTCGTCGGCGCCGTACTCCAGCAGTTGCGCGCGACGGTCGCCGGAGCGGTCCACGCCGATGACCAGAGCGAACCCGCCGTCGCGGCCCGCCGCGACACCGGCCTCGGCGTCCTCGACCACCACTGCCCGGCCCGGCCGCGCACCGAGGCGCCGCGCAGCCTCCAGCAGAACCGCCGGATCGGGCTTGCCGGGCAGGCCCAGTTCGGCGGCGACCACGCCGTCCACCCGGACCTCGAAGAGGCTCGCGATACCGGCCGACTCCAGCACTGTGGCGCAATTGCGACTGGCCGAGAACACCCCAACCCGAACGCGGGCGTCGATCAGCCGCTTCACCAGCGAGACGGTCGAGGTGAATACCGGCACGCCTGCGGCGATCCGGGCGGCGAACAGTTCCTGCTTGCGGTTGCCCAGCCCGCACACGGTGGCGCCACTCCCGGCGGCCCCGGTGTCGGCGGGGTTACCCCAGGGCAGCCGGATGCCCCGGGATGCCAGGAAGTCCCGCACGCCGTCGTAACGCGGCTTGCCGTCGATGAAGTGGCGGTAATCCTCCTTGGTGAAGGGCCGCCTGTCCTCGCCGGCCGCGGCCGCGCGAGCGCCGAGATAGCCGTCGAAGAGTTCCTTCCAGGCCGCCTCGTGCAACGAGGCGGTGTCGGTGATCACCCCGTCGAGGTCGAACAGGACCGCGTCGTGGAAGCGGGGGTCGATCGCACTTCCCATGCCCTGACCCTAGGGCATCCGCACAAGGGACCAATGCCCCTGACGGGCGTGCGTCGACCCCCAGTAGTGTCGAAAGCAGCCAACCAAGGGGAGCGAAATGTCAAGTGGGGCAGGCGGGGGACCGATCGTCGTCGGCGTGGACGGGTCTGCGGCGTCGAAGGCGGCCGTCGACTGGGCGGCGCGTGACGCCGCGCTCAGAGGGCTTCCGCTCAAGGTGGTGCATGTGCTCACTCCGCCTCTGGTGATGGCATTTCCGGAGGTGCCGATGCCGCCGGGATACCTCAAATGGCAGGAGGAAGAAGCCGGCAAGATCCTTGAGGATGCCGCCCGAGTCGCCGCTGAAGCGGTCGGCGGGGCGGCCAAGGATGTGGCGGTGAGCACCGAGATGCTCAGCGGCCCTTCGATTCCCACTTTGGTCGATGCCTCGAAGGGTGCCGGCATGTTCGTCGTCGGATGCCGCGGCCACGGTGCTCTGGCCCGGGGTCTGCTCGGCTCGGTCAGCAATGCTCTGGTGCACCATTCGCGGTGCCCGGTGGCGGTGATCCACGACGAAGACCCGCTGATGCCGCATCCGTCGCACGCTCCGGTGGTGGTCGGCGTCGACGGCTCGCCCGCATCGGAGAAGGCGCTGGCGATCGCTTTCGAGGAGGCGTCGCTGCGCGGAGTGGATCTGCTGGCGGTGCACGCGTGGAGCGACAGCACGGTGTTCGAGTTCCCCGGCACCGATTGGTCGACGTTGCAGGCGATGGGCGAGGAGACGCTCAGCGAGCGTCTGGCCGGCTGGCAGGAGCGCTACCCCGATGTCCTGGTGCGGCGCAGCGTCGTCGCCGACCGGCCCGCCCGCCAGCTGATCGAGCAGGCCGAATCGGCGCAACTGCTCGTCGTCGGCAGTCACGGCCGCGGCGGATTCGCCGGAATGCTGCTCGGTTCGGTGAGCACCGCGGTGGTCAACGCCGCGCGCAACCCGGTGATCGTCGCCCGGTAGTTCCACCGGAGGGTCCTACAGCGGTGCGCTCCAGCGCAGTGCCGTGCCGCCGGTCGTCGGCGAGGTGATCGCCAGCTCGCCGCCCACCTCCTCGGCCCGGCCCCGCAGGTTCGCCAGACCGCTGGCGGTGACGTCGGCGGGCATGCCACAGCCGTCGTCGATCACCTCGACGGTGAGATCGTCCTCGACGCGCACGCTGACAGTCACGGTCGCCGCCCCGGCATGGCGTACCGCGTTGCTGACCGCCTCCCGAACCACTGCCTCGGCATGGTCGGCCAGCGCCGCGTCCACCACCGAAAGCGGTCCGGTGAATTGCACCGACGCGCGCACCCCGGCGTGTGCGAATCCGTTGACCGCATCGCTGATCCGCTGCCGCAGGCGGGTGGCGCCCGAGGATCCGCCGTGCAGGTCGAAGATCGTGGTGCGGATGTCACCGATCACGTTCTGCAACTCGTCGATCACATCGGACAGCCGCTGCTGCACGTCCGCGGACCGGGCGCGCGGGATCGCCCCCTGAAGGGACAGCCCCACGGCGAACAGCCGCTGGATGACGTGGTCGTGAAGGTCGCGCGCGATCCGGTCGCGGTCGGCGATGACGTCGAGTTCACGCATCTGGCGCTGACTGTTGGCCAGCTGCCAGGCCAGGGTGGCCTGGTCGGCGAAGGCGGCCATCATCGACAGCTGGTCGTCGGTGAAGCCGCGCGCGCCTGCGCCGCGCAGCACGACGACCACCCCGGCGACGGTGTCGGTGGTCCGCAGTGCCAGCACCATGCCCGGCCCGGCGGTCGGCATCACCGGCAGGTCGCCGGCGTCGAGGTGGCGCGGCGTGCGGTCGGTGAAGGCCGCCCCGATGGCGGTGCCCGCCACCGGTATCGGATCGGCCGCCTCCGGCCGCGGCGCGCACCCCGCACTCTGGACCACCAACAGCTCGCCGACGTCGCCGGCAGCGGTGTCGCTGTCGGCGGGAACGGCGACCACCACGGCGTCGGCCTCGGTGAGTGCGAGCGCCTGGTCGGCGATCAGCCGGAACACCGCGGCCGGTTCGTCGCCGGCAAGCATCGCGGTGGCGATGTCGCGGGTGGCCTCGATCCAGGACTGCCGGGTGCGTGAGCGTTCGTACAGCCTGGCGTTGTCGATCGCGATCCCCGCCGCCGCGGCCAGCGCCTCGACCAGAACCTCGTCATCGTCGCTGAACGGCTGCCCGCCCGCCTTCTCGGTCAGATAGAGATTGCCGTAGACCTCGCCGCGGATTCGCACCGGCACACCGAGGAAGGTGCGCATCGGCGGATGGTTGTCCGGGAAGCCGACGGAGTCGGGATGGTGGCGGATGTCATCGAGGCGGATCGGTTTCGGGTCGTCGAGCAGCACGCCGAGGACTCCGCGCCCACTCGGCGGCGAGCCGATCAGCGCGCGGGTCTGCTCGTCGACGCCCTCGGTGATGAACTCGATCAGTTCTTGGTCCTCGCCGCGGACGCCGAGCGCGCCGTACCGGGCATCCACCAGTTCGGTGGCTGTGCGCACGATGGTCTTCAGTGTGGCGTCGAGTTCCAGCCCGGACGTCACCGTCAGCATCGCCTCGAGAAGTCCGTCGATGCGATCGCGGCCGGTGACGATCTGCTCCACCCGGTCGCGCACCTCGCCGAGAAGCTCACGAAGGCGTAGTTGGGACAGGGTGTCGCGCATCGGATGCGCACCCTCGCGTTCTGAGCTCGGACCCCGACCGGTCACAGCAATAGATCGTGCCAGATCAGTCGGGGCGCTGGCGTTGGCCCAGCTTGGAGGCGAACACCGCGGCCTGGGTGCGGCGTTCCATGCCCAGTTTGGCCAGCAGCCGGGAGACGTAGTTCTTCACCGTCTTCTCGGCGAGGAACATCCGGGCCGCGATCTGCTTGTTGGTCAGGCCCTCGCCCAGCAGGCCGAGCAGCACCCTTTCCTGGTCGGTTAGCCCGGACAGCGGGTCGGAACGCTCCGCGGCGCCGCGTAGTTTGGCCATCAGCGCGGCGGCTGCGCGATTGTCCAGCAGCGAGCGGCCGGCGCCGACGTCCTTGATCGCCTTGGCCAGTTCCATGCCCTTGATGTCCTTGACGACGTACCCGCTCGCCCCGGCCAGGATCGCGTCCAGCATCGCCTCGTCGGAGGTGAACGACGTCAGCATCAGGCAGCGCAGATCGGCCATGGTGGACAGCAGGTCGCGGCACAGTTCGATTCCGTTGCCGTCGGGGAGGCGGACGTCGAGCACCGCGACGTCGGGACGCAGCACCGGGATCTGTGCCATGGCCGCGGCGACGGAACCGGCCTCGCCGATGACCTCCAGGTCCGGATCGGTACTGAGCAGGTCGATCAACCCGCGCCGGACGACTTCGTGATCGTCGACGAGGAACACCTTGACCGGATTCGCCATAGTTCCCCCACCCTAGTGTCCGCGCCGTCCCTTCGGACCTATACCAGGCGCTGGCGATCGAGGACCAGCAGTGTGTGGTCGGTGTGATCCAGCACGGTTCGGGCCGACGGGTTGCCGGCGCCGAGGACCACCAGCGCGACGTCGTCGGCGCGCTCGGAGAGGTAGTCCGGCAGCGCGGTCCGGATGGGACGCGCATCGAGGTCGGGATAGCGCTGACGCCAGTGCGAGGGGTGGTCGTCCAACCGTGCCTGCCCGGTTCCCACCACACGCAGCGGAGCGGACCGCAACCGCGCCTCGGCGACCGCGAATTGCAGCACCGCCGCGCTGTGCGGGGTCCCGTCGAGTTCGGCCACCACCTGTCCGCGACATGTGCCGCGCACCACCGCGAGCGGGCAGAGTGGCGAGTTCAGCAGAGGGCCGGCCGCCGCGGCGTCGCCGACACAGACCATGGCCGCGGTGTGTGAGGCGTCCAGCAGAGCCTGCGCGCGTGTCGCCGTCACCGCCGTCCGGATGGTCACCGGCCGTCCGGACGCCCGCACCGCCGCGGCGGCGCGGCGCACATCCGATTCGGTGCCGCCGAGCAGACACAACGGGACCTGCCGGCTGATGGCCTCGTCAATGGCCCACACTGCCGCACGCGCGGCGGCCGGCGATTCGTCGACGCCCACCACGATCTTCGGCGAAGTCGATGTCATCAGACGCCTTCGGGAACATCGAGGGGGACCGGTTGCGCCGTCTGGGAGAACAGCCGTTCGGTGTCCTCGCGCGTGCACGGGGCGGTTCCCGGCGTCAGCAGCATCGCCGCCCCGGCGGCCACGCCGAGGCGCACCGCCTCGCTCAGCGTCCAACTGCGGGTCAGCCCGACCGCCACGCCGGCCACCATCGCGTCGCCGGCCCCCACTCCGCTGCCGGGCGGCACCGGCACCGGCGCGAACCGCTGGGCGCCATCGCCGGAGACCAGCACGGCGCCCGCAGCGCCCAGTGACACCAGCAGGTGCCGGGTGACTCCGCGCCCGACCAACTCGTGTGCGGCCGCCAACTGCTCTGTCTCAGTGACTAATTCGCGACCCACCCATTCGCGTAACTCGCGCAGGCTCGGCTTGAGCAGGAACACGCCGGAGTTCACCTGCCGCAACCCGCCACCCGAGGTGTCCAGCAGCAACAGCGCTCCCGCTTCATCGCAGAGATTCGCGACCTGCTGATAGAAGTCCTCCGGCGCCCCGGGGGGCAGACTGCCGCTGGCCACTACGATCGGTGCCGCGGCTGCCACCGCCGTGACCTCCGTGCGCAGCGCAAGCAGGCACTGCGCCTGCTCGGCCGCCGTGAGTTGCGGGCCCGGCAGCACGAACCGGTACTGCCGGCTCGTGCTGGTCTCGTTGACGGTCAGACTCTCCCGGGTGGCACCACCGATGGGCACCCGGTGCACCGGGAGTCCCTCGGCGACCAGGAGTTGATACACGAGTTCGCCCGCCGGGCCGCCGGCCGGGAACACCGCGGTGGCCGACGCTCCCAGCACCGCGGCCACGTGCGCGACGTTGATCCCGCCGCCACCCGGGTCGTAACGCGGCGGCCCGCAGCGCAGTTTGTCGGTCGGTCGCACCACATCGGTGTCCGTGGTGATGTCCAGGGCGGGGTTCATGCACAGGGTGACGACACTCGGGTTCACGTTCGGCACCCCTCTCGGCACCCCTTATAGGCCGGTCGGAAAAGTCTCCGGGTTCTGTCCGGCGATCCACACGCTGGTGGCTTCCAGTGGTTCCAGCGCCCGTGTGGAGTCGATATGGATCATCGCATCGAACTGATCCGACGGCCGCACATGGAAGTAATGGCTCTGCCGTTCGGTCTGTGGCAGGTAGATCACGCCGATGGCGCGGGCCAGCCGTACCACCTCCAGCGCACGGGCTGCTGGCGAGCCGTCGTGCATGCCGACGAAGAAGGACGCGATGCCGGTCTCGTGGAACAGTTCCTCGATGCTGCCGGCCAGCGCGGGCCGCACCGTCTTGCGTTCGGCCACGCCACCCCACTCGCTGGCGGCGGTGACGGTCCCATCGTAGGTGGAGAAACCGATCAGCCGGCACTGATCGCCGTAGATCTCCCGGGCGAGCTGACCGATGGTGAGCTGGCCGTCCGCGGACACTTCGGTGGCACGGGCATCTCCGACGTGGGAGTTGTGTGCCCAGACGACGACGCGGGCCGGTTCACCCCCGTGGCGGTCGAGGTGTGTGATCAGCGCGTCGAGGGTCTGCGCCATGTGCCTGTCCCGCATGTTCCAGGAGGTCACGCGGCCGCTGAACATGGCGCGGTAGTAGGCCTCCGCGTTGCGCACCGTCACCGCGTTCTGCTGGGCGTAGAACAGTTCGTCCTCGGCCGGCTCGCCGTCGTGACTGAGAAACTCGACCGCCCCGCGCTGCATCTCGAGAAGTTGTTCGACGGCCTGGCGTTCGCAGCTGGCCCCGGCACCGAACGCCGCGGCGTAACCGTAGGCCTGGCCGTCCTCATCGGAGGAGTGATCGAAACAGGCGTAGCGCGCCCGCGCCCGGGCCGCGGCCTGCGGGTCGACGGTGTCGAGGTAGCCGATCACCTCCGACATCGAGCGGTGCAGGCTGTAGAGGTCCAGACCGTAGAACCCGGTGGGCCGCCGGCCGTCGGCGGCACATCGTCCGTTGTGCCAGCGCAGCCAGCCGACGAAGTCACGCACCACGGTGTTGCGCCACATCCATCCCGGGAAACGTTCGAAACCGGCCAGTGCCTCCTCCGGCGAGCTGTCGTGGCCGCGTGAATCGACGCCGCGCACGTAGCGGTTCACCCGGTACGCGTCCGGCCAGTCCGCCTCGGCCGCAACGGCAGTGAAACCCTTCTCTGCGATCAGCCATTTGGTGATCTCGGCCCGCGCCTCGTAGAACTCGTGGGTTCCGTGCGAACTCTCGCCGATCAGCACCACCCGCGCGTCACCGATCAGGTCATCGAGTACCTCGCGGGGCGGCACCCCGCTCGGTGCGGTGACGGCCGCCGCCGCCACCAGATCGGCCGGGCGGGCTTCGGCGGTAACGGCAGGCCGCCCGGTGGTGGGCTGGGCGAGCAGCGCCCGCACCTGTTCGTCGCTGACCTGACTGAAGTCCCAGAACGACTCGCCGACCGCCAGGAACGGGGTGGGCATCGACGCGCACACCATGTCCTCGACCATCCCGGCGAATTCCCGGCAGGTCGATTCCGGCGCCGCCGGGACCGCGATCACTATTGCGGCGGGCTCCTGCTGCCGCAGTGCCTGGACCGCGGCCATCATCGACGAGCCGGTGGCCAGCCCGTCGTCGACGAGGATCACCGTCTTACCGCTCACCCGCAGCGGCGGCCGGCCGCCGCGGTAGGCGGCTTCGCGGCGTTCGAGTTCGCGCGCCTCCCGTTCGGCGATCTCGCGCAGCTGCTGGGGCGAGATCCGAAGCCCGCGCACCACGTCGTCGTTGATCACCACCCGCCCGCCGCTGGCCAGCGCGCCGACGGCGAACTCCTCGTGGCCGGGCGCGCCCAGCTTGCGGACGATGAACGCGTCGAGTGGCACCCCCAAGGCCCTGGCCACCTCGAAGGCCACCGGAATCCCGCCGCGCGCCAGGCCCAGCACGATCACATCCGGGCGGCCCCGATAACTCGCCAGCAGGTCGGCCAGAACCCGGCCGGCCTCGGTGCGGTCTCGGAACACCCGTCGCGGCTGCTGCCGCTGAACACCGCCTGCCCGCGTCATATGGCCTCCCTGCCCTCAACCCAACGATAGGTCGGCCCGCGGCGGTAGGGGCATTTGTACTCTCGGCCCAAGGCGGCCTGACGTGCAGAATCGACCCATCGGCCACCCACCTGTGAACTCGCTGAGTCCGTCGCCGAGGCACTGGACTTCTGTGAACACTGAACACGACGCGCCACAGACGAGGAGAACGCCCGTGCGATACGTCGAGGACATTGCGAACCTGGGGATGCCCGACGCCGAGGAGGCCGGCGGCAAGGGCGCCAACATGGGCGAGATGGTCAAAGCCCAGCTTCCCGTTCCGCCTGGGTTCGTGGTGCTCCGTGACAGTTATCTGGCGTCGATAAGTGCGGGCGGGGTGGCCGACGAACTCAACGCGGCCCATCGTGAGGCCATGCTGCACAGCCTCGACGGCGCGTCGTTCGACGAGATGTGCGCCAGGATGAAGGCGCTCGTGTTCAAGGCCGGCATGGCCGATGACGTACGCGATCGGATCGTGTCCTCATACCGGGCGATGGGGCCCGATTGTTACGTCGCTGTCCGGTCGTCGGCCACCGGGGAGGACGGCGCCGACGCCTCTTTCGCCGGAATGAATGAGACGTACACCAACATCCGCGGCGAGCACGACCTTATCGAGGCGGTGCAGAACTGCTGGGCGTCACTGTTCGGGCCGCGGGTGGTCGCCTACCGCGCCAGCCGCGGGTTCAGCGCCGACCCGGCGATGGCGGTGGTGGTCCAGTTGATGATCGCTTCCGAACGCTCCGGCGTGGCATTCACGGCCGACCCGACCACCGACGCCACCGACCGGGTGGTCGTGGAGGCTGCGTTCGGCCAGGGCGAGGTGGTGGTGTCCGGGTCGGTCGAACCCGACAACTATGTGGTGTCCAAGGCAGGCGGTGAGATCCTCTCGCGCCACACCGGCTACAAGTCCTTCAAGATTATCCGGGGCGCCGACGGCAGGGATCAGCGCGTCGAACTCGACGACGCGCAGGCGCAGGCGCAGGTGCTCTCCGACGAGGAGGTGCGCGAGATCGCCCGGATCGCCGTCGCCAGCGAGAAGCACGCCGGCTGTCCGCAGGACACCGAGTGGGCGATCGCCGGCGGTAAGACCTACATCGTTCAGACCCGGCCCATCACCACTCTCGGCCGCGCCGCCAAACCCGCGCCGGACAAGCACGAGGTCCTGATCCAGGGACTGCCCGCGGTGCCGGGGGCCGCCTCGGGTGTGGTGCGGGTCCTGGGTGACGTCAGCGAGGGCGCCCGGTTGCAGGACGGCGAGGTGCTGGTGGCCAAGATGACCAACCCGGACTGGCTGCCCACCATGCGCCGGGCGTCGGCCTTGGTCACCGACACCGGTGGAATGACATGTCACGCGGCGATCGTCGCCCGCGAACTCAAGGTGCCCTGCATCGTTGGCGCCCGCACAGCCACTCGCGATCTCACCGACGGCATGGTCGTCACCGTGGACGGCACCCACGGCCGGGTGCTGAGCGGCCGGACGAATGTGGGCGGGGCCAAGACATCACCCGCTGCGGTCACCACGGTGGCCGCGACGACCTCCGAGGTGACCGGCACCAAGATCTACGTCAACATCCTGCTTGCCGACACCGCCGATGACGTCGCCGCGACCGACGTCGACGGTGTGGGACTGCTGCGGGCGGAGACCATGCTCACCGACGCCCTCGACAACAGGCACCCCCGCGCCCTGATCGCAGCCGGGGAGCAGGACAGTCTCGTCGACAAACTGTCCGACGCGGTTGGCCGGGTGGCGTCGGCCTTCAATCCGCGCCCCGTGGTGTACCGGGCGAGTGATTTCCGCACCAACGAGTTCCGCGAACTCGAGGGCGGAGCGGCCTTCGAGCCGCAGGAGCACAACCCGATGATCGGCTACCGCGGGTGCTACCGGTACGTCGACAACCCCGAACTGTTCAACCTGGAATTGCAGACCCTGGCCCGGGTTCGCGAACAGAATCCCAACCTGCACTTGATGATTCCGTTCGTCCGCACCAAATGGGAACTCGAGAAGTGCCTCGAACTCGTCGACGCCAGCCCGCTGGGCCGCCAGCGCGGACTGCATCGCTGGGTGATGGCCGAGGTCCCGTCGGTGGTGTACTGGCTGCCCGAATATGTGGGCCTCGGTATCGACGGGGTGTCCATCGGCAGTAACGACCTCACCCAACTGGTGCTCGGCGTGGACCGCGACTCCGACCAGTGCGCCGAGTTGTACGACGAGTCGGATGCGGCCGTCCTCGACGCGATCGGCCAGATCATCGGCACGGCCCGCCGGCTGGGCATCACCTCCTCGCTGTGCGGCCAGGCGCCCTCGACCCGAACCGATTTCGCCGAACATCTGGTCCGGATGGGAATCACGTCCATCTCCGTCACCCCCGACGCCGCCGCGCGCACCCGGCGCAATGTGGCCGCTGCCGAGCGGCGGCTGCTGCTGGAGTCGGCACGCGGCATCTGACCCGCCGCGAGACGTGTTGCAGATGTGGCCAGTGGCAATCCCGTGATTGATGTGACGGCTGGCCTAGGGTGGGGAACATGCCGGTGTCACGCCGCGAGGTGCTGAAGCTGGCCGCCGCGACCCCGGTGGCCGCCGGCCTGGCGAGCGTGTCCGCACGGTTCGCACCGGTGACCGCGTCCGCCGAATCGCTGGGCATCCTGCTGGATTACTCGGCCGGCGTACTCAAGGCGGCCGACATCAAGGCCGCCGGCGCACTGGGCGCGATCCGCTACGTCTCCGATCGCCGGCCCGGTGCGCAGTGGATGCTGGGCAAGCCCATCCAGTTACCCGAGGCGCGCGACCTCTACCAGGCCGGCCTGAAGATCGTGTCCAACTACCAGTTCGGAAAACAGGACACCGCGGACTGGCTGGGCGGTCAGGCGGCGGGGGTCATGCATGCCAAGCGCGGATGGGAATTGCACACTGCCGCAGGCGGTCCCGTGAGCGCGCCTATCTACGTCTCCATCGACGACAACCCCACCCTCGAGCAGTACACGCAACAGGTGGCGCCGTACCTGCGGGCCTGGGAGTCAGTCATCGGCCACCAACGCGTCGGAATCTACGGCAACTCCACAACCATCGAGTGGGCCCTGCAGGACGGCCTGGGGTCCTGGTTCTGGCAGCACAACTGGGGCTCACCCAAAGGCTTCGTCCACCCCGCGGCACATCTGCACCAGTTCGAGATCGACGCCCGCCGTGTGGCCGGCGTGGGGGTGGACCTCAATGACATCCTCAAGCCGCAATTCGGGCAGTGGGATTGATCGCGGCGAATTCGAAAAACTTACCGTAAAGTAAGGTTTTCCAGCAAATTATTCCCCGCGAATTGGACGGATAAACCTCCGACGCGATCCGCACCACGGTAACGATCCGATAACAATCATGCGTTGATCTGCGGTGTTGTGGCTACCCAAGCGTAACCGTGCCCACGCAGGGGCTTTGTCTCGGGCCGTACTCCGGGTGCGTCAGCCTGCTGTTATCTGCGATGCGGTTACTGATGCGTAGAACTCGTCAGTAACCATTCCACCGGGAGAAATGCGGCCGGCTCTTATGGGACTCTCATAGCTGCGCGGGCGTCCGCGCGGCATCCGAGTTCCGAGGAGAACGACCACTGTGAGCATCCACGAGTCCGCCCGTCTGGGCGACGGTGCCGACCGGGACGCCGACAGGGCCGCTCACGCACTCGTGGACCGACTCAACGCCGGCGAGCCCTACGCCATCGCCTTCGGCGGCCAGGGCAACAGCTCATGGCTGGCCGGACTCGAAGAACTGGTCACCACCGCCGGCATCGAGTCGGAGCTGTCGCGGATCGTCGCCGAGGCCGATCTGCTGCTCGAACCGCTGGCCGATGAGCTGGTCGTGGTACGCCCGGTCGGTTTCCACCCGCTGGCGTGGGTGCGGGCGTTGGCGGCCGGCGAGGACGTGCCCTCGCCGACTCATCTGACCTCCGCGGCGGTGTCGGTGCCGGGGGTGTTCCTTGCGCAGGCCGCCGCCATCCGCGCATTGCGCCGCCAGGGTTTGGATTTCGCGGGAGCGCCGCCGGTGGCGCTGGCCGGCCACTCCCAGGGTGTGCTGGGTGTCGAAGCGTTCCGAGCCGACGGCGGACAGGACGTCGAGCTGCTCGCGCTGGCCCAGCTGGTCGGCGCGGCCGGCACCCTGGTGGCGCGCCGCCGCGGCATCACCGCCTCCGGCGAGCGCCCGCCCATGGTGGCGGTCACCAATGCCGCACCGGAGCGCATCGCCGAGTTGCTCGACGAGTTCGCCACCGACGTGCGCACCGTGCTGCCGCCGGTGCTGTCCATCCGCAACGGCCGGCGTTCAGTCGTCATCACCGGCACCCCCGAACAGCTGTCCCGCTTCGAGCTCTACTGCCAGCAGGTCTCGGACGCCGAGGCCGCCGAGCGCAAGAACAAGATGCGCGGCGGAGCGGTCTTCGCGCCGCTGTTCGACCCGATCGCCGTCGAGGTGGGCTTCCACACGCCGCGGCTGGCCGACGGGGTCGACATCGTCGGGGGGTGGGCGCAGAAGGTCGGCCTCGACCCCGACCGTGCCCGCGCGCTGACCGAGGCGATCCTCGTAAAGCAGGTCGACTGGGTCGACGCGGTCACCGAACTGCATGACGCCGGCGCCCGCTGGATCCTCGACCTCGGTCCCGGCGACATCCTGACCCGGCTCACCGCGCCGGTAATTCGCGGTCTCGGTGTGGGCATCGTTGCGGCCGCCACCCGCGGTGGGCAGCGCAACCTGTTCACCGTCGGTGCGGCTCCGGAGGTCAGCCGTCCTTGGTCGAGTTACGCGCCCACGGTCATCACTCTTCCCGACGGATCGGTGAAGCTATCGACCAAGTTCACCCGCCTGACCGGACGTTCGCCGATCCTGCTGGCCGGTATGACGCCGACAACGGTCGATGCCGCGATCGTCGCCGCCGCCACCAACGCCGGCCACTGGGCGGAACTGGCCGGCGGCGGACAGGTGACCGAGGAGATCTTCACCCGGCGTATCGCCGAACTCACCGCGATGCTGCAGCCCGGCCGGGCAGTCCAGTTCAACGCACTGTTCCTCGACCCGTACCTATGGAAGCTGCAGGTCGGCGGAAAGCGGCTGGTGCAGAAAGCCCGTCAGTCCGGCGCTCCCATCGACGGTCTGGTTATCAGCGCCGGCATCCCGGAACTCGAGGAGGCCGTCGACCTCATCGGTGAACTCACCGGCGCCGGTATCACCCATGTGTGTTTCAAGCCCGGCACCGTCGAGCAGATCCGTTCGGTCATCCGGATCGCCGCGGAAGTGCCCACCACACCGGTCATCGTCCACATCGAGGGCGGCCACGCCGGCGGTCATCACTCCTGGGAGGACCTCGACGATCTTCTTCTGGCGACGTACTCGGAGTTGCGGTCGCGGTCCAACATCACGGTGTGCGTCGGCGGCGGCATCGGCACCCCCGCCCGCGCCGCGGAGTACCTCACCGGACGCTGGTCGCAACGGCACGGCTTCCCGCTGATGCCCGTTGACGGCATCCTCGTCGGCACCGCGGCGATGGCCTGCTTGGAGGCCACCACATCACCGTCGGTCAAACAGCTTCTCGTCGACACCGCGGGCACCGATCAGTGGGTGGGTGCCGGGAAAGCGCAGGGTGGCATGGCGTCCGGGCGAAGCCAGCTCGGCGCCGACATCCACGAGATCGACAACTCGGCGTCGCGGTGCGGGCGGCTGCTCGACGAGGTGGCCGGTGACGCCGAGGCGGTCGCGGCGCGGCGCGACGAGATCATCGCCGCGATGGCCGCGACGGCAAAGCCGTACTTCGGTGACGTCACGGAGATGACCTACGCCCAGTGGCTGCGCCGCTACGTCGAACTGGCCATCGGCCACGGCGACAGCACCGCAGACACTAGGCGCCCCGACTCGCCGTGGCTCGACATCAGCTGGCGCGACCGCTTCGCCGCCATGCTGCAGCGGGCCGAGGCGCGCCTGGACTCCCGGGAGAGCGGCCCGATCGAGACACTCTTCGACGACGCCGCGCTGCTCGACGATCCCGACCGGGCGATCGGGGCGCTGCTCGCCCGCCACCCGGATGCGGCGACCGTGCTGCTGCATCCGGCGGACGCGCCCTTCTTCGTCGACCTGTGCAAGACCCTGGGCAAGCCGGTGAACTTCGTGCCGGTGATCGACAAAGACGTCCGCCGGTGGTGGCGCAGCGACTCGCTGTGGCAGGCGCACGACGCCCGCTACAGCGCCGATCAGGTCTGCGTGATCCCGGGGACCGCCGCGGTGGCCGGAATCGACCGGATCGATGAACCGGTCGGCGATCTGCTGGACCGGTTCGAGAAGGCCGCCGTGGACGACGTGCTGGCCTCCGGCGCCCGTCCTGCCGCTGTCGCGTCGCGGCTGCACGACGCCGAGGGTGCGCTGGGCATCGTGTTGGACTCGCCGGACGTGCTGTGGGCAGGCCGCACGGCCATCAACCCGGTGCATCGGCTTGCCCCCCGCTCGGACTGGCAGGTGCACGACTCATCCTCTGCCACAAACCATTCCACCGGGGCGCGGCTGCAGGCCGTCGCCGCCGATCGGGCGGTGCTGAGCGTGCCCGTGTCCGGTAGCTGGATCGACATCGCCTTCACGCTGCCCGCCACGGTGACCGACGGCGGCGCGCCGGTGGTCTCCGACGCCGACGCCGCCGCAGCCATGCGCTCGGTACTCGCCATCGCGGCCGGCGTGGACTCCCCGGAATCACTGCCCGGGGTCGTCGCCGGGTCCACCACCGTCACGGTCGAGTGGGATCCGGAGCGGGTGGCCGACCACACCGGCGTCACCGCCACGTTCGGTGCCCCGCTGGCCGCGACGCTGTCGATCGTTCCCGACGCTCTGGTCGGGCGGTGCTGGCCGGCGGTGTTCGCCGCCATCGGTGGTGCGGTCACCGACGACGGCGCCCCTGTCATCGAGGGTCTGCTCAGCCTGGTCCATCTCGACCACGCCGTGCAGTTGCTCAAGCCGCTGCCGCGGCACCGGACCGAATTCGTCGTCACCGCGACGTCATCGGTCGCCGTCGACACCGAGGTCGGCCGCGTGGTGCCGGTGACGGTCAATATCAGCGATCGCACCGGAACCGTCTACGCCGTTCTCGAGGAGCGGTTCGCCATCCGGGGCCGTACCGGGCAGGCCCCGCTCACCGCCCCGGTCCGCGCCGGGGGAGCGGTCTCACGCAACGCCACCGAGACCCCGCGTCGGCGCCGCCGCGACGTGACGGTCACCGCCCCGG
>VEQU01000027.1 GCA_018883075.1 Mycobacterium sp.
CGGGTCTGACCACGCCGGGTCTGACCACGCCGGGTCTGACCACGCCGGGTCTGACCACGCCGGGTCTGACCACGCCGGGTCTGACCACGCCGGGTCTGACCACGCCGGGTCTGACCACGCCGGGTCTGACCACGCCGGGTCTCACTCCCCCGGCGGCGGCCACACCGTCACTGACCGACCCCGCCCTCACGACCCCTGTTCTGACTGATCCGGGGCTGACCACGCCGCAGTTGGGTCCGAACCCGGCGCTGACGAGCCCGACGGCCACCGGAATCGGCCTGCCCATCGAGCAGCCGATTTCCGCACCGCTGGGCCCGGTGGCGGGCACCTACCCGATCCTCGGTGACCCGTCGATCGGGATGCCGCTGGCCCCGGCCGCTCCGGCGAGCACCGGCATCATCGGTGATCTGAGCAGCGCCGCCAACCAACTGGGCGTCGGCCAGGCGATCGACCTGCTCAAGGGCATCGTGATGCCGGGTATCACCCAGGCGATCCAGAGCGCCGGTGCCGCCGCGGCGGCCGCCCCGGCGGCGGCAGCCCCGGCGGTCGAGGCCGCCGGCGATGTGGCATCGGTGTCCTAACCGAAGCGGACCTGCACCGAAACGGCACCGCAGGGTGAGAGGCCCCTGCGGTGCCGTTGCAGGCCCGGTCCGGCCCAGGTCAGGCCGTGTCACGTCCCCCATGTCACATAGTCATCAATCACCCGTGTCGCAACGTCAGCAACACTAACCACATACGTAACATCGCGGTGTGCCCGCCCGTCGCCCAGCGCCGACGATCCTGCTGACCGCGATCGCGGCAACAGTTGTCCTGGTGCCGTGGGCGGTCACCGGTATCTCCGATGACGGGTCGCCGGCCCGCGCCCGGGCCGACGACACCGTCCTGAGCCGGCAGTCGCTGGCCGGAGTCGGCGGCGGGGAAACCGTCCGCGAAATCAGCCAGCCCACGCCCTTCTCGATGGTTGCGCTCACCGGCAGCGACCTCACCGGAACGTCGGCACGCATTCGGGCCAAACGCTCTGACGGATCCTGGGGACCCTGGTACGTCACCGAACGCTTCGAACTCGGTTCCGAGGACGTCGAGGGACGCGGCACCCACGGCACCGATCCCGTCTACGTCGGAAACACCACGGCCGTCCAGATCGCCGTCACCCGGCCCGCGGACGCGGCGGTCACCTCGGAACCGCCCGCGAACGGTCTGGATGCCGGCCGCGAACTGGGATACATCCCCGCCAATGCGGAGGAACCGCTGACCCAGACGATGTCGGCGGTCCTCATCTCCCCGCCGCGTTCACCGGTCGAGACGCAGTGGACCCCTCCCACCGCCAACGTCGCACCGGGGCAGCCACCCAACATCATCAGCCGCGCGCAGTGGGGTGCGGGCAACGGATATCGTTGCGGCGGACCGGCGTACGGCGACGGCGTTCGCGCTGCGGTGCTCCACCACACCGCGACAGGCAATGACTACGCCCCCGAGGACTCCGCGGCGATCGTCCGCTCGATCTACGCGTATCACACGATGACGCTCGGCTGGTGCGACATCGCCTACAACGCGCTGGTCGACAGATACGGCCAGGTCTTCGAAGGCCGTGCGGGTGGTATCACCAAGGACGTCCTGGGTGCGCACACCGGCGGTTTCAACCGTGACGTGTGGGGCGTGTCGATGATCGGCGACTTCGAGGATGAACCTCCGCCCGACATCACGGTGCGAACGGTGGGACGGCTACTCGGCTGGCGGCTGGGGCTGGATCGAGTCAACCCGCTCGACACGGTCAGGTTGAAATCCGCAGGCGGCTCCAACACGATCTTCCCGGCGGGGGAGGTGCCGGTGCTGCCGGAAATCTTCGCGCACCGCGACGTCGGTAACACCGAATGCCCCGGTGCCGCCGGGTACGCCGTACTCGACCAGATTCGCACCATCGCGGCGAACTTCAACAAGCCCCCCGACGTTTTCGAGTCATTGCGCGGCGGCGCGATCCTGGCGCGCTGGGAGGCCGACGGCGGCTTCGCGGGCCCGCTCGGGGCCCCGACGTCTCCGGAAGCCGCCGGCCACGGATCCACCCGGTACGTGACCTTCGAGCGGGGGGCGATGTACTGGTCTCCCGAGACCGGGGCGCAACCGTTGACCGGCGCGATCTACCAGGCATGGGCCGCACTCGGTTACGAACGCGGCGCACTGGGCCTGCCGACCAGTGCGGAGATCGCCGAACCGGAATGGATCGTGCAGAACTTCTCGCACGGCACCCTGAACTTCGACCGCCAGACCCGCAACGTCGTCCGCGTCATCGACGGAGTCAGCCTGGTCCTGCCGCCGACGCCGCTGGACGGTCCACCCCCGCAACTGGAGCGCTTCAGCCGCATCCAGACCAACTGAGGGGTTCCTCAGAGCCACCAGCGTTCGAGGACACGGGCCAAGCCGTCGTCGTCGTTGCCCGCCGTCACCTCGTCGGCCGCTGCCAGCGCTTCCGGATGCGCGTTACCCATCGCGACGCCGTGCCCCGCCCAGCGCAACATCGGGACGTCGTTGGGCATATCACCGAACGCCACCACGTCCTCGGCGGTGATCTCCAGTGGCCGGGCCACCTCGTCGACCCCCATCGCCTTGCTGATCCCGATGGGGCTGATCTCGACCAGACCGTCGTTGGTCGAATAGGTCACATCACCAAGCACACCAACGTGTTTGGTCAAGATCTCCGCGAGATCAGAGCTGGCCATACCCGGCTTGCGAACGAGGAGTTTGACCGCAGGCGCACTCAACAGATCGGCGTGGGAGACCTCGGTGTTGTCCGGGTTGAGCCAAGCGTGCTCGTAGCCGGGAGCGCTGACGAACTGCGGCGTCGCCGTGTCATGGGCGCTGCTGCCGATACGTTCGGCGGCCAGCCCGGCACCGGGCACAAGCCTGGTTGCGATCTCGGCGAGCTCCATCAACTCCTCGATCGCCAGCGTTCGGGCGGAGATGATCCGGTCGGTGGCGGCGTCATAGATCACCGCTCCGTTGGCGCACACCGCCATCGGAGCGAAGCCGAGCTGCTCGACCACCGGCGGGATCCATCGCGGTGGTCGCCCGGTGGCCAGGACGAAAGTGGCGCCCGCGTCGATAGCCGTCGCCACCGCGTCGCGGGTTCGGGGCGTGATGCAGTCCAACGGGTCAAGCAGGGTGCCGTCGACGTCGGTCGCGATGAGAGCGGGCAGCATCAGTTGCGCCGCTGCCGGCGAGCCGCACGTTCGGCCAGTTCGGCCGCGTCGAGTTCGGCGGCCTCGGCCAATGTGGGCGCTCCGCCACCGAGCCGGTGCGGCACCCAGAACTCACCGGGAGGATGGGGGCCGTAGGAGTCCTGAACCTGTTCCAGCAGATGCTGCATCCGCGATCGCAGCAGTGCGGTCAACTCCGTGGGCGCCAGCGTGGGCTGGATGGGTTCGCCGACCGCGACAGAGATCGGCACCTTGGGCCGCCACATCTTCTTTGGGTGGTCCTTGGTCCAGATCCGCTGGGCCCCCCAGACGATGTGCGGGATGATCGGCACGTCGGCCGCGATCGCCATCCGCGCCGCGCCGCTCTTGAACTCCTTGAGTTCGAAGCTGCGGCTGATGGTCGCCTCCGGGTAGACGCCGACCAGTTCGCCGTCCTTGAGTACTTGCACCGCCGCGTCGAATGACGGCGCTCCGCTCGAGCGGTCGACAGGAATGTGACGCATCCCGCGCATCAGCGGCCCGGTGAGCCTGTGGTCGAACACTTCTTGTTTGGCCATGAACCGAACCTTCCGCCCGAGGCCCTGCTCGTAGGCGGGCAATCCGGCGAAAGTGAAATCGAAGTAGCTGGTGTGGTTGATCGCGATCACCGCACCGCCCGTGGCGGGCAGGTGGTCGACGCCGGTCACGTTGAACTTCAGCCCCTGCACTCGCCATAGCAGCCGGGTGGCTGCGATAGCACTCCCGTATACCGGCTCCACATCGGTCAGCCTACCGGGGACCGCTAAGCTGGCGGTGCGTCACGTCCACGATCCGGAAGGGCATTAGTGCAGGTCACCAGCATCGGCCACGCCGGCTTCCGGATCGACACCGCAGCGGGCAGCGTTCTGTGCGATCCCTGGGTCAACCCTGCGTACTTCGGTTCCTGGTTCGTCTTCCCGGACAACAGTCAGCTGGATTGGGCGGCGCTGGGCCAGTGCGACTACCTCTACGTGTCTCATCTGCACAAGGATCACTTCGATCCCCGGCTGCTGCGCGAGCACGTCAGCAAGGACGCAGTGGTGCTGCTTCCGGACTACCCGGTACCCGATCTCAAGCGCGAACTGGAGAAGCTGGGGTTCCATCGTTTCTTCGAGACAGAGGATTCGGTCAAGCACCGGGTCAGCGGACCCAAGGGTGATCTGGACGTGATGATCGTGGCTCTGCGGGCTCCGGCAGACGGCCCGATCGGCGACTCCGGCATCGTCGTCTCCGATGGTACGACGACGGTGTTCAACATGAACGATTCGCGCCCGCTGGGCGTGGACATGCTCGCCGAGTTCGGCCACATCGACGTGCACATGCCCCAGTACTCAGGGGCGATCTGGTACCCGATGGTCTACGACATGCCGGAGCGTGCCAAGGAGGCGTTCGGAACTCAGAAACGCCAGCGGGGGATGGACCGGTGCCGGCAGTACATCGCCGACGTCGGGGCCACCTGGGTGATTCCGTCCGCCGGGCCGCCGTGTTTTCTGGACCCGGAGTTGCGTGACCTCAACGACGACCACGGCGACCCCGCGAACATCTTTCCCGATCAGGCGGTGTTCCTGGATCAGATGCGGACGCACGGACACACCGGCGGACTGCTGATGATCCCGGGGTCGGTGGCAGACTTCGAGGGCTCGCAGTTGATCTCGCTCACCCATCCACTTCCCGACGACGAGGTGCAGCGGATCTTCACCACCGGCAAGGCCGACTATATCGCCGCCTACGCGCAGCGGATGGCTCCGGTGCTGGCCGCGGAAAAGGCGGGTTGGGCGCCCGCCGAAGGAGAGCCTCTCCTCGAGGGTCTGCGGGCGAAGTTCGAGCCGATCATGTTGCAGAGCGACCAGATCTGCGACGGCATCGGATACCCGGTGGAGTTGAAGATGGGCCCGGAGACTGTGGTGCTCGACTTTCCCAAACGCGCGGTGCGCGAACCGATCCCGGACGAGAAGTTCCGGTACGGATTCGAGATCGCGCCGGAACTGGTGCGCACCGTCCTCCGCGACGATGAACCGGACTGGGTCAACACCATCTTCCTGTCCACCCGGTTCCGGGCATGGCGGGTCGGCGGCTACAACGAGTACCTGTACACATTCTTCAAGTGTCTGACCGATGAGCGCATCGCCTACGCGGACGGCTGGTTCGCCGAGGCGCATGACGACACCTCGACCGTCACCATCGACGGCTGGGAGGTGCAGCGCCGCTGCCCACACCTCAAGGCCGACCTGTCGAAGTTCGGTGTCGTCGAGGGATCGACCCTGACCTGCAACCTGCACGGCTGGAAGTGGGACCTGAAGACCGGCCGGTGCCTCACCAGCGGGGGCCACGAACTGCGCTGCACACAGATGTGACCCGGCCCCCGCAACAGTTCTACGACGACGGTCTGGTTCAACTGGACCGGCACGCACTGACGCTTCGGCGGTATCACTTTCCGTCAGGAACATCGAAAGTGATTCCGCTGCAGTCGATCCGGGGTTACCGGGCCGAACCGCTCGGGATCTGGATGCAGCGGCTGCGGATCTGGGGGAGTTCGGACCTTCGCCGGTGGCTCCCGCTCGATGTGCGCAGACCGGTGAAGTCCACCCTCGTCACCCTCGACATCCCGGGTACCTGGCCCAGCCCGGCATTCACGCCTGAGGATCCCGAGATGTTCTTGACGGTGTTCGACGAACTGCTGCCCGGCTAGTCCGCCCAGACCAGCTGACGCAGTTCCGAGAAGTCGGGCCCGCCCGTGTCGTACACCCGAACGACGGCCTCGTCACCCGGCTGCAGGTAGGTCGACTCACCAAGCGCGGTGTATCGGGTGGCGCCGATACCGATGAGCACCGTGCCCGGCCGACCGCATGACACCATCAGTGCGCCGACGTCCTCCAGCGGTGTGTCGGGCGAACCTTTCTGATTGGCGAGCCGTTCGACGATCCAGTCCATTAGGACCTCGCCGTAGTAGGAGTACCCGAGTAGCGGGCTGTCCACCCCGTACTCGTGATGGACGCCGTCGGCGGTGCGCAGGTGGCACATCAGACGAAGCGACGCCGTCGGGCCGTCCGGGGTGAGGTCGTGCACCTCGAAGAATTCCGCGGCCACACCTTTGGACGCCGGACCCCAGTTCTTCTTCACGCTGATCTTGGGTGCGCCCGGACGGCGTATCGAGCAGTCGTTGAACGCCCCGAGCGCGATGCAGCGCAACGCCGCCACCGTGTCGCCTGCCCACTCGACCTCGCACGCCAGACCGACCTCAGGTTCGATCTGCAGGTTGATCGGGCCATCTGCCTCGCTGACCGCCGGTACCCGCAACGCATCGTGGGACAGCGGGAACTCACCGAGGAAACTGTCATGGCCGGGCGCGTACCACGGGAAGATGCCCTTCGGTGCGTTCGGGTGGGCGGTGACGCGCTCGAAGTCGACGGCCTCTCCGGCTTGCTCAAGATGGCCCGCGAAGTTTCCCGCGACGCCGAAGCCGAACCAGCCGCGCAGTTCCTCGAGGTCCATCTCGATCACGGAGTGAGCACATCCGTGCCGACGAACGGGGCCAGGGCCGCGGGTACCCGCACGGTGCCGTCCGGTTGCTGGTGGTTCTCCAGGATGGCCACCAGCCACCGGGTTGTCGCCAGCGTTCCGTTCAGCGTCGCGGCGGTCTGCGGCTTGCCGTTCTCATCGCGGTAGCGGGTGCCCAGCCGGCGGGCCTGAAACGTCGTGCAGTTCGACGTGGATGTCAACTCGCGGTAGGCCTGCTGTGTGGGCACCCAGGCCTCGCAGTCGTACTTGCGCGCCGCCGATGAGCCCAGGTCGCCGGCCGCGACGTCGATCACCCGATAGGGCACTTCGATCAGTTCGAGCATCTGACGCTGCCAGCCGAGCAGACGCTGGTGCTCCGCCTCGGCATCCTCGGGGCGGCAGTAGACGAACGCCTCCACCTTGTCGAACTGATGGACCCGGATGATGCCGCGGGTGTCCTTGCCGTAGCTGCCGGCCTCTCTGCGAAAGCACGAGGACCAGCCCGCGTATCGCAGAGGTCCGGCGGTGAGGTCGAGGATCTCGTCGGCGTGGTAGCCGGCCAGCGGGACCTCGGAGGTGCCGACCAGGTAGAGGTCGTCGGAGTCGACCCGGTACACCTCATCGGCATGTGCGCCGAGGAAGCCGGTGCCCGCCATCACCTCGGGCCGCACCAGCACCGGCGGGATCATCATGGTGAAACCGTTGTCGACGGCCAGTCGCACGGCCAGCTGCAGCAGACCCAACTGAAGCAGCGCACCGCGACCGGTCAGAAAGTAGAACCGCGCTCCGCTCACCTTCGCGCCCCGTTCGGTGTCGATCAGACCGAGGGACTCACCCAGTTCCAGATGGTCTTTGGGATCGGCGATCTCCGCCGGCCGTCCGGTGACGTCGATGACGTCGAAGTCGTCCTCGCCCCCGGCCGGCACGCCGTCGATGACGACGTTGGAGAGGGCCGTGTGCGCAGCGGTGAACGTCGCGTCCGCGTCGGCCTGGCGGGCCTCGGCCGCCTTGACCTCAGCGGCGAGGCGTTTCGCCGCCTCCAGCAGAGCGGGGCGCTGATCGGGCGCGGCGGACCCGACTTCCTTGCTGGCGGCCTTCTGCTCGGCACGCAGGGTGTCGGCCGCCGAGACGGCTGCCCGGCGTGCGACGTCTGCGGCGATCAACGCGTCCACCAGCCCCGGATCCTCACCGCGGCGCTGCTGTGACTGGCGCACCGCGTCGGGGTTCTCCCGCACCAGCTTCAGGTCGATCACGCTCTGCACCCTACTGCGGCTGACTGGTGCGGCCGCTGGGTCGGCTCCCCGTGGCTCGCCGCTGGTGCGGCTCCCCGCAGGTCGATGCGGAGCACTTGTCATCCCGCGGATCAGACCTGACACAATGGGCGGCGATGCTGCAGCACGAAGAGCGTGGGGTCGGGCACACCGAATCCGAAGGGGCCCCCGGTCCCTTCGGTGCGCTGCACGCCACGACGACGCGGCGCGCACTGCTGTTGACCGCGCTGGGCGGCCTGCTGATCGCGGGCGTGGTGACGGCGTTGCCGGTGGGCGGCAGGGGACCGTTGAGCGCCTATGTCGCTGCCGAGCGTCCGAGTGCCGCGGCGAACCGGACTTTCGCCGACGCCAAGCCCGGCGATTGCCTGAACTGGCCGGATAACGCGCCGGACGCGGCGACCATCGTGGACTGCGCCGGCGAGCACCGGTTCGAGGTCGCCGACACCGTCGATATGCGGACCTACCCGGGCAGCGAGTACGGGCCGGATGCCGCGCCGCCGTCGGTGGCCCGCATTCAGCAGATCAGCCTTGAACAGTGTGAACCTGCCGTCGAGCGTTACCTGGCGACCCGCTACGACCCGAACAGCCGATTCAGCATCAGTCTGCTGTGGGCGGGCGACAGGGCCTGGAAGCAGTCCGGCGAACGCCGGATGCTCTGCGGACTGCAACTGCCCGGTCCCGGTAACCAGCAGCTGGTGTTCACCGGCAGGGTCGCCGATCTCGATCAGTCCAAAGTGTGGCCCGCCGGCACCTGCCTGGGTATCGACCCGGCGACGAATCAGCCGACCGACACTCCCGCGGACTGCTCGGCCCCACACGCCATGGAGGTCACCGGTGCGGTGAACCTGGTCGAACCGTTCCCCGGCGGCCTGCCGCCCGAGCCCGACCAGGACGCCTTCATCAAGGACGCCTGCACCCGGATGACCGACGCCTATCTCGCGCCGGTTCAGTTGCGTGACACCACGCTCACCCTCATCTACAGCACGGTGTCGCTGCCGAGCTGGAACGCCGGTAGCCGCCAGGTCTCCTGCAGCATCGGCGCGACGCTGGGTAACGGCGGATGGGCCACGTTGATCAACAGCGCCAAGGGACCGCTGCTGATCAACGGACAGCCGCCGATCCCCCCGCCGGCCATCCCGGAGGAGCGGCTCAACATCCCGCTGCCGCCCGGCTAGTGCCGGTCCCGATGAGCCCGGAGCGGTTCGAGGAACTGGTCTCCGATGCGCTGGACCTGATACCGCCGGAACTCGCCCAAGGAATGGACAACGTCGTCATCCTGATCGAGGCCCGCGATCCCGAGGACCCCGAATTACTCGGTGTCTACCAGGGGATCGCGCTCACCGAACGAGACTCGAGCTATTCCGGAGAACTGCCGGACGCCATCACGATCTTTCGGGAGAGCGTTCTGGAGATCTGCGACACCGACGAGGAGGTCGTGCGAGAGGTGGCCGTCACGGTCATCCATGAGGTCGCCCACCACTTCGGTATCGACGACGACCGCCTCCACGAACTCGGCTGGGGCTGAAGCGCTTTCGCGCCTCAACCCCAGCCGATTCGGAGGGTTTGTTCAGCTACCGGTGATGACGTTGCCCGGCAGCGCGGTCGGCGCCGGACGTGCGGTGACGGTCGGCGAGAACGAGTTGTTGCCGCCCGGACCCACCTTCTTCTCAGTCGGCTCCGGAGCGGGGGCACTGCTCTGCGGTGAGGACGGGGCCTTGGTCTCGGCAGGCTTGTCCTTGGTGTCGGAACTGCAGGCCGTCAACGCACCCATTCCGACCAGAGCGGCGGCTCCGGCCACCAGCGCGATCCGCCGGGTCACACGATCTGACAACATGATTTTCGTTTCCTACTTTCTGTGCCCGTACGGGCCTCTGATCTCAATTGTACGCCGGTCGGCCGACGCGGCGGATCGACCCGGCGCGGCGTCGGCAAGCAGCCGCGAAGCGGTGCTAGGAAAGTGGGCGTGGGTGCTCAGTGCCGCGAATGCCGAGCCGGCAGTCCGCACTGCCACGGAACCCTGATCCGGCATCCGGGCCGTCGCGGTCAATGCACCGAATCGCAGTGCACGCACGCCGAGATCCTGTTGCATTCGCTGACCGTGGACTGCGAGGCGATCGGTTGTGAATGCGGCGGCGACGACGCCCGACGGCTGGCGGTCTGACGTACCGACCGGTTCAGGCCCGGCGCATCAGCCCATGGGGTCTGCCGCTTCCAGGGCGTCGGCGACCGGGTCGATGTCGACGTCGGGATTCGACGGCGGGGAGATCGCACCCCACTGCACGCAACTCCATCCACCGTCGTTGATCGGGATCAGTGTGACGGCTTCGGTGTTGGACAGATGGTGCTCGAGGGCGAAACTGCTCCGAACCCCCGCAAGCACCGCCGCGGTCAACCGGATCGCCGCCCCGTGGCTCACCATGACGATGTCGCCCGAGAACTCCGGATCGTCGAGATAGCGCAACCGCACGTCGGCCACCACCGGCAGATACCTATCGAGCACCTCGGCGCCGCTCTCGCCGCCGGGCATGGCCGCAGCGAGGTCGCCCTCATGCCAGCGCTGGTAGGTGGCCTTGAACGTCGCGATGGCCTCGTCGTCGTGCCGGTTCTCGAGATCACCGGCCTGAACCTCGTGGATTCCCTCCAGTTCCAATGCACGCAGCGAGGTTTCGCGGCCGATCTCGGCGGCCGTCTGCGCCGCGCGATGCGCCACCGAGTGCAGCAGTAGACGCGGCGGCACAACCCGGTTGCGGGCGAAAGCCCGCGCCTGTTCGCGTCCCAGATCGGTGAGTTCAGCGCCCGGCGGTCTGGTATCGAGCCGGCGTTCGACGTTGCCGTGCGACTGGCCGTGCCGGACCAGGACGAGCCGGCCGCTCATCGGCCTCCCCGCCGCAGCCGCGTCAACCACTCGTCCGCCTCGTCGAGTGCCGGGGGTAGCGCTCCCGCCGCGGCTCCGGTGGGCCACGACCCCAGGTATCGCACGTCGAGACACCGGCGGTGCAACGCCTTGAGCGCTTCGGCAACCGCGAGGTCGTCGATATGTCCCACGCAGTCCAGGAAGAATACGTAGGTGCCGAGTTCTGTTCTGGTGGGCCGTGATTCGACGCGGGTCAGGTCGATATCGCGGATGCCGAATTCGCTCATCGCACTCACCAGCGCCCCCGGCGAATTGTCGACGCGCAGCACCACGGACGTCCGGTCGGCGCCGGTGCGGGATGGGGGAGGACCGGGCCGGCCGACGAGGACGAACCGGGTGCGGGCGTTCGGTTCGTCGACGATGCCCTCGGCGAGTGCGGTGAGGCCGTAGCGGCGGGTGGCCAGTGCTGTCGTCACCGCGGCGTCGCACCGACCCTCGGCCACGTCGCATGCGGCGGCCGCATTCGAATTGGCCGCCACCACCTCGACGCCGGGGAGGTGCTCGGCGAGCCAGTGCCGCACCTGGGCCGCGGCGACCGGAAACGCTGCGACCGTGCGAACATCAGCGGGCGCGACACCGGGGCGGGTCGCGATGCTGAACGTCACATCGAGTGTCAGCTCGGCGTAGACCTGCAGGGGCGAGCCTGTCGCAAGGCTGTCCAGTGTGGGCAGCACGCTGCCGTCGATCGAGTTCTCGATCGGCACGCATGCGTACTCGGCGGCCCCGGACCGGACGGCCTCGAGGGCGGCCGGGGTGCTCTCGGCCGCGACCGGATCAAGGGGTTCGGTGTGTCCGGTAGGCGCAGGAACCACCGCGGCGGCCGCCATCTTCAGCAACGCCGCCTCGGTGAACGTCCCCTCCGGTCCGAGGTAGGCGACACGGGTCACGCTCCAACAGTATCGGTATATCCCCGCGGATACGGTGGCGGTTGTGAGCGCCAGCCCCGGTGACGCGGCCGACGCCGACCGGCGCGAAATGCGTATCGAGGTGGCCGTCATGCTGGCCGTCACCTTCGGGGTCAGCGCCGTCGTCGCCGTGCTGCGACTGGCCGACGCGGTGCTATCCGGGCTTCCCGCCCACCGGGTCCGGCTCAACCCGGATCAGTCCCGCTACGACGTGGTGAACCTCGGACTCAACCTGGCCTATATCGGCCAACTCCTGGCCTGGGGACTGTTGGGTCTCTACCTGCTATCGCGGACCGGCATCCGTCCCTCCGGCATCGGCCTCGGGCGGCTGCGGTGGCGACCGGATGTGCTGGGCGGTCTGGGTTTGGCGGCTCTCATCGGCGTGCCCGGCCTGCTGTTGTATCTCGCCGGCCGGGCACTGGGGGTCAACGCCGACGTCGAACCCTCGGCGTTGCACGACTCCTGGTGGCGCATCCCGGTCCTGGTGTTGTCCGCGTTCGCCAACAGCTTCGCCGAAGAGGTGGTCGTGGTGGGCTACCTCATCACCCGGTTGCGGCAACTCGGATTCAGCCCGCCCAGGGCGGTGTTGATCTCCGGTGCGCTGCGCGGCGTGTACCACCTGTATCAGGGTTTCGGCGCCGGCCTGGGCAACATGTTGATGGGTCTGGTGTTCGGTTACGCGTGGTGCCGCACCGGTCGGTTGTGGCCGCTGGTGATCGCGCACGGCGTGATCAACACGGTGGCGTTCGTCGGCTACGCACTGCTGGCGGGGCGCCTCGGCTGGCTGCGGTGACGGCGGCTGAGCGGAAAGCCGTCCCGCGCCACGTAAATTGACCTAGTGAGCCACTACCGGAGGCCGCCCGCGGACCCGCCGACCGAGCGGATTCCGCGGGTGGTAGACCGGCCGGACGCGGAACCGCCGGAGTTCATTCACCGGGACCCGCGCCGCCAGGCGGTGCGCCAGCCCGCACCTGACCACCGGCCGGCCGCACCGAGGCACCTGCCTCCGCAGCGGCCCGCACCACCGCAGCGGCCCAGCGCAATCCCGCCGCCAAGGACGCCTCCGTCTCGCGTTCCGCCGCGTGTCCCCCCGAGTGCCCCCCCGCGTGCACCCCAGAGTGTCTCGCAAGGCCGCACCACGACCCGTCCGCCGCGGACCCGGCGAGCCCCCGCTGAGCGCTCACTTCGAGCGACGGCGCGGCGAGGCAGGGGTGTTTTTCGCCGAATCCTGATGTCCCTCATAGCTTTCGGGACGATCATCGTCATCGCCTCAGTGGGTGTGGCGGTCTGGGTCGACACCGGTCTGCGTCGAGTGGCGGCCCTGACCGATTACCAGGACCGCCCCGCCGGCGGCAGCGGAACGAACTGGCTGCTGGTCGGCACGGACAGCCGCGGCGATCTGACCCCCGAGCAGCAGGCGGAGTTGTCCACGGGTGGGGATCTCGGCAGCGGACGGACCGACACCATCCTGCTGGTCCACATACCGGGGTTCATCTCCGCGGAGCCCACGACAATGGTGTCGATTCCGCGGGACTCCTACGTCGAGATTCCCGGCTGGGGGATGGACAAAGTCAACGCCGCCTTCGCCGAGGGCGGTGCGCCGCTGTTGACCCAGACGGTCGAGCTCGCAACCGGACTGCGCATCGACCACTACGCGGAGATCGGATTCGCCGGATTCGATGACATCGTCGACGCTCTCGGTGGAGTGCAGCTGTGCCTGACCGAACCGATCAACGATCCTCTCGCCGGTATCGACCTCCCCGGCGGGTGCCAGCGTATGAACGGCGCCAGCGCACTGGGATACGTGCGCAGCCGGGCGACACCGCGCGCCGACCTGGACCGGATGTTGCATCAGCGCGAGTTCGTCTCCGCGATGCTTGGTAGCGCCACCTCGCCGTCGACGTGGATCAACCCGTGGCGGTGGTACTCGGTCCCGCGGGCGGTGATGAGTTCGCTGAGCGTGGACACCGACACTCACGTGTGGGACCTCGGCCGGCTGGGGTGGTCCCTGCACGGCCAGGCCACCACGGTGACGGTGCCCATAGGGGAGTTCACCGGCAACGAGTCCGGCGCGGTGGTGGTGTGGGACTCGCAGGCGGCCGGCGCCCTTTTCGATGCCCTGCGCACCGACTCGGCGATCCCGCAGCAGGTGATCGACGGCCAGCCGTGACGTCAGTCGCGGCCCGCGCCGGTGAGTCCGTTCTGAAGCCAGGCCTTCGTCCGGCCGGGGTGGTTGGTGGCGATCCAGCCGACGCCGAGGTCGCGGCAGAACTCGATGTCCTCGTAGTGGTCGACGGTCCAGCAGTACATGGCGCGGCCCTGCGCGGCGGCGCGGTCCACGAGTTCCGGATGCTCGCGCAGAGTCGCGATCGAGGGGCCGACCGCGGTGGCGCCGACGGTGGTGGCGGCACCGCCACCGAGGTATCGCGATGTCTCCCCGAGCAGGACGGTCGGCAGCATGGGCGCGGCCCTGCGGATGCGCCATACCGCGGCAGCCGAGAAGGACATCACCACCGCGCGGGAGAGGTCCGCTGAGGCCGGCGACGCGATGCCGTAGCGGTGCAGCAGGGCGAGAACCCTGCTCTCCACCAGGGCGCCGTACCGAACCGGATGCTTGGTCTCGATGAACAGTTTCACCGGCCGGTTCCAATCCAGTACCAGCCGGACGAGCTCATCCAGTGTCAGCAGTCCGGTGTCGGCGGAACTCCCCTCGGAGGCGCCCCTGGGGTGCCAGGCACCGAAGTCCAGCCGCCGAAGTTGGGCCAGCGTCATCTCGCTGACCAGTCCGGTGCCGGTGGAGGTCCGGTCTATTCGCCGGTCGTGCAGGCAGACCAGATGCCCGTCGCGGGTAAGGCGCACATCGCACTCCACGCCGTCGGCTCCCTCGATGAGGGCCAATTCGTAGGCCGCGAGGGTGTGCTCGGGACGCTCAGCCGAGGCACCGCGGTGCGCCACCACGAAGGGGTGGTCCGCAGGGGCGGCGTCGGCCGGCGACATGGCTCTATGCTGCCGGTTCGCGGTCCCCGGACTCAACCGCATCACGGGATTCGCTGGTTTGGTCCGCTTCCGCCGCAGGTCCGTGCCGCTCCTCCTGCACCGGTTGCCCGCCGGCGATCACCCAGCGATGGGCCGGGCGGGCGATCGGTTTGCGGATGAAACCGTCCACCACGCGCAGTAGCAGCAGCACGGTTGCGAGGCCGGCCAGGTAGGCGATGATCACCGTGACTGTGTTGTCGGCCACCGCCTGCGGCTCGGTGGCCGAACTGGTCCAAATGGCCCAGCCGGAGATCGCCGTCGAGAAGATCCAGGCGATCCACCAGGTCGTGATCGGGGTCTGCAATCGGGATCGGGCGTGTTCGGCCCGGGCGAGCTCGATCACGAACACCGGAGCCCAGACCAGATTGATCACCGGGACCATGCATCCGGCCCACAACGCCCACTCCGGCCGGGGGTCGGGTTGAGCGGTGAGTGCGAAGACCCGCGCGCGCCTGCCGATGAGCCATGACGTCGCCACCACCGCGGCGCCGATCACGGCCGCGATGGCCGCGAGGCTCGCGAGCACGCCCATCAGCAGAACGCCGTTGGCCAGCAGCGGGTGCAGCAGGGTGTTGCGGTTGATCAGCAGCAACAGATAGCGCAGAACGTGGGCTGCCGCGGCGACGGCGAAAACGGCCGCGGCCGCGAACAGGGTGGCGCGCAGAGTCGAATCGGACGGGGTCCGGCGGGTCTGGTCCCGCCCGGGTGGCGGGGGCGGTCCATGATCGACAAGCCCCCAGCGCGGGATCGAGCGATAGCGGGGGGTGGGGCCCAGTGGCCGTGGGCGGCGCCTCGGCGGAGGCGGGGGTCCCGGGCGGACCGCGATCCACCGGAATCCGCTCGGCAACCGAGTGGCGCCGGGCTGCAACGGGTGTCCGGGGGGATGGTTGGGCGGCCGACTCGTCGGGTGGCCGAGCTGCGGTTCGGTCGGGGCGAGTAACTGCCCGCGACACCGGGGACACCAGGCCCGCTGGTGGTCACGCACATTCCACCGCGTCGCGCAGCGTGAACAGACCTGGATCACCGGTCCAGACTAGTCACGGCGGCCGTGCGACGGGCCGGCCCGCATCGGCCTGATCGCGGCTGCCGCGGGAAGGTTTTATGGCACGCGGTGCAGTTTGCGCCCCCTGGAACCGCAGCAATCCCGCTGCTATCCACAGTTTCCACAAGTCTGTCCACAGCTCTACGGCGAACTGGGCGCTATTCAGCGCGCATCGGGCCGTCAGTCAGCCGGAACCTGTGGATAACAACGGCGCGGCGACCCAGCTTGATCAACATCCCGGCCACCCTCCGAGCGAAGTGCCTCGACCGGCTAACAGGTCTGTCAACGCCGGCGACTCGCCGGGTGACACGCCGCGCGCGAGGTCCCGGCGGGGGCCCTTGCCCCGCGGACTTCCCTGCTGCCGTGACTTTGAAACCTCCGAGTCCCGAGGGCTATGATCGCGGTCACCAACGGGCTGTGACTCAATTCACTGCCCTCGACGAACAGTCGGGACGCTGCCATGACATCTCCGTCGTTCGACTCGGGCTCCGCCCGGGAGTTGCCCTGGAATTCGTGTGCGTCCGCGTGGAGTCGGTCCTACACACTCGCCGCGGTCCGCGCGGGTGCCATCGCGTTGGTGCTGCTGGGTGTCCTCGCGCTGATCGTCTGGTTCTGATCCGCTGCTTGGCGGGGTCCGGCCCCGCGGGATCCGCGGTGGTGCAACACTGTTGCTGTCGGATGACGTCGTGTCTAGAGGACGCCGTCGTGGTTGGAAGACCGTGAGGAAGGAAATCCGTGGCTGACTACACCCTGCCGGACCTGGACTGGGACTACGGCGCACTGGAGCCGCACATCTCCGGCCAGATCAACGAGTTGCATCACAGCAAGCACCATGCCGCCTATGTCGCCGGCGTGAACGCTGCCGTTGCCAAGCTCGAGGAGGCCCGGGCAAGCGACGACCACGCGGCGATCTTCCTCAACGAGAAGAACCTGGCGTTCCACCTCGGCGGCCATGTCAATCACTCCATCTGGTGGAAGAACCTGTCCCCCAACGGCGGTGACAAGCCGACCGGCGAACTGGCCGCAGCGATCGACGATGCGTTCGGGTCCTTCGACAAGTTCCGCGCCCAGTTCACCGCAGCCGCCAACGGGCTGCAGGGATCGGGATGGGCGGTGCTGGGTTATGACAGTCTCGGCGACAAGCTGCTCACGTTCCAGCTGTACGACCAGCAGGCCAACGTTCCGCTGGGCATCATCCCGCTTCTGCAGGTCGATATGTGGGAGCACGCGTTCTATCTGCAGTACAAGAACGTCAAGGCCGATTACGTCAAAGCTTTCTGGAACGTGGTGAACTGGGATGACGTCCAGAAGCGCCACGCCGCGGCGACCTCGAAGACCTCTGGACTGATCTTCGGCTGAGCCCTGCTCTTTGGCCGCACCCGGGTTTCCCGGGTCCAAAACCCTCGTGTCCTGTTGCGTGCGGGTATCGCATGGCCCATGCTGGGGCCGTCCGGACCGCTGTCGTATCGCGGAGGCCAGATGGAGAGCAGCCAGGGGCCCGCTGTGGAGGTGGCTCCCTTCCACGCGCGGGGATCGCTGAAGGGATTCGTTGTCTGCGGCCGATGGCCGAATTCGACGAAGGAATGGGCACAGCTGCTGATGGTCGCGGTACGCGTCGCCTCGGTTCCCGGATTGCTCTCCACCACAACGATCTTCGGCGCCCGCGAGGAACTCCCCGAGAAGCCGCAGCCGGGTACGGTCGGGCTTGTCCTTGCAGAGGGCACTGTTGTCGGTGACGGCGCGGTCGGTCCGGGCCACTTCGCCGAGAGGCAGCCGCCGGCGCTGCTGATGCTCCACCCGCCCTCGGAGACCACGCCGTCGCTGCCCGAGTGCACCGGCGCCGCCTCCGGGTGCGTGCTGCTGCCGGGGTTGCCGCACCTGGGCCTCGAGCACCGGGCCGCGTGGGTGGAGGCCGAGGCCGACGGCACGGTGACCGGCATGGTCAGTCGCGTCGGTGTGGACCCCATCAGCCATCCCGATACGGCGATCCTGGCCATGCTGCTGGCTGCCTGATCCGACCGCCGATCACCACAGATCCGCTTCAGCTAATTTTTTCTAAGCAAAATATCAGCGGATTCACAGTTGCCAAATTGTGCTCGCGCAAATCTCATTGAGCACCGGCCAGAAGGTCAAGTAATCTGCGACAACTAGACCGCCTGCCGGTTTCTGAACAGGGGAAACTCACAGGTTTGGGCGGAAAATCGCCTCCTGGCCGCGGCGCAGAAGGTGTTTTCGAGCCAACGAATTAGTCGCCGCCGTCGTTTCTTTTCGTGTTTGCACTTGGTTGTGTCCATTACTGCAGTTACGCTGATCCAGCAAATACACTGGAATGATGAGAGCTCAAGGCTGTCAGCGGGAGGAAACACGATGAGCACGACGTTCGCGGCGCGATTGAACCGTTTGTTCGAAACGGTCTACCCGCCCGGTCGCGGTCCCCACACGTCTGCGGAAGTCATCGCGGCCCTGAAGTCGGAGGGCATCACGATGTCCGCCCCCTACCTGTCCCAGCTGCGTTCCGGCAACCGTACGAATCCCTCCTCGGCAACGATGACTGCGCTTGCTAACTTCTTCAGGATCAAGCCGGAGTACTTCACTGACGACGAGTACTACGAGAAGATGGATCGCGAACTGGTCTGGCTGGCCAATATGCGCGATGAGGGCGTGCGTCGCATCGCCGCCCGCACCGTGGGGCTCTCCCCGGAAGCCCAGCAGCGCGTCGTCGAGACTGTCGACGAACTGCGGCGATCCGAACAGCTCGAGAGTTAGCCAGCCGCCGGGCCGCCCCGGGCGCCGGCGACGTTGCGTGTGTCGCCGTTCTCGGGTGTCAGCGTCAGCAACCGGTACTGACGAGCGATTTCGAGAATCCACTCTCGATCCGAACAGCTCTCGGGCTGGCGCAGCCAACCGCGTCCCGGAAACTCCTCAGCGAGGCGATCCGGCCCGGCGTGCACCCACGCGGCCACCCGGCGGGCCTGCTCCGGTGCGCTCACCCCGGTCGGCTCGGTGTCGTCGTGCCCACCGTTGTCCTTCGTCTGTGCGTTGATGGCCTCCAGATACAGCGCGTCGGAGATCGTGGAGAGCCGTTCGGCGACGCGGAACACCAGTGGACCGCGGGGGCGGACGCCGATGCCCACGTCGGGCTGGCGCCGCTCCATCTCCCGCATCAGCGGCTCGATGAGGCGAAGCTCCCGGCGTGCCCCCACCCAGTCCTCCACGGACGGCAGCAGCGAGCCGGCGGCCACCACGGCCAGCGCGCACAGCAGCAGAGTGGCGGCCGTCCCCACTCCGACCAGGGGTGTGCCGCTGACCGCCCGGATCAGGAAGAACGCGCTCGTCGCGACGATGAGCGCCGTTCCGATGCTGAACAGCAGCAGCGCACGCCCGCGGCGACTCGGGTTGGACAGCCGGATGCCGACCCATGACACAAGAGTCATGGCGAGTAGGACGTACAGCAGAGGCACCAGCCACGTGCCGCTGGAGCTGAGGTTGCGCGCGAGGTATTCGGAGGGCGACATCTCCGGCTGACGCTCGGCGGTGAGAAACAGCGCCACCGCCACCGCGGCGATGACGAAAGCGATCCAGTACTGGATGATCGCCATGCGCCGCGCCGCGGCGGGTGCGCGGGTTGCGGCGACGGAGGTGATCATCACGCAACTGCCTGCCGCCGAGGCGACCAGCGCCACCTGGCTCATCGCGATGGAGATATTGGGCCATCCCACTGCGGTGTCCACCAGCAGGGTCAGCGGCGGCCAGTTGAGCGCGGCCAGCACGGCCAGACTCCCCAGCGCCACGATCATCGAACTGCTGACCACCGACTGCCGGTTCACCAGCGCCCACCCGATCCGCAGGCCGGTGCCCAGCGCCAGCAGGCCGGCGATGACCCAGACGATCACCCGAACGCCTCGCCGAGCCGCACGGCCACGATGGAGGCGCGGTCGCTCGGCAGCCGTCCGAGACGGTAGAGCAGCAAGGCGGCGAAGTCCTCGGCCTCCTGCTCAGCCTCCTCGCCGGCGGGTCCCATGCATCCGGTGCGTTGATTGAGCATGTAGCTGATCAGGTCGTCGCTGGCCAGTTCGGCTTCCTCGCGCGCGAGTTCGGTGACCAGCATCCCGTCGTGGCCGAGAACCAGGTGGCCCAGTTCGTGCGCCAGGGTGCGCTCCGCGGTGGGCAGTCCCCGCTGGATGAGGAACTCGTCGCGGTCGGCGTACTGCCGCCACTGCCCGGAGACCCCCGGGGGCAGCTCGGCGGAGCTGACGTCGATGGGCCGCCCCCGGTGGGTGCCGACTGCGGCGACCAACCGGTCCAGCGAGACGACGCCCTGTGCGGGTGCCAGGTCGAGGACATCGTTGACCGCTTTGGTGACCCGTCGTGCGGCTGGCATCTACCCCACTCCCGTCGTCGAGCTCACCGTCATGACAGGAACCGCGCCGTTCCCGCTGCACGCAGCGCGAAGCCCGCCTTCGCCTGACGGTATCCGACGAAACCGCCGGCTCCGGCTAGTGCCGCAAGTCCGGCCGCTCCGGTGAGGGCCAGCGCTGCGATCTGAGGCCACGTGGCGTCTTTGAGATAGTCGGGGTATCCGACCCTCAGCGGGATCAGCTGGGGTGCAACGGCTTTCGGCGCTTCGGCCGAGGCCGCGGCTGGGACCGCAGCCGGCGCCGGTGGCGCAGCCGGGGGAGTGGACGCTGCCGCGGTGCCCGGTGGCGGAGGCGGGGGGAACGGGCCGCCGAGCGGCCGTCCCTCGGATGCCGCCGCGGCCGGGGCGGCCGCGGGCGGCGGTTCGGCGGCGGTGAGGCCGGTCAGGTTCCGGTTGGTGGCCGCGCCGAGCGCCGTCGGGGGAGCGGGGATCGTGGGTGGGCGGAGCGCGACGGCGGCGACGAGGATCAAGCCGTTGCCGCCCCCTCCCGCGCCGAGACCGTCCACCGGCGCAACATCGGGCAAGGGCACCGGCGGCCATACCGGCCAGTGGCAGTCCCAGTGTTCCCAGTGATCGGGGTGCTCCCAGTGCTCCCAGTGTTCGGGGTGCTCGGGCTGGTCGGGCACCGCCGCCGAACCCCGGGTGGGCTGGGTGCCGTCGGCGAGAGTGGGTGCCATGCCGATCCGGCGGTCTGTTGGCGGCCGCTGCCAGGACGCCCGGGCAGGGGCCTGACGCGGGTGCTCGTCGGAGCGCCCGGCAGGGTTCCCCCGCGTCGGCGCCGTGTCAGCGGCCGACTCGGACCCCGGCGCGCTGGGCTCAGCGCCCGCGGGCGTGGCGCTCGCGATCCCCACCCCGGCATGCAGGACGGCGATCACGACCGACCAGCTCATCGCCAGGACGCGTCGACGGGTCACGGGAGAACGTCCTCGAATCGTCGGGCGCCGCCGGGTGGGCGCGGTCTGCGGATACCCCACTGATTGTGGCATATCCGCAGGTCGCGCAATCGCGCGTTGCGTCCGCGGGATATGGTTTCAGGCGCACGGATCGCGAGCCCTCCTCGCTGATCGCCGATACCCCGGGAGGCAGCCGCGATGGGTCTTGTCAGGAAGCGCAAGAGCCGAGCCACCCGCCGTGCCGAGGCCCGCGCTCTCAAGGCCCGCGCCAAGCTGGAAGCCAAGCTGGCCGCCAAGAACGAGGCCAAGCGCATCAAGTCGGTCGAACGCACCGAGGAGAAGGCGATCAAGGCGCAGTTGACGGCGCAGCGTGACGCCGACAGGGCGGCGGTGAAAGTCGCCGAAGCCCAGTTGCGCACGGCGCGTGAGGGCAGACTGCTCTCCCCGCGCCGGGTGCGCCGCCTGCTGGCGGTGTCCCGGCTGGTCGCTCCGGTGGTGGTGCCCGTCGCCTACCGTGTCGCGGTCGCCGCCCGCGGCGTCGTCGACGAACGCCGTGCCGACCGCCTGGGGGTGCCGCTGACCGCTCTCGGCCAGTTCTCCGGACCTGGTGGCCGCCTGTCGGCGCGCATCGCCGGCGCTGAGAGTTCGTTGCGGAAGGTAGCCGCGAACAAGCCCAGGGACTCAGAGACCAAGGCGTTCGTGGCGGCGATGACCGATCGCCTCATCGCGCTGTCCGCCGCCGTCACCGCCGCGGAGAACATGCCCGGATCCCGGCGCCGCTCCGCCCAGCACTCCATCGCCGATCAACTCGACGGCATCGAGGCCGACCTGATGGCCCGGCTCGGGGTCCTCTGACATGAGGACCGGCTGGCGGCTGGCTGTGCTTCTCATGGCGATGGCCCTCGCGGTGACCGCCGGCGCAAGCTTCGGGATGCCCGCCGCCTCGGCCCACACGGTGCTGATCGCTTCCGATCCCCCGTCGGAGGCAGCCCTGAGCGCCGGACCCGGCCGGGTCAGCGCGACGTTCAACGAGGATCTGCAACCCGCCTTCGCGGCGATGACCGTCGTCGGCCCGGACGGCAACCTCTGGTCGCAGGGGGATGCCGAAGTCCGCGGCCCCGTGGTGGGCGTCGCCCTGCGGCCGCTCGGCCCCTCAGGCAGGTACACGGTGAACTACCGGGTGACGTCGGCCGACGGGCATGTGGTTTCGGGTTCGTGGTCGTTCACCCTGACGACCTCCACCACCGCGACACCCGGTCCCTCCGCCGCCCCCGCATCCCCGCCGCAATCAATCCCGTTGTGGCCGTTCGCCGCTGGCGCTGTGGCGCTCGTCGGTGCGGTTGCTATCTGGACACTTCGTCGCCGGAAGTGAGGAACACGCTGGCATGATGATCCGCGACAGGCGCGCCCCGGACCACCAGCCGACCCCAGCTGAAGGAGTTGTCAGATGACAGAGCCGAACGGTCCGGCGCAGCCGGGACCCGACCCGAGCCAGCCGGCTGTCCCGAGGCCCCCGGCCAAGGCGGCCAAGAAGGTGCCCGCGAAGGGGGCTCCGGCAAAGGGTGCCGGCAAGAAGGCGGCGGCAAAAGGTGCTGCCAAGAAGGCCCCCGCCAAGAAGACGTCCGCGACGAAGACGCCGACACCACCGCCGGCACTGGAGGCGCGAACCCCGGCACCGGCAATCGAACCGCCTCCCGCGCACGCCGCGTTGACCGGTGGGTCCTCCTCGGTGCCGGTGTCGCGACCATCGCCGCCGCCGGTGCCGCGAAGCGATGCCCAACGCAGTGACAACTCGTCGCGGGTTCGGCTGATGATCGGCCTCGCCGCGGTACTCGCGGTCCTTCTGATCCGGCGCCTGCGGCGCCGGGGCGAAGACAGCGATGAGGGTTGATTTTCGCCCGACCGCTGACCTCGTCGATGCCATCGGCGATCAGGTCCGCAGCTGTGATCTGCAGTTCCGGCAGTTCGGGGCACGGACGCAGTTCGCCGGGCCGATCAGTACCGTCCGGTGTTTCGAAGACAACGCCCTGCTGAAGTCCATGCTCTCCGAGCCCGGGGATGGCCGCGTCCTGGTGGTCGACGGGGGCGGTTCGCTGCACAGCGCTCTGGTTGGCGACGTGATCGCGGAACTGGCCCGGGTGAGCGGGTGGTCCGGCCTCATCATCTGCGGGGCGGTGCGTGACGCCGCGACCCTGCGCACGCTCGACATCGGCATCAAGGCGTTGGGGACCAACCCACGCAAGAGCGCCAAGACCGGAGCGGGGGAGCGTAACTGTGTGGTCAGTTTCGGCGGGGTGGACTTCGGGCCTGGCGAGTCGGTGTTCAGTGACGACGACGGGATCGTCGTGGTCGCCGGCCGCTGATCGAGCAGCCGTGATTCGCATCGCGTGGATTCGCCTCGCCTGGATTCGCCTAGTGTGAGCGCCATGTCGGAGCAGTACCCCCCGGCCAAGCCCGCGGTGGTGAGGCTGGCGTTGTTCTGCCTGCTGGCGGGCGTGCTGACCGCAGCGTTGCTGTTCCCGGTGGTCGGCGGCATCGGCGTGGCGAGCAACTACGCGTCGGAGTCGGTGACAGAGGGCTCAGCCGACGTGATCGGAGGGGACGTTCCCGCGGTGTCGACGATGGTCGACGCGGCGGGAAACACCATCGCCTGGATCTACGTCCAGCGGCGCTTCCAGGTGCCGTCCGAGCGCATCGCCGACACCATGAAACTGGCGATCGTCTCGATCGAGGACAGGCGCTTCGCCGAACACAACGGCGTGGATATTCAGGGCACGCTCACCGGTCTCGCCGGCTACCTCAAGGGCGCTGTCGACACCCGGGGCGGGTCGACGATCGAGCAGCAGTACGTGAAGAACTTCAATCTGTTGGTCACTGCGGAAACCGATGCGCAGCGCCGAGCCGCGGTGGCTACCACGCCGGCGCGGAAGTTGCGTGAGATCCGGATGGCACTGGCACTGGATGCCGCGCTGAGCAAGCCCGAGATCCTCGCGCGTTACCTGAACCTCATCCCATTCGGCAACGGCTCCTACGGGATCCAGGATGCGGCGCGCACCTATTTCGGTGTCAACGCCGCCGACCTGAACTGGCAACAGTCCGCTCTGCTGGCCGGTCTGGTGCAGTCCACGAGCGCGCTGAACCCGTACACCAATCCTAAGGGTGCTCTCGAACGCCGAAACATCGTGCTCGACAGCATGATCGGCAATCTCCCGCAGTACGCCGACGAGTTGCGTGCGGCCAAGGAGAAACCGCTGGGAGTGCTGCCGCGGCCCGCTTCGGTACCGCAGGGCTGCATCGCCGCGGGGGACCGGGCCTTTTTCTGCGAGTACGCGTTGGACTTTCTGGCCCGTGCAGGCATCAGTAAAGAAGAGATCGCACGCAATGGCTACCTGATCAAGACGACCCTTGATCCGCGAGTGCAGGACAGCGTCAAACGTGCGATCAACGCTGTCGCGAGTCCCACCCTGGACAGCGTTGCCAGCGTCATGAGCGTCGTGAGGCCCGGCAAGGATTCCCATCGGGTGCTCGCGATGGGTGACAACCGCAGTTATGGACTCAAGCTGGACGCGGGCCAGACCGTCCAGCCGCAACCGTTCTCACTCGTCGGTGACGGCGCCGGCTCGATCTTCAAGATTTTCACCAGTGCTGCGGCCCTCGAGAAGGGGGTCGGCATGAACGCACTGCTCGATGTGCCTGTGACCTTCGCAGCCGCAGGACTCGGTGACAGCAACACGCCGGGGTGCCCCCCTAAGACGTGGTGCGTGAAGAACGCCGGCGGCTATCGCAGCCCCATGAACATGACCGATGCGTTGGCGCTCTCCCCCAACACCGCTTTCGCGAAACTGATCCAGCATGTTGGTGTCGCACCCACCGTCGACATCGCGGTGCGCCTGGGATTGCGTTCGTACGCCGAACCGGGCAGCGCGCGTGAGTACGTGCCCAAGAGCGAAGAGAGCCTGGCCGACTACATCAAGCGCGGGAACATCGGTTCGTTCACCCTGGGTCCTTTCGAGACCAACGCTCTGGAGCTTTCCAACGTGGCCGCGACGCTCGCCTCGGGAGGTATGTGGTGCCCGCCCACTCCGATCGACAAGGTCTTTGACCGACGCGGCAACGAGGTCGCGATCCCGATTGCGAAGTGCGAGCGGGCGGTGCCGGAGGGGCTGGCCAATACATTGACCAACGCGCTGGCCAAGGACACCACTATCGGGACCGGGGCGGCCGCCGCGGGATCGGTCGGCTGGGGGCTGCCGATGGCGGGCAAGACAGGCACCACCGAATCGCACCGGTCGTCGGCGTTCCTGGGTTACACCAACCAACTCGCGGCGGCCAGCTACATCTTCGATGATTCCCCGCAGCCGGCTGCGCTGTGCGCCTATCCGCTTCGCAAGTGCGGCGGCGCGGGCAACCTTTACGGGGGAACGTCTCCCGCTCAGACATGGTTTCTGGCGATGAATCCGATCGCCACCAGTTTCGGGCCGGTCACCCTGCCGCCGACCGACCCGCGCTACGTCAACGGCCTGCCGGGGGCGGCGCCGCCGGTGAGCGCTCCGATAGCCCCCAGCGCTCCGGTGTACCAGCCGCCGCAAGGTGACGACGGTGACGGCAACCCGCCACCGCCTCCGCCTCCGCCGCCGATGGATGCGCCGCCGCCACCGCCGGATTTCAACGTCATCCAGATCCCCGGTCTCCCGCCGATCACGGTGCCGGTGCTGGCGCCTCCGCCGCCGCCTGTTCCGGAGCCGCTGCCTCCGCCGCCGG
>VEQU01000114.1 GCA_018883075.1 Mycobacterium sp.
GGACATCTCACCATCGACGGCGAGAGGATCGCGATCGACCCCACGACCTGGATCGGCACCCGCGACCGGTCTTGGGGCATCCGCCCGGTCGGTGAGGCCGAGCCCGCCGGCCGGCCCGCCGATCCCCCGTTCGAGGGCATGTGGTGGCTGTACGTGCCGATGGCGTTCGACGAGTTCGCCATCGTCGTCATCATCCAGGAGGAGCCCAGCGGGTTCCGCACCGTCAACGACTGCACCCGCATCTGGCGCGACGGCCGCATCGAGCAGCTCGGCTGGCCGCGGGTCAAGATCGCCTACCGGTCCGGCACCCGCATTCCCACCGGTGCGGTCATCGAGGCCACCGACGCGGCCGGGGCGCCGGTGCGCTTCGAGGTCGAATCCAAGCTGGCGGTGCCCATCCACGTCGGCGGCGGCTACGGCGGCGACTCGGACTGGCTGCACGGCATGTGGAAGGGCGAGAAGTTCACCGAACGGCTCACCTACGACATGAACGACCCCGCGATCATCGGCCGGTCCGGTTTCGGCGTCATCGACCACGTCGGCCGTGCGGTCTGCCACGAGGGCGGCAAGACTTCCGAGGGCTGGGGGCTGTTCGAGCACGGCGCACTGGGCCGCCACGACCCGTCCGGCTTCGCCGACTGGCTGACGGTGGCGCCGTGACGACGGCGCCCTGCGCCACAGCGCCGTGACGACGGCGCCCTGCGCCACAGCGCCTTAGCGCAGTTCGTCGACGACGGCGGCGAGCACCTCGACGGCGATCGGGCCGGGCTGATACAGGCAGACGGTGTCCGATCCCCCGGCCGCCTCAGCGCGCGCCCGGATGTGCGCGGCGATCTGGGCAGGCGTGCCGCACGCGGCGATCGTGTGCAGCACCTCGTCGGTGATCAGCCCGCCCATCTCGGCCCACCGGCCCTGCTTGGACAGCGCGTTCAGTTCGGGCTGAAGATCCCCCCAGCCGTGGATGTCCAGCACCGGGCGGTAGGCGGGCGTGGACCCGTAGAACGCCAGCAGCCGCCGGGTGGCCTCGTGATCCTCGCCGGCCGACACGATCACCTCGGGCACCACCGCGAACTGCGAGCGGCCCACCGCCGCCAGACCGTCGCGCACCGCGGGCATCGTCGCCTCGGCGAGGAACTTCGTCGTCCCGAACGGCATCACCAGCAGCCCGTCGGCCACCTCGGCGGTCGCGCGGGTCAGCCGCGGGCCCAGCGCACCGACGTAGATCGGCGGCGGCCCGAACGGGTTCGGCCCGGGATTGAACGTCGGCGTCATCAGCGTGTGCCGGTAGAACTCGCCGCGGAAGTCCAGCCGCTGCCCGCTCTGCCAGGCGTCGAAGATCGCCCGCAGCGCACCCACGAGTTCGCGCATCCGGTCCACCGGCCGGTCGAACGCCGCGCCGTAGCGCTTCTCGATCTGGGTGCGGATCTGGGTGCCCAAGCCCAGCGTGAACCGCCCACCGCTCAGCGACTGATGGTCGTAGGCCTGGTGGGCCAGCTGGATCGGATTGCGCGGGAACGCGATCGCCACATTCGTCATCAGGTCCAGCCCGCCCACCGACGACGCCAGCGTCAGCGGGGCGAACACATCGTGCGGGCCCTCGAAGGTGAACACCCCGGCCGCGCCGGCCTCCCGCAGGGCGCGGGCACGGTCGACGGCATCGGCGGGCCCGAACAGGGCGGTCAGGATCTTCACGGTCTGCTCACCCTAGGCGGTTTCGGTGCGCAAACCGGCGCCAGGCGTACGTTTGCGCACCGAAGCGACAACAATGAACGCATGGCACACGACGTGGTGGTGATCGGCGCGGGTCTGGCGGGCCTGACGGCGGCACGGGAACTGACCCGCAGCGGCTTCGACGTGGTCGTGCTCGAGGGCCGTGACCGGGTGGGCGGGCGCACCAAACCGGCCACCTGCGCCGGCGTCCCGATCGACCTGGGCGCCTCGTTCGTCGGGCCCACCCAGGACGCCATCCTCAAACTGGCCGCCGACCTCGGCTGCGACACCACACCCACCTACAGCGACGGCGCCAACCTGATCCGCTGGCGCGGCAGCGTGCGCCGCTACCACGGCACCATCCCCAAGCTCGGCCTGGCGGGCCTGCTCGACATGGGCCGCATCCAGTGGCAGTTCGAACGAATCGCCGCGGGCGTGGACATCCGCGCGCCGTGGGCCTCGACACGCGCCGCGAAACTCGACGAGATCAGCCTCGGCACCTGGCTGCGCAAGGTCAAAGCCACCGCCGCCTCCCGCGACCTGATGTCGATCATGTCGCGGGTGACCTGGGGTGCGGAGCCCGACGAGGTCTCCATGTTGCACGCGGTGCGCTACGTCAAGACCTCCGGCGGACTCGACCGGATGCTCGACACCGCCGGCGGTGCGCAGCAGGACCACTTCACCCGCGGCACCCACGAGATCTCGGCGCGGATCGCGGCCGAACTCGGCGACCGGATCCGGCTGGGCGCGGTGGTCTCCCGCATCGAGTGGTCGACCGACGCCGTCGCGGTGAGTTCGTCGGCCGGAGTGGTGGAGGCCCGCCGGGCCGTCGTGGCCGTCGCCCCGGGGCAGCGCCTCGACATCGACATCGCCCCCGCCCCGCCGATCGAATACCAGCAACTGTCCCAGCGCTGGCCGCTCGGCGCGCTCACCAAGGCCTACGCCGCCTACCCCCGCCCGTTCTGGCGGGACAGCGGACTGTCCGGCCAGTCGCTGTCCGACGAGGGCCCGGTGTTCATCACCTTCGACGTCGGCCCTGCCACCGGCGGGCCCGGAATCCTGCTCGGCTTCACCGATCCGCGCGGGTTCGACGCGCTTCCCGACGAGCAGCGCCGCGCGAAGGCCGTCGCATGTTTCGTCGCTCTCTTCGGCGACGAGGCGGCCAATCCGATCGACTACGTCGACCAGCGTTGGGGCGCAGAGGATTTCGCCCCCGGTGGGCCGACGGCCGCGGTGCCCCCCGGCTCGTGGACGGAGTTCGGGCCGCTGCTGCGCGCCCCGGTCGGACCGCTGCACTGGGCCGGCACTGAGACCGCCGACGAGTGGACCGGATTCATGGACGGCGCGGTGCGATCCGGTCATCGTGCCGCCGGCGAGGTCGCCGCGACGCTGTCTAGGAGCTGATCCGCCGCGCCGCAGTCGTAGCGCCGGCAAGCTCGCGCAGATACAGATTCACCTCGGCGGGATGCTCCAGCGGCGCGCAGTGACCGCCCGGCATCTCAACCAGCTCAACGAGATTCGGCGCCGCGTCGGCGATCTTGCGGGCCTGGCACATCGGCAGCAGGCGGTCCTTGGTGCTGCCGATCACCAGCGTCGGCACCGTCAGGCCGCTGAGGTCGATATGCGTGTCGTGGCCGATCTCGTCGACCAGCACCCGCGCCCAGGACCCCCGCCCGGCGGGCGGGGTGGCCGAGAAGAGGTCGTGCAGGAAGTGGGTGATCGCCGGATCGGCGTCCGCGCCGACGGCCATCATCTGCAGGAAGCGGCGGCTGCCCGGCTGGGTGCCGTTGACCAGTGGCGCACCGCCGACGGTGCGGATCATGTTGCGGGCCGCGGCGACACGCGCCGACTTGAACATGCCCGGAACAGAGAACAGCTGAACCTTGTCCAGCAGATCGCCGGTGGTGGTGTTGATCAGCGCGACGGCGTCGGCCCTCTCGGCGACGCGGTGGCGGAAGCGGTCGGCCCAGGCGCTGATGGCGATACCGCCCATCGAGTGGCCGGCGATGACGGCCCGCTCGCCGGGCCGCAGGGTGGCGGCCAGGACCGCGTCCAGGTCGGCGGCGAGGTGGTCGAGGCTGTAGGACTTCGGCCCGGGCACACCGCTGCGGCCGTGTCCGCGGTGGTCATAGGCGATCACCCGGAAGTCGCCGGAGAGCGCGTTGATCTGCTCATGCCAGAACCGCACCGAACAGGTGATGCCGTGCGCCAGGACGATCGGGTACCCGCCGGCCGGGCCGAACATCTCGGTGTGCAGCCGGGTGCCATCGGCGGAGTGGACGATCATGGTCTTGGGCGCCGGAAGGCTGGGCCCACGTGCCGGTGCCGCCATGATCACTCCTCATCGGGAGGCCCCGTTGCCGCCCGCCAACGCAGCGTAACCGCTGTTACGACGATCGGCCGGGTTTCGGGAAGCCCGGTGCGCGTGTCGTGACCGCCACATCTGCCACATCCGACCCAGTGTTTTCTCCAGTCTAAACTTTTCATCGAAAACACACGTCAACGCCAAACCGTCACGTACGGTGCGTTTGCTCACTGACGTGTGCGTCGATCAGTACGGATCCACGAAGGAGATTCCCACCCCATGACAACGAAGATGACCCGCGCCGCGGCGGCGGCCGGCAGCCTCGCGCTGGCCGCCGCGTTCGCGGTGAGTTGCTCCCAGGCCACCGAGGCCACCAAGGACGTGATGTCCAGCGCATCCAGCATCGGTTCGTCGGCCGCCAGTGCAGCGGGCAGTGCCGCCAGCAGTGCGGGCAGCGCCGCCGGAAGCGCGGCCAGCAGCGCGGCCAGTGCCGCGGGCAGCGCCGCCAGCAGCGGCGCAAGTGTCGCCTCCAGCGTGGTGTCATCGGTGCTCAACGGCGCCCCGACCACCATGAACGTCCCGGGCGTGGGGGCGGTGTCGCTCGACGGCCCGGTGTCGGAGGCCTACGCGAAGGCCGGCGGCGAGGCCGCTCTGGGCATGCCGACCGCCATGCCGGAGAAGGTCGGAGACGGAATCGTGCAGGCGTTCACCAACGGCACCATCTACTCCTCGCCGTCCACCGGCGCGCACCTGGTGCAGGGAGAGATCCTGCGGGTCTACACCGAACAGGGCGGCCCCGGTGGTGCGTTGGGCTTCCCGACCAGCGACGAGGCCGAGACCGGCGGCGGCTACAAGACGTCCGGCGGCGGCTGGATCAGCGAGTTCCAGAACGGGACAATCACCTGGACCAACACCGGCAACGGCACCTTCGGGGAGACCGTCACCAGGAACTAGCACCGATGACAGACCGCTGCGGCCCCCGGGAAAAGCTCCCGGGGGTCGCCGCGCGTAACGGGCACCCCGGTCGTCAGCGATAATGGCGGCATGAGGAATAGATTCACTGCATCCCTGCTGGCCGCCATGGCGCTGGCAGCGGTTCCGGCCGGTGTCGCGCCGGTCGCCCAGGCCGACGTGTGCGGCGACGTCGGCGGCCGCCACGTCAACGTCGGCGGCTGCTCCAACATCGGCGGCGACATCGCCGACGCCGCTGTGATCGGCGCCGCGGTCGACCGCCCGTACGGCTACGGCTACGGCTACCCGCCGCCCCCGCCGGAGGGCTGGCCGCCGCTGCCTCCGGGCTACCTGCCGTTCCCGTCGTTCCCCGGCGAGGCGCCGTGCTACCTGCCCAGCGGCCAGCCGTACTACACGCCGGGCACCATGCCCTGCTACTGATTCAGCCCTGCTACTGATCGCTGATCTCCCCAGCCGGTTCCCCCGGTCTATTCTTTGCGCGACCGGAGTTCGCGCCGAAGACTAGGCCGGGGGAATCGTGCTGAAACGCCTGCCCACGCTGACGCTCGTCGCGCTGCTGGTGGCGATCATCGGCTGCCTACCCGGGATCGCCGCGCCGGCGAAGGCGCAACCCCGCACCGTGACCGTCGCGACGCACGACCTCGAACCGTTCGTCATCACCCGCGGCGACGTCAAGACCGGCTTCACCATCGACATTCTCGAGGAGATCGCCAAGCACGCGGACTGGACGCTGGACTATGTCAGCGTCGGCAACGTGTCCGAACAGCTCAAGGCCGTGACGGACGGTCGCACGGACGCCGCCGCCACCGCCATCACCATCACCGCCGACCGGACCGTGGACTTCGACTTCTCCCAGCCCATCCTCAATGCCGGGCTGCAGATCATGGTCCCGGCCGGCAACACCGAGCGCACCACACCCGGCCTCGGAGACTTCCTGGCACTGCTGTTCTCCAAGACCATGCTCATCTGGCTGATCGCCGCGCTCACCCTCGCGGTGGTGCCGTCGCACATCGTCTGGCTGATGGAGCGCCGGCACACCAACTCGATGGTGTCGAAGTCGTACTTCCCCGGCATCTTCCAGGCCTTCGCGTGGGGCCTGGGCATGCTGGCCGGCCAGCCCGAGGACTTCCCTCGGCACTGGGTCACCAAGGCACTCGGCGTGCTGTGGGCGTTCGTCGGCATCATCTTCGTCGCCTACTAC
>VEQU01000115.1 GCA_018883075.1 Mycobacterium sp.
GCCCGTCGGCGCCCCTGTCAGCGGCCTTCTGCAGCGCGACGAGCGACTGGCGGATCTCCTGGCGGCTGAAGAAGCCCTCGCCGCCGCGGACCTGGAAGCCGACGCCGGCCGCGGTGAGCGCCTCCTCGTACACCTCGGACTGGGCGTTGATCCGGTAGAGCACCGCGATCTCGGATGCCGGGGTGCCGGACTCGATGAGTTTGGTGATCGAGCGCGCCACCCCGGCGGCCTCGGCCACCTCATCGGGGTACTCCTCGAAGGCGGGCTCCGGGCCGGGCGGGCGCTGGCCGATCAGGTGCAGCTTGGAGCCGGCCATCCGGCCGCGGGCGGCGGCGATCACCCGGTTGGCCAGCGACACCACCTGCGGGGTGGAGCGGTAGTCGCGCTCAAGGCGCACCACGGTCGCGTCGGGGAAACGCCGGGAGAAGTCGAGCAGGTAGCGCGGGCTGGCGCCGGTGAAGGAGTAGATGGTCTGGTTGGCGTCGCCGACGACGGTGAGATCGTCGCGGTCGCCGAGCCACGCGTCGAGAACCCGCTGCTGCAACGGGGTGACGTCCTGGTACTCGTCGACCACGAAGCAGCGGTAGCGATCGCGGAACTCACCCGCCACCGCGGCGTCGTTCTCGATCGCGGCGGCGGTGTGCAGCAGCAGATCGTCGAAGTCCAGCAGCGCCACCCCGTCCGGCCGGTCGGCTTTGAGCTTCTCGTAGCCGGCGTAGACGGCGGCCACCTTCTCGGCGTCCAGCGGGATGTCACGGGACACCTCGGCGACGGCCTTGCCGTAACCCTCCGGTGAGATCAGCGAGGCCTTGGCCCACTCGATCTCCCCGGCGAGGTCGCGGACGTCGTCGGTGGAGACCTGAAGCTTCGCGCGGTTGGCGGCCTGGGCGACGACGGCGAACTTGCTGTCCAGCAGCTGCCAGCCGGTGGAGCCGACCACTCGCGGCCAGAAGTACTGCAGCTGGCGACGTGCGGCGGCGTGGAAGGTCAGCGCCTGCACGCCGGCGACGTCCATGGCGCGCAGCCGGCTGCGCATCTCCCCGGCGGCGCGGGAGGTGAAGGTGACGGCCAGCACCTGTGCGGCGGCGACGTGGCCTTGCGAGACCAGGTGGGCGATGCGGTGGGTGATGGTGCGGGTCTTACCGGTGCCCGCGCCGGCCAGGACGCACACCGGGCCGCGGGCGGCCAGGACCGCGTCGCGCTGCTCGGCGTCCAGGCCGTCGGGGGTCACGGCGTCCATCTTGGCAGGGGGCAGGGACTAGATTGGGCACCCATGTCGGACGTGACGATGTATTCCACGGTGTGGTGCGGCTACTGCAAGCGGCTCAAGGTGGCCATGAAGGCCGCCGGGATCGCCTTCGACGAGGTGGACATCGAGCACGATCCGGAGGCGGCGAAGTTCGTGATGAGCGTCAACGGCGGCAATCAGACGGTGCCGACGCTGAAGTTCGCCGACGGGTCGGCGCTGACCAACCCGAGCATCAAGGACGTCAAGGAGAAGCTGGGCGTCTGATCCGGATCTCTAATCCGGAAAGAGTGGTCGGTGCTCACCTCTGAGCGACAACACCTCGTCGTGCAGGGCTATGACCCGCCGGATGATCCGGTACGAGGTGGACCGCGGGACCGCGCCCTGCTGATACATGCCGCGGCCGCGACGACGCACCCTGTCGCGACGGATCTCCCACCGCAGCGCGTCGGAGATGGTCTTGGACGGCCGGCCGGAGACGCCGAAGCCGAAGCGTTCCAGTTCGGCGGCGAGTTCGGCGACCGTTGACGGGCCGCCGAGTTGCAGCATCCGGGTCAGCATGTAGCGCAGTTCGGTGCCGCGCAGCAGCCGCACCGGCGGGGTGGGGTCCATGGCTGCACGGTGGCACAAGGCTGTGACATCCCCGGGAGCCATCGCGAGTTGTCGCTCATAGGCGGGCGCGAGCGATGCCTTTCGAAATTCGGATGCCTTTCGAGTCTCATTGCGGCATGGCCCACGACTCGATGATCTCCCGGGCGATCGAGATGCTGCCCGGCAGCAGCAGCCGCGACGTCGACTCGCTGCTCCAGTCGCCCTCCTCCAGCGCGGCGCGCACCTCGGCGCGGGTGAACCACGCCGCCTCGGCGATCTCGCCGTCGCGGAAGGCGAAGTCCTGCTCCGGATCGCCGATGGCGTGGAAGCCCACCATCAGCGAGCGTGGGAACGGCCACGGCTGCGAACCGAGGTAGGTGACATCGCGCACGTCCAGACCGATCTCCTCGGCGACCTCGCGCACCACGCACGTCTCGAACGACTCCCCCGCCTCGACGAAACCGGCCAGCAGGGAGAAAAGCCGCGGCGGCCACACCGTCTGGCGCGCCAGCACCGCGCGGTCGCCGCCGTCGTGCACGAGGCAGATCACCGCAGGGTCGATCCGCGGGAACTCCTCGTATCCGGTCAGCGGGTTTCGCCGTGCCCAGCCCGCGCGGATGGGCCGGGTAGGCGAGCCGTCAATAGCCGAAAACCCAGCCTGCTCATGCCAATTCAGCAACGCCATGGCCGATGCGACCAACTGCGCGCTGACGTCGTCGAACGGCGCGCTGGTGCGCCGCGGGTCGATGACGGTCGCATGGTCTACCGCGTCGAGCGCGGCCCGCACCGCCCACACGTGACGGCCGTCGGGCATGCGGCCGAGGAACACCGCATCGGCGGGCGGGGTGTCGGCGATATCGGAGGCCGCGCCGAGTACCAGCTGCCCGTCGACGATGAGCACCTGGCCGCGGTTGTCGACGCGCAGCAACAGCGCGTCGGGCCAGCCGGCGATGCCGGCGTCGACGTCGGTGCGCAGAGTGTCGGCGCGGTCGGCCCCGACGCGGGACAGGACAGGTGTGTTGCGAAGGCGGAAGCTCACCGCGGGTCTACTCGTCGACCGAGTTGCGCACGTAGAGCAACCGGTCGGCGTTCTCCAGGGCCTCGACTTCCGGGTCGTCGACCCGCATGAGCTTTCCGTCGCGCACCACCCCGAGCACGATGTCGGTGAGGTGCTTCGGGGAGCCGCCGATCTCCTTGGTCTCGACGTCACGTTCGGCGATGGCGAACCCCTCGTGCGGGGTGAGCAGGTCCTCGATCATCTCCACGACGGTGGGCTTGGAGGTGGCCAGGCCGAGCAGCCGGCCGGCGGTCTCGGAGGACACCACCACCGAGTCGGCGCCGGACTGCAGCAGCAGGTGGCGGTTCTCCGCCTCGCGCACCGAGGCGATGATGGTGGCCTCGGGTGCGAGTTCCCGGGCGGTGAGGGTGACCAGCACGGCGGTGGGGTCGCTGTTGGTGGCGACCACGATGGCCTTGGCGTGCTGCGCGCCGGCCAGGCGCAGCACATCGGATTTGTTGGCGTCGCCGCGCACGGTCACCAGTCCGGCGGCGTTGGCGCGTTCGAGCGAGGTCTGGTCGGTGTCGACGACGACGATGTCGGCCGGGGCGACACCGTCGCAGATCATCGCGCTGACGGCGGTGCGGCCCTTGGTGCCGTAGCCGACGACGACGGTGTGGTTGCGCACGGTGTTCCTCCAACGCTGGATTCGGTAGGCCTGCCGTGAGGCCGCGGTCAGGGTTTCCACGGTGGTGCCGATGAGGACGATCAGGAACGCGAACCGCAGGGGGGTGATGACCACGACGTTCACCAGACGGGCCCGCTCGGAGAAGGGGGCGATGTCGCCGTAGCCGGTGGTGGACAGCGACACGGTCGCGTAGTAGATGCAGTCCAGGAAGGTCAGCGGCGTGCCGGCGGCGTTGTTGTAGCCGTCGCGGTCGAGATAGACCACGACGGCGGCGGTGAACAGCGCGGTGAGGGCGTAGAGCAGCCGACGGGTGATCCGGAGGAACGGGCTGACGAACGGCTGCGGGATGCGCAGGTAGTCGACCAGCGCGGAATCGGGCTTGCCGATGAGGTCCTCGTTGAGGGCCTGCAGCCTGCGCGTCAGCCTATTGCGGGCCACGGCTACCCATTACCGACGCGTCATCGGAGCGCACAGGCCATTATGTAACCATGTCGCAGACTTCCGCCGAACCCGCCAGCCAAAGCCCGGCCTACAAGATGGCCGCGATGCTGATCGGCATCGGTGTGGTCCACTTCCTGGCACCCAAGCCGTTCGACACCATCGTGCCCGCCGAACTGCCCGGCAGCCCGCGGTTCTACACCTACGCCTCCGGGGTGGCCGAGGTGGGCGTGGGGGCTCTGCTGCTGGCGCCGCGGACCCGGCGGTTCGGCGCGGCGTCTGCGGTGGCGTTGTTCCTGGCGGTCTACCCGGCCAACATCAACATGGTGCGGTTGTGGTGGGACAAGGGCTGGCCGGCCCGTATCGCGGCCATGGCCCGGCTGCCGTTCCAGTTCCCCATGATCGCCCGTGCGATCAGGATCAGACGAGCAGCGCCGCCAGCTCGCGCGGCCCGGGGATGACCTCCGGGGTGACCGTCCGCCCCGAGCGGACGTAGTGGAACGCCGCACCGACCTGTTCCTCCGGGATGCCGGCGAGTGCGGCCCACGCCAGCCGGTAGACGGCGAGCTGAACGGCGGCGTGCCGGCGCGCCTCCTCGTCTCGCGGCGGCTCGCCGGTCTTCCAGTCGACGACGGTGACGGTGCCGTCGTCGTCGGCGAAGACGGCGTCGATGCGCCCGCGCACGATCACCTCGCCGATGGCCATCTCGAAGGGCACCTCGACGTCGACCGGTGTGCGAGACGCCCACGCCGATCTGGTGAACGCCTGCTGCAGTTCCTCGAGCTGCTGCGCGTCGGCGGTGGCGGTGTCACCCTCGCCGGGCAGGTCATCGAGGTCGAAGAGCCGGTCGGCGCCGTAGAAGCGCTGCACCCACTCGTGGAAGGCGGTGCCGAGCAGCGCGTGCGGGTCGGGCCGTGACGGCAGCCGCCGGGTGAGCCGGCCGGCGGCGGAGGGGTCGCGGCCGAGTTCGACCAGCGCGCTGACCGACAGCTGGCCCGGCAGCGCGGGCTGCGGGCTTTCGGCGGCGCGTTCGCGTTCGGCGAGCAGTGCGTCGACGTCCGCGTCCCCGCCGCGTGCGGTGAGCGTGCCGGTCATGGCGGCCCGCACCAGATCGGCGCCGCGTTGCACAGCAGCGCGCCGCGTGCGCAGCGGGTCGACCGGCCACAGCGCCTCGCCGGTGTGCTCCCCCGCCGGGTTGGGGTCGCCGTCGGCGGGTGCGGGCGCCCAGTGTTCGACGGTGCCGCAGCCGGTGGTCTCGATGGCGCCCTTGATCTCGGTGAGGAACTCCGAGGGCCCGCGCGGTGTGGAGTCGCCCGCGGCCCAGTGGTGCCCGGAGATGAGCAGGGTGTCCTCGGTGCGGGTGAGCGCGACGTAGAGCAGTCGGCGTTCCTCGTCGATGGCGCGGCGGCGCAACTGGTCGCGGTGGGCGTCGATGACATCCTCGAGGGCCCTGCGGTCGGTGACCTCCGAGGTGTCGAGAACCGGAACGCCGTGCGCGCCGAGGTGCGAGTTATCACCCCGTAGCAGCGGCGGCAGCTGGGCGGGATCGTTGAGCCAGGTCCGCCATTTGGCGGTGGACGGGAAGATCCGTTCGCTCAGGTGCGGCACTGCGACGATCTGCCACTCCAGTCCCTTGGCGGCGTGCACGGTGAGGATCTGCACGCGGCCCGCGGCCACACCGGTCTCGGCGGGCGCGAGTCCGTTCTCCCGCTCCGCGGCGGTGTCGAGGTAGGCCAGCAGTCCGAGGGCTCCGAGGGATTCGGCGCCGGAGCGATCGGCGTAGCGGGCCACCACGTCGTCGAAGCGATCCAGGTTCTCGGTGCCGCCGCCGGCGGCGATCACCTCCGCGTCCAGGCCCAGCACCCGGCGGACGTCGGCCACCAGATCGGTCACCGGGCGGCTCAGCGAGGCGCGCAGCCGGGTCAGCTCGGCCGCGCACGCGGTGATGCGCCGGTAACCCTCGGACGAGTAGTTCTCGGCCGCCCCGGGATCGGCGAGCGCATCGGCCAGCACGGGCGCGAGCGCGGCGGAGTCCGGGTCGGCGGCCGCGGCGATGATCTCCTCGACCGTCTCGGCGCGGCGCTGCCCGGCGAGCACCACCGCGCGGCGCCACAGCGCGGCGAGATCCGCCGCACCCAGGCGCCAACGCGGGCCGGTCAGCACCGCCATCCCGGCCGCGCCCGCCGTCGGAT
>VEQU01000116.1 GCA_018883075.1 Mycobacterium sp.
CGCTACATCAGGACCCCCTGAGCGGGTCGCTACTGTGGTGCGCATGCGTCACAGGGGCACCTCCGCGGTCGGCGTGGGCGCAGCACTGGCGCTGCTGCTGTCCGGGTGCGCGCCGTGGCTGGCGGCCAACCCGCAGTTCGCCAGCGACTCTGCCGGTAATCCCGGTGAGGCGCCCACCTCCGGTGCGGCGGCCGGCGGCCCACCGCCGTGGCAGTTGCCCAAGAACGACCTGACGTGGCGGGACTGCACGGCCAAGGTGCTGGGCGACTCCGGCACGCCACCCACTCCCGGCGTGATCATGGAGTGCGCCGAGTACGACGCCGACCTGGACCCGATCAGCGGCGCCACCGGGACGCTGAGCATCGGCGTGGTGCGCGCCCGCTCCGTACAGACGCCGCCCGATGCAGGCCCGCTGGTGTTCACCACCGGATCGGATCTGCCGTCGTCACTGCAACTTCCGGTGTGGCTCTCCCGGTCGGGCGCGGACGTGCTCAAGAGCCACCCGATCGTCGCGGTGGACCGCCGGGGCATGGGCCGCTCGTCGCCGATCGACTGCCGCGACGCCTTCGACCGCCGGCAGATGCGCGAGCAGACGCAGTTCGATTCCGGGGACGACCCGGTGGCCAGCCTCGGCGCGGTCACCATGACGGCAACGACGGGATGCACCGACATCATCTCCCCGGGGGACTCGGCCTACGACAGCGCGCGCGCCGCCGAGGATCTCGAGCGGCTGCGCAGTACCTGGGACGTTCCCGCGCTGGCGATCATCGGCGTCGGCAACGGAGCGCAGATCGCCCTGGCCTACGCCGGCTCGCATCCCGAGAAGGTGGCCCGGCTGGTGCTGGACTCGCCCATCGCACCGGGTATCGGTGCCGAAGCTGCCGCTGAGGATCAGGTCAAGGCCCAGCAGGCGGCATTGGACGCGTTCGCCGCCCAGTGCGTGGCCGTCAACTGCACCCTCGGCCCGGATCCCAAGGGCGCCGTCGACGGGCTGCTCGCCTCTGCTCGCGCAGGGCGCGGGCCCGGCGGAATCTCACTGGCCGTGCTGACCGGAGCCATCGTGACCGCACTGGGCTTTCCGAGTGGAGATCGCATCGGCAGCGCCGCGAAACTGTCCGACACGCTGGCCGCGGCGCGCTCAGGAGACGTCAACCAGCTGACCAGCCTGATCAACCAGTCCGAGGCGCTGCGCGACACCGACGGGCAGTTCGTCAACACCTGCAGCGACTCGCTGAACCGGCCCACGCCCGACCGGGTGCGCGAGCTCGTGGTCGCCTGGGGCAAGACCTACCCGCAGTTCGGCGCGGTCGCCGCGCTGAACCTGGTGAAGTGCCTCAACTGGCCCAGCGGGGAGGCACCGAAGGATCCCGGAAAGCTCGACCTGAACGTGCTGCTGCTCGGCGTGCAGAATGACGCGATCGTCGGATCCCAGGGTGTGGCCGCCGCCGCTGCGACCATGATCAACGCCGGCGCAACCAACAGGCGGGTGATGTGGCAGGGCGTCGGGCACGGCGCCAGCATCTATTCGGGCTGCGCGCTTGAGCCTGTGCTGGCCTATCTCGACACCGGCAATCTGCCTCCGACCGATACCTTCTGCCCGGCCTGAGGCGCCCCGCCCCGCCTGCCGGATAGCCGCTGTCGGCCGGTGTACGGTGCGGACGTGGCAGCCGCTGTCCTCAACGCCTTCCGGCCACGCACCAGCCCGCCGAGCACCGCAACGATCCTGCGTTCGGCGCTGTGGCCGATCGCGATCATGTCGATCATCCACCGCAGCTATGTTCTGACCTCCAACGGTTACATCACCGACGACTGGGCACCCGTCTATCGCGCGGTGCGCAACTTCCGCGCCGGTGTGGACATCTACAACGAGAACTTCGACCATGTCGACCCGCACTACCTCTACCCGCCGGGCGGCACCCTGCTGATGGCGCCGTTCGGCTACATCGACAGTGAGTTCGCCGCACGCAACTGGTTCATCCTGGTCAACACACTGGCGGTGATCGCCGCGGGCGTCCTGCTGGTGCGTCTGTTCAAGTTCCCACTCACCTCGGTGGCCCTGCCGGCGGTGCTGACGGCGATGTTCGTCACCGAGTCGGTGACCAACACGCTGGTGTTCACCAACATCAACGGCGTCATCCTTCTTCTTGAGGTGCTCTTCTTCCGGTGGCTGCTCGCCGCGCATGAGGAGGGCCGCACCAGCCGGCAGTGGCTGGCCGGCGTCGCGATCGGCCTGTCCCTCGTGGTCAAACCATTGCTCGGTGTGCTGCTGCTACTCCCCCTGCTCAACCGGCAGTGGCGCACGCTGGCTGCCGCCGCGGCGGTTCCCCTGGCGTTCAACGCGGTGGCCTGGCCGCTGGTGGCCGACCGGATGAACTTCATCGAACGCACACTGCCCTACATCTTCTCCACCCGCGACTACTTCAACTCCTCAGTGCTGGGCAACGGCGTCTACTACGGGCTGCCGATGTGGCTCATCGTGGCGCTGCGGGTGCTGTTCCTGGCCCTGGCCGGCGCCAGCCTGTGGCTGCTGTACCGCTACTACCGCCGGCGCGACCAGTTGTTCTGGATGCTCACCTCGTCCGGGGTGCTCTTGATCGCCTCGTGGCTGGTGCTGTCGCTGGCGCAGGGCTACTACTCGATGATGCTCTTCCCGTTCCTGATGACCGTGGTGCTGCCCAACTCGGTGCTGCGGAACTGGCCGGCCTGGCTGGCCGCCTACGGATTCTTGACCATGGACCGCTGGCTGATGTGGCGCTGGCCGACGACCGGGCGGTTCCTGGAGTACATGAAGATCACCTACGGCTGGTCGCTGATGCTGATCGTGGTGTTCACCGTCCTGTGCTTCCGCTACCTCGACGCCCGCGCCGACGGCCGGCTGGAGCGCGACCCGGAGGCGGGCATCGACCCGCCGTGGATGGAACGGGCCGCCGGTGAGCGCGCTAGCGTTGGTCCATGAGCCCCGATCCCGCCCCGAAACTCGCCCTCTCCGACGCCCAGTGGCGTGAGCGCCTGACCCCGGCCGAGTATCACGTGCTGCGCGAGGCCGGCACCGAGCCGCCGTTCACCGGCGAGTACACCGACACCAAGACCGAGGGTGTGTACCAGTGCCGGGCCTGCGGCGCAGAACTGTTCCGCAGCACCGAGAAGTTCGAATCGCACTGCGGCTGGCCGTCGTTCTTCGACCCCGCGCAGTCCGAGGTGGTGATCCTGCGAACCGACGACTCACTGGGCATGCGCAGGGTGGAGGTGCTGTGCGCCAACTGCCACAGCCATCTGGGGCACGTGTTCTCCGGTGAGGGGTACCCCACGCCCACCGATCAGCGGTACTGCATCAACTCGATATCGCTGAAGCTGGTGCCCGCCTGATCCGGCGGCAGGCCGGCCCGCGCTATCCGCGCTTGCGCCAGCTCTTCTTGTAGGTCTCGATCTCGTGCGGCTCGTCCATATCGCCCTTGATCGCGGCCCGGTCGCGCCGGATCGTGATCCGCAGCGCCGTCGCGATGAGTCCGACTAACACGACCGCAGAGAAGATGACGATCAGTGGCAGATAGTCCATCGGGGGATTCTGACACGCGGGCACGCCCGGCGGGGGTGGATCCGACCGGGAGTTACGGCAGTCTGCCGACGAGCTCCTCGACGCCCACCCTCGGGCCGGTGTAGAAGGGGATCTCCTCGCGCACGTGCAGCCGGGCCTCGGTGGCGCGCAAGTCGCGCATCAGGTCGACGATGCGGTGCAGTTCGGACGCCTCGAACGCCAGGATCCACTCGTAGTCGCCGAGGGCGAAGGCCGGCACCGTGTTGGCGCGGACGTCCTTGTAGCTGCGTGCCGCCATGCCGTGGTCGGCGAGCATCTTGCGCCGCTGATCGTCGGGCAGCAGATACCACTCCAGCGAGCGGACGAACGGGTAGACGCAGACGTAGTTGCCCGGCTCCTCACCGGCCAGGAACGCCGGCACGTGACTCTTGTTGAACTCCGCGGGCCGGTGCAGCGCGACGCTGCTCCACACCGGCGTGCAGGCACGGCCGAGGGTGGTGGTGCGCCGGAAGTCGCTGTAGGTCTGCTGCAGTGCCTCGACATGCTCGGCGTGGGTCCAGATCATGAAGTCGGCGTCGGCGCGCATTCCGGCGACGTCGTAGAGACCGCGCACCACGACTCCGTTGTCCTCCTGCTGCTTGAGGAAGGTGGCAGTCTCGTCGGTCACCGCGGCGCGGGACCCCTCGTCGTATCCGAGGACACCGGGCCGGACCGCGAACGAGGAGAACATCACGTAGCGGATGGTGGCGTTGAGGGTGTCGTAGTCCAGTTTCGCCATGGCACCCATGGTGCCACGCGGGTCTAGTCGCCGGTCGCGGCCAGCACCTCGGCGGCCGCCCGCCCGGCCGCGGCCACGCAGGCCGGGACTCCGACCCCGTCGAGGTAGTTCCCGGCGAGGGCGAGGGTGGGCGGCAGCGCGGCGCGGATGGCGGCGGCAAGATCGCCGTGGCCGGGACCGTACTGCGGAAGTGCGTCGATCCAGCGGTGCACCAGTACCTCGACCGGCCGCGCGTTGATACCGAACACCTCCTGAAGGTCGGCCAACGCCCAGGCGAGCAGGTCCTCCTCGGGCGTGCTGCGGGCGATATCGTCGCCGAATCTGCCGAAGGACATGCGCAGCAACTCTCCCCCGCCGCGGCGTCCCCATTTGCGGCTGCTGAGCGTGATGGCCTTGGCGTGCAAGCGTTCTCCGGTGGCGACCAGCACGCCGGACTGCGGCGGGAACGCGGTGCCGACGGGTACGGCCATGGCCAGCACCGCCGCGGACGCCACCGCGACGCGGCCCGTCGCCGACGCTGCCTCCGGGGCCACCGCCGCCAGCACCGCGGACGCCTGGGGCGCGGGCAACGCCAGCACCACCGCGTCGGCGTGCCGGTCGCCGCCGGTGCCGTCGGTCACCGACCACCCGGTGCCGTCGGCGTGCAGGCCGGTCACCGGCGCCTGCACCCAGCGAATCCCGCTGCCGGCGACCAGTGCGTCGATCAACACCTGGTAGCCGCCGTCGACGGCGGCGAAGACCGGGCCCGCGGTGGGCCCGGGCAGCGCCCGGCTCACCGCGGCGCTCAGGCTGGGCGCGCCGGCGTCCAACCCGGCAGCCACGGTGGGGGCCGCCGAACGCAGACCGATGGTGGCCGCCGACCCGGCGTACACCCCGCTCAGCATCGGGTCCACGGAACGGGTGACTACCTGCTCGCCGAACCGCTCGGCCACCACATCACCGACCGAGGGATCGCTGCCCGGCTGCCAGGACAGCGGGCGGCCCGCTTCGGCGGCGACGGCGGCGACGGTGGCACGGTCGACCAGACCCGCCACCGACTCCGCGGTGCTCGGGATTCCGTTGACCGCGCCAGCCGGCAGCGGGTGTAGCCGGCCCTCGCTGTAGATGGCGGGACGCACACCGGTGGTGGTGATCCGGCGCCCGGCGATGCCGAGCTCGGCCATCAGCGCGCCGACCTCCGGGCGACGGGCGACGAACGCCTCGGCCCCGATGTCCATCGGGCGCCCGCCGAGGCGTTCGGTGCGCAGCACCCCGCCGAGGCGGTCGGCCGGGTCGAACAAGACGATCTCGGCGTCGGGGCCGACGGCGGTGCGGATCCGGTGCGCGGCCACCAGACCGGAGATACCCCCGCCGGCGATGCAGTAGGTACGGCTCACAGCGAATGCACGAGCGAGACCAGATCGGTGATGACACCGGGGTCGGTTGCGGGCAGCACCCCGTGGCCGAGGTTGAAGATGTGCCCGATCGCACCGGCGTCGACGGCGCGGCGGCCGTCGTCGACCACAGCCCTGGCCGCCCGCTCCACCACCGGCCAGCCGGCCAGCAGTGTCACCGGATCCAGGTTGCCCTGCAACGCTTTTCCAGGTTCCACGCGCGCGGCGGCGTCGGTCAGCGAGGTACGCCAGTCCACGCCGACCACGCTCGGCCCGGCCTGGGACATGGCGCCCAGCAGTTCGGCGGTGCCCACCCCGAAGTGCGTCATCGGCACGCCGAAGCCGGCGAGCGCGGCGAACACCCTCGTGCTGTGCGGCAGCACGTAGGTGCGGTAGTCGGCCAGCGACAGCGTGCCGGCCCAGGAGTCGAACAGTTGCACGGCGTCCACCCCCG
>VEQU01000117.1 GCA_018883075.1 Mycobacterium sp.
CGACACCGCCGATCTCGATCTCGCGCGCCACCGGGTGACGCTTCGCCGCCGAACCGGCGGGGCCGACGAGGGATGGCACCTCAAACTGCCCGGCTCGGCCGGCATCGCCGGGCCGCGCACCGAGATCCGCACCCCGCTGCACGCCGACGTGCCCGACGAACTGCGCGACGCCGTGCTGGCCATCGTCCGGGACCGGCCGCTGGCCGCGGTCGCCCGGATCACCACCGCCCGTGACGTCACCACCATCTATGGCGCCGACGGCGCCGCGCTGGCGGAGTTCTGCGACGACCATGTCACCGCCGGACGGTTGCGCGACGGGAACCCGGAGGCGGAGCAGAGCTGGCGGGAATGGGAGCTGGAGCTGATCGACGCCGCCGCACCGGGCGCCGACGGTCTGCTGGCGCGGCTGGCGAACCGGCTGACCGACGCCGGCGCGGTGCCCGCCGGACACGTCTCGAAACTGGCGAAGACGCTCGGCGACGTGGCGGCGCCGGAGGTGCCGGGCGATCCGCTGCACCGGGCGGTGGCGGAGCAGATCGTGCGGCTGCTCGAATCGGATCGCGCGGTGCGGGCCGACACCGAGGACGCCGTCCACCAGATGCGGGTGGCCACCCGGCAGATCCGCAGCCTGCTGCAGGCCTCCGCCGGTTCGTTCGGCCTAGGTGACGGCGCGTGGATTCTCGGCGAACTGCGCGAGCTCGCCGCGGTGCTAGGTGCCGCTCGCGATGCCGAGGTGCTCGCCGAGCGCTACACGTCGGCGCTCAACGCGCTGCCCGACGAACTCGTCCGCGGCCCGGTGCGCGAACGGCTCGTCAACGGCGCATGGCGCCGCTACCAGGCCGGGCTGCGACGCTCACTGACCGCCATGCGGTCGGCACGGTACTTCCGGTTGCTAGACGCCCTCGACGAGCTCGTCGTCACGCCGTCGGCGCCGAGCGAGCCCGAGGGCAGGCATCTCTCGATCGCCGCGAGCGTGCGCAAGGTCACCAGGGCCGCGAAGGACGCGGGTAAAGCAGCGGAGTCCGAACGCGATCACGCCGTACACCGAATCCGCAAGGCGGCCAAACGACTTCGCTATGTCGCGGCGGCCACCGGGCACACGAAGGTGGAACAGCGCTCGAAGACGATTCAGACCCTGCTCGGCGAACACCAGGACAGTGTGGTGAGCCGCGAGCACCTGCTGGCCACCGCCGACGCCGCGCACGCCGCCGGCGAGGACACCTTCAGCTACGGCCTGCTCTACCAACGGGAGGCCGAGATCGCCCTGTGGTGCGAGGCGCAGCTCGGCAGCGCGCTGAAACGACTGCGGCGGAGTGCGCGGCGCTAGGTGCTTGCCATCGGGGGCGTTCGTCATCGGGGCGGGCGGACGAGCTGGCCTGTAAGCCGGATTCTGTTCCGCCACGCAAGCGCAGCGGCGGCGACCATCCATCTGGGCACACCGTCGCCGGGTACCTCGAGCGGCCTACCCGCAGGCTCGGGCGAGCAGCCCTCGAACGCCTGCGCAGCCGCACCTTGCGGTGCGGCCTCTTGGCCTTGCTTCGGGTGGGGTTTACCGAGCCACCCCGGTCACCCGGGATGCTGGTGCGCTCTTACCGCACCGTTTCACCCTTACCGCCCGTCCCGACGAATCGGGTCCGGGAGGCGGTCTGCTTTCTGTGGCACTGTCCCGCGAGTCACCTCGGATTGCCGTTAGCAATCACCCTGCTCTGTGAAGTCCGGACTTTCCTCGACCCGCCGTCACCAGCGGGCCGCGGCCGCCCGGCCAACTCGTCCGCCCCTCCAGGGTATCTCCCGCCGCTGATCGCGCCTACCAGTCAGCCGGGCCGGCGCCCCTGCCGCTGGGCGCCATGATCCACTCCGCCTTGCGGTAGACCAGCCAGCGCATCTCGATCGGGCATTCCTCGCGCGGGACGCCGAAGACGTCCAGCCCGCTGACCCAGTCGGCGTACCAACTGGTCGGCGGCCACGACCCCTCGGGCAGATGCTCCTTCTCGTAGTCGTGCACCTGGTCGTCGGACACCAATTCCAGCCCGGACATGCCCGAGGCCGCGGCCAGCTCGGCGCGGGTGAAGATCGACGTGTAGCACTGCTGGCCCAATTCGCGGGCGGCGGCGTCGGGCTCGTAGCCGTCGCGTGCCACGAAGATGTTGAACACCAGCCGGCCGCCCGGCGCCAGGCACTCCGATGCGAGTGCGAACACCCCCGCCAGCTGTTCGACTGACCGGAAATCCGACACCACTTCCGAGAGCAGGATCAGTTGGTAGTCGCGGCGCAGATCAGAGGTGGTGGTGAACACGTCGCGCAGGGTGACGCGGACGCCCAGTCCCTCCTGATGGGCCTGGGCGACGATGATCTCGGCGAACTTCGGGCTCATCTCCACTGCGTCGACCGGGTGTCCGCGGCGGGCCAGCGCCAGGCAGTTGCGCCCGGTGCCCGCGCCGATGTCGAGGATCGGGAACGCGGCGGGGTCGGCGGCCTCGGCGGCCAGTGCCACCACCCGGGCGTCGGGTTCGGTGCCGAACAGTGGCGGTTCGCGGGTGGCCACCCAATTGTCGTAGGCGCCTTCGAGGGTGGTCCACTGCGCCTTGACGGTGTAGCTGACGGTGGTGCCGACCGGGGACTGATAGTTGATGACGATGGTGGAACGCGGGGACGCCGCGTAGGCCTCGGCGAGCTGGCTCTCCAGGACCGTGCGCAGATGGGCGGTGTCGGCCTCGTTGAAGTACACCCCGATCGCCTCGAAGGCCTCGGTGCACATCGCGACGTAGTCCTCGAGCATCGCCGGAGCGGCAGGCACGGTGATCTCACCGTTCACCACTGCGCGGCCCTTCAACTTACGGGTGAGCGCCGTGCGCAATTCCGGGTCGGCCGCGCCCACGGTCGGGTCGTCTACGTCGTCCACGTCATGTCGTCCACGTCATGTCGTCCAAAAGTACGTCGTCCACGTTCTCCAGATCCGCCTGTCCCCACGAGCCTAGCTACACGATCGCGGGCCGTTTCGGCCACCCGGTTCGGCGCAGCCACATGACGCTGTCGTCGAGAATGACCTGCTCACCGTCCGGGCCGCGGGCCTCCCGCCCGACCCTGCCGACCCGGGCCCGCTCCCAGCGGTCGGGGTCGAGGGCCAGGCCGGACAGTACCGTGTCGGCGTCGGGAAACTCGTGGTCGCGCATCCGGGTGGCCCAGGGCGGGGCAGCGGCGTGATCGACGATCAGCAGGCTGCCGCCGGGTGCGACGACGGCGGCGGCGGCGCGCAGGATCGCCGGGCGGTCCATCGAGACGGTGCTGTGCAGGAACTGCGCCGAAACCAGATCGAAGGTGCCGTCGGAGATCCCGTCGGGCAGGCCCCCCTCGAGGTCGTGGCGGCGGGTGTCGATCCGGTCGGCCACACCGCGGGACTGCGCCTCGGCCCGCACCCGCTCCAGAGCGGTGTCGGAGACGTCCACCGCGACCACATTCCACCCGTGCTCGGCCAACCAGATCGCGTCGGCACCCTCCCCGCAGCCCAGATCCAGCGCCCGCCCGGGCGGCAACCCTGCGGCGATCTCGGCCAGCCGGGTGTTCACCCGGCCGCTCCACACCCGCGGCTTCGCGGCGTAGTGCTCCTCCCACGCGGCGTGCGCGTCAGGGTGCTCGTACGGTTCCGGCATCGTCAGCCCAACAGATAAGAGGTGTCGTTCACCAGTCGCACCGACGCGCCGTCGTCGGGGTAGAACTCGGCGATGCTCAGCGACGCGAGGTCCAGGTGCAGCCGGTGCAGGATGGTCGGTCCGGCGGCCAGCGCCAGGCGCAGCAGCGTCTTGATCGGAGTGACGTGCGACACCACCAGGACGGTGCTCGGGCCGTGTTCGGCGACGATCCGGTCGCGCGCGCGGCGGACCCGCTCGGCCACATCGTCGAAACTCTCCCCGCCCGGCGGGCGCAGGCCGGTGTCCCGCAGCCAGCGCCCGTGCACGTCGGGGTGACGTTCGGCGGCTTCGGCGAAGGTCAGGCCCTCCCACTCGCCGAAGTCCGTCTCGATCAGGTCGTCGTCAACCTGCACCGGAAGGCCCAGTGCGTCGGCGGCCGCTTTCGCAGTGGCATAGGCGCGTTGCAGCGGTGAGCTCACCACCGCTGCGATACCGCCCTTCTCCGACAGGTAGCGCGCGGCGTCGGCGGCCTGGCCGCGACCGGTCTCGGTCAGTTCCGGGTCCCCGCGCCCGGAGTAGCGGCGCTGCCGGGACAGTTCGGTCTGGCCGTGCCGAAGCAGCAGTAGCCGGGTCGGCCCACCGCGGTTGCCGGTCCACACCGCCGGCGGCACGGCCACCGCCGCCTCCGGCGGATCGGCCGCTCGCGGTACGGCCTGCGGATCGGCGGCGGCGTCCATCGCCTCGTTCGCCAACCGGTCGGCGTGGGCGTTGCGGTCCCGCGGGATCCACTCGAAGCTGACCGAGCCGAAGGTGGACGCCAGCGCCCGGGCCTGCTGGTGCAACTCGGCCATGCCGGGGCTTTTGACCTTCCACCGGCCGGCCATCTGCTCGACGACGAGTTTGGAGTCCATCGACACTGCGACCTCGTCGGCCCCCAGCCGGCGGGCCTCCTCCAGACCCGCGATCAGACCGCGGTACTCGGCCACGTTGTTGGTGGTGATGCCGATCGCCTGCTTGTGCTCGGCCAGCACCTGCGCGTGATCGGCCGACCACACCACACAGCCGAAGCCGGCCGGGCCCGGGTTGCCGCGGGAGCCGCCGTCGACCTCGACGATGACCTTCACCGGGCGCGCACCAGGATGGCCCGGCATTCCGGACAGCGCAGCACCTCATCCTCCGGTGCGGCGGATATGCGCCCGAGCTCACCGCGGTCCAGTTCGATCCGGCAGGCTCCGCAGCGCCCGGCCTGCAGCTCGCCGGCGCCGATTGCGCCGGCCGCGCGCTGCCGGTCATAGAGCTCGAGCAGTTCGCCGTCCAGTGCGGCGGCCAGCTCGCCGCGCCGGCCCTGCAATTCGGTGCGGCTCTGCTCGATCTGCGCCATCGCCCGGTCGCGCTCGCGCCCGGCCTCCTCCAGTTCACCGGCCAGACGCTCGGCGTCGGCGTGGGCGGCGGCCTGCTCGGTGCCCATCTGCTCGCGCCGCTCCATCACATCCAGCAGCGAGTCCTCCAGGCTGGCCTGACGGCGTTCGAGCGTGCCCAGCTCGTGCTGCAGTTCCTCGAGCTGCTTGGGGTTCACCGACCCGGAGTCCAGCAGTCCGCGGTCGCGGTCCTCACGCCGGCGCACCGCGTCCACCTCCGCCTCCAGCCGGGTGATCTCGGCATCCACATCCTCCAGTGCCAGTGCCGTCACGGCCAGCTGATCGACGGCGGCCCGGTGCTCGGCGGTGAGCTGTTCGACGCGCTGCTTTTCGGGAAGATTGCCCGCGCGATGCGTCAGACGGGACAGTTCCGCATCCACGCCGGCGAGGTCAAGCAATGACCGCTGCTGTGCCACAGCGACTTTCATCGTAGCCCCGTCTCGTACTCGATATTCCACGGATCGGTGCGCAGCGGGCTCACCACGACGGGCAGCGCGGCGCCGAAGTGCTTCTCCAGCAGCGTCGCCGCCTGGGCGCACCACGGGAACTCCCCCGCCCAGTGTGCGACGTCGACGAGTCCCACCGCGCTGCGGCGGCGATGCTCGTCAGCGGGGTGATGGCGCAGATCGGAGGTGACGTAGGCGTGCACGTCGGCCGCCGCCACCGCAGCCAGCAGGGAGTCACCCGCTCCGCCGCACACCGCGACCCGCGAGACCGTCATGTCCGCTTCCCCCGAGCCGCGCACACCCCATGCGGTGGCAGGCAGCGCCGCGTCGACCCGTGCGACGAAATCGGCGAATCGCAGCGGCGCCGGCAACGCACCGATGCGCCCGATGCCCACCCCGGCGGGCAGCGGCGCGAGGCTGACGACGTCGAAGGCGGGCTCCTCGTAGGGGTGGGCGGACCGCAGCGCCGCCAGCACCGGCGCGCGCACCGACGCCGGCGCGACCATCTCGACGCGGTCCTCGGCCACCTGCTCCACCGAGCCGATGCTGCCGATGGCCGGGGCGGCGCCGGCGCCGGGCAGGAACTGGCCGGTGCCGGCGACACTCCAGCTGCACTGCGAGTAGTCCCCGAT
>VEQU01000028.1 GCA_018883075.1 Mycobacterium sp.
GCACGCCGCCGGGGTACTTCAGCGCGACGATCGTGGTGCCGTGGGGCAGCGCGTCGCCCGCCGACGCCGCGGCGTGCCCGCCGAGTCCGCGGGCCGGCAGCAGTTCGGGCGCCTTGCGGCGCAGGAATTCGGAGAACGACGACAGGTCCACCGGATCCGATGACGATCCAGGGAGGGAGAACGAACCGATCGGTGTATTGGTGCCCAGACCCTCAGAGGAGTGCCAGGTCACTGGCCGCCCTTTTGCACGTATGCGCGCACGAAGTCCTCAGCGTTCTCCTCCAGCACGTCGTCGATCTCGTCGAGCAGATCATCGGTCTCCGCGGCCAGCTTCTCGCGACGCTCCTGCCCGCCGGCGCCGTCACCGGAGAGGTCGTCGTCCTCGCCGCCGCCGCCACCGCGCTTGGTCTGTTCCTGAGCCATCGCTGCCTCCTGGTCTGATCAGCGGCCGAACCGCCGGCCTCCACAGTACCGTCCGGCACCGTCCAGCCCGGTCCGGACCGCTGCCACCGCCCGGCTAGGTGGTGAGCTGCTCGACCAGTTCGGCCGCGCTGTCCACCGAGTCCAGCAGCGCGCCGACATGGGCCTTGGACCCTCGCAGCGGCTCCAGGGTGGGGATGCGGACCAGCGAGTCGCCGCCCAGGTCGAAGATCACCGAGTCCCAGCTGGCGGCCGCGATATCGGCGCCGAAGCGGCGCAGGCACTCGCCGCGGAAGTAGGCCCGGGTGTCCGTCGGCGGGTTGTCGACGGCGTCGAGCACCTGCTGCTCGGTGACCAGCCGCTTCATCGACCCGCGCGCGACCAGCCGGTTGTAGAGGCCCTTGTCGAGGCGGACGTCGGAGTACTGCAGGTCCACCAGGTGCAGCCGCGGCGCCGACCAGCTGAGGTTCTCGCGGTGCCGGAAACCGTCGAGCAGGCGCAGTTTGGCCGGCCAGTCCAGCAGCTCCGCGCACTCCATCGGGTCGCGCTCCAGCAGATCGAGCACATGCGCCCACGTCTCGACGACATGCGTCGCGCGCGCATCCGGATCGCGGGCGTCGAGCAGCTTGGCCACCCGGTCGAGATAGATGCGCTGCAGCGCGAGCGCGGTCAACTCGCGCCCGTCGGCCAGCGCCACCGTCGCACGCAGTGACGGGTCGCGGCTGATGACGTGCACCGCGTGCACCGGGCGCGCGAGCGCGAGATCGGAGAGATCCAGGCCGCACTGCGGGCCCTCCTCGATGAGGTCGAGCACCAGCGCGGTGGTGCCGACCTTGAGATAGGTGGACGTCTCGGCCAGGTTGGCGTCGCCGATGATGACGTGCAGCCGCCGGTACTTGTCGGCGTCGGCGTGCGGCTCGTCGCGGGTGTTGATGATGCCGCGCTTGAGCGTGGTCTCCAGGCCGACCTCGACCTCGATGTAGTCGGCGCGCTGGGACAGCTGAAAACCCGGCTCATCGCCGGAGGGCCCGATACCCACCCGGCCGGAGCCGGTGACGACCTGACGCGAGACCATGAACGGCGTCAGCCCGGAGATCACCGCGGAGAACGGGGTCTGACGGCTCATCAGATAGTTCTCGTGGGTGCCGTACGAGGCGCCCTTGCCGTCGACGTTGTTCTTGTAGAGCTGCAACTTGGTGGCGCCGGGCACGCTGGCCACATGCCGGGCTGCGGCCTCCATCACGCGCTCGCCGGCCTTGTCCCAGATGACCGCGTCCATCGGATCGGTGACCTCCGGCGCGGAGTACTCCGGGTGCGCGTGGTCGACGTAGAGCCGGGCGCCGTTGGTGAGGATCATGTTCGCCGCGCCCACCTCGTCGGCGTCGACGATCGGTGGCGGCCCCGACGATCGGCTCAGGTCGAACCCGCGGGCGTCGCGCAGCGGCGACTCCACCTCGTAGTCCCACCGGGTGCGTTTGGCGCGCTGAATGCCCGCGGCGGCGGCGTAGGCCAGCACCGCCTGCGTTGAGGTGAGGATCGGGTTGGCGCTCGGATCGGTGGGCGAGGAGATGCCGTACTCGACCTCCGTGCCGATGATCCGCTGCATGTCCACAGCGTATCCCGGTGACCGGCGGGTAAGAATGGGGCCATGGTCGACGTGTTCGGGAAGCGTTACGGTGAGGTGCTGCTGGTCCGGATGGGGGCGTCCGGCCCGGAAGCGACTGTGTACAACAGTTTTCCGCTCAACGACTGTCCGGAGCAGTTGTGGGACGCCCTGGACGCCGCCGCGATCGCCGCCGAGAACGGTGCGGTGGCCGCACTGCTCAACGGCCCGCGCTACTGGCTGATGAGCGGCATCGAGAAACGTGCGGGCGAGCTGCAGCCGACGAAGAGCTTCGGCGGTATCGAGATGATCGAGCAGGCCACCGTGCAGCTGTCGTCGAACAACCCCGCGCCGTACTCGGTCAACACCGTGGACCGCCGCGCGGTGTTCACCTTCGGCGCCGGACGGCCGGTGTTCGAACTCGTCGACGCCGACGGCCGGCGCTGGGTGATGCAGACCTACAGCCAGATCGTCGATAAGACCCTGACGCTGCCCGACCTCGGCGGGCTGGCGTCGCGGCTGACCCTGCCCGCCGGGTGGCACTTCGAGACGCGCACGCTGACCGAACCGCTGGTGTTGGACACCACCGAGCGTCCCGCGAACGTCCTGCAGGACGACCTGACCAACAGCTACTCGCTGTCGGACGGTTAGCCCTAGAGGTCCCCAGAGGTCCCCAGAGGTCCCTAGAGGTACTGCCCCAGGTTGGACTCGGTGTCGATGGCCCGGCTCGCGCTTGAGGTCTTGCCGGTGACCAGGGTGCGGATGTAGACGATCCGCTCGCCCTTCTTGCCCGAGATGCGCGCCCAGTCATCGGGATTGGTGGTGTTGGGCAGATCCTCGTTCTCGGCGAACTCGTCGACGATCGAGTCCAGCAGGTGCTGGATGCGCAGCCCGTGCTGACCGGAGTCCAGCACCGACTTGATGGCGTACTTCTTGGCCCGGTCGACGACGTTCTGGATCATCGCGCCGGAGTTGAAGTCCTTGAAGTACATCACCTCTTTGTCGCCGTTGGCGTAGGTGACCTCCAGGAAGCGATTGTCGTCGATCTCGGCGTACATCCGGTCGACGACCTTGACGATCATCTCCCGGATGCACGCCGCGCGGTCGCCACCGAATTCGCCGAGATCGTCGGCGTGGACGGGGAGGTTCTCGGTGAGGTACTTGCTGAAGATGTCCTGCGCCGCTTCGGCATCCGGGCGCTCGATCTTGATCTTCACGTCCAGGCGGCCCGGCCGCAGGATCGCCGGGTCGATCATGTCCTCGCGGTTGGAGGCGCCGATCACGATGACGTTCTCCAGGCCTTCGCTGCCGTCGATCTCACTGAGTAACTGCGGCACGACCGTCGTCTCCACATCCGAGCTCACACCGGTGCCGCGGGTGCGGAAGATCGAGTCCATCTCGTCGAAGAACACGATCACCGGCGTTCCCTCCGACGCCTTCTCCCGCGCGCGCTGGAAGATCAGCCGGATGTGGCGCTCGGTCTCGCCGACGAACTTGTTCAGCAACTCGGGGCCCTTGATGTTGAGGAAGTAGCTCTTCGCCTCGCGGGCGTCGTCTCCGCGCACCTCAGCCATCTTCTTGGCCAGCGAGTTGGCGACAGCCTTGGCGATCAGCGTCTTGCCGCAGCCGGGCGGGCCGTAGAGCAGCACGCCCTTGGGCGGGCGCAGCGAGTACTCGCGGTAGAGCTCCTTGTGCAGGAACGGCAGCTCCACCGCGTCGCGGATCTGCTCGATCTGGCGAGTGAGCCCGCCGATATCGCTGTAGGCGACGTCGGGCACCTCCTCGAGCACCAGATCCTCCACCTCGGCCTTGGGGATGCGCTCGAACGCGTAGCCGGCCTTGGTGTCGACGAGCAGCGAGTCGCCCGGGCGCAGCTTGCGCGGCAGGTCCTCCTCGGCGAGCGTCGCGGCCACCTCGGGATCCATGTCCTCGGCGGCCACCAACGGCTCGGCCAGCCACACGATGCGCTCCTCGTCGGCGTGGCCGACCACCAGAGCGCGGTGTCCGTCGGCGAGCACCTCGCGCAGTGTGCTGATCTCGCCGACGGCTTCGAAGGTGCCGGCCTCGACGACGGTCAGCGCCTCGTTGAGCCGGACGGTCTGCCCTTTCTTCATCGACTTGACGTCGATGTTGGGCGAGCAGGTCAGCCGCATCTTGCGGCCGGAGGTGAACACGTCGACGGTGTCGTCGTCGTGGGAGCCGAGCATCACGCCGTAACCACTGGGCGGCTGGCCGAGCCGGTCGACCTCCTCGCGCAGCGCCAGCAGTTGCTGACGTGCCTCCTTGAGGGTGTCCATCAGCTTGGCGTTGCGCGCGGCCAGCGAGTCGATCCGGGCCTCCAGCTGCTGCACCTCGCGGGAGCCCCGGGCGCCGCCAGCCGCGTTCTGCAGCTGTTCGCGCAGGATCGACGCTTCGCGGCGCAACTCCTCCAGCTCGGCGGTACTGCCGTCGGCCAGCGGGTCGTCGTGGGACTCAGACATAAACACGGCTCCTTCCGCGCACCGTAGGTGGTGCGGTGGATACGCCAACGCTACCGGCGATTAGACCATCCTGGCTTTCCGCGGCCATGCCGACACGTCTTCGTCACTGTTAACCTCCTGGAGAACCTCCTGGCGATGGCAGGCCCGACGAAAGGACAGCCGTGACTCGCACGTTCGCCGCCGGCGGCCTAGCCGCGGCCGTGCTGGCCGGGCTCTGCGCGGTGGCCGCCACCGCTCTGACCACGCTTTCCGGGTCGTTTGCGGCCCCCGGGGCGCCCGGGGCGCCTGGGGCCGTCGACGTCCGGCTGGCGGTGCTCGGCGCGCCGCTGCCGCTGGACCCTGCCCCCGGCGTCCCCACCGCCGATCAACTCACTGTCGTTCTGAACGGCCTGGCCGACCCGGGCGTGCCGTTCGCCAACAAGGGCTACCTGGTGGAGGGCGGTATCGGCCGCATCGAGGCCCGCGCGGCCGACGGCCTGATGCGCAAGGCGGTGGCCAACGGCCAGGTGCCGCTGAGCTTCACCATCGCCGACATCGTGCCGGCCGGCCCGGGCGCGGCCACCGCCAATGTCACCGCCAGCGGCCCCGGCCTGCCGCCGACCACCCAGAACGTGATGTTCGTGGACCAGGCCGGCTGGAAGCTGTCGCGCTCGTCGGCGACCGCGGTGCTGGGAATGTTCAACTCCTAGCCGCCCTCGACAACCCAGACCCCGGATGCGACGCACGCTGGCCGCCCTGCTGGTGGCTGCGGTCGGCCTGGCGGGGTGTGCGCCGTCCGCACCGCCGGCGCCGGTCGCCGAGCCGGCCACCCCGTCAGTCGCATCCGTCGCACCCGTCGCGCCGGGCCCGCTGCCGGCGCCGGAGGCGCTCACCGGCGTGTTGTCCCGGCTGGCCGACCCGGCACTGCCCGGGGCCGACAAGCTGCCACTGGTGGCCGGCGCGTCGGCCGCCGACGCCGCGACGCTGGACCGGTTCGCGGCCGCGTTGCGCGACGGCGGCTACATACCGGCGACGTTCACCGCCGCCGGCATCCGGTGGTCGCCGGATGCGCCCGCCGCGCAGCCGCGGGTGCTGGCCGACATCACGGTGAGCGCTCCCGGTGCCGCATCCGGTGCCAAGCCCGGTTCCGGGCCCGGCCCGTTCTCCTTCCCGATGGAGTTCGAACCCGCGGCCGGCGGCTGGCAGCTCACCCGCGACACCGCCGAGATGCTGTTCGCCTTCGGCGAGGCCCGCTGACCGGCCCGGCTCTACGACCATGTGGATCGGCTGGCTGGAATTCGACATCCTGCTCGGTGACGTGCACTCGCTCAAGCAGAAGCGGTCGGCGGTGCGGCCGATAATCGCCGAACTGCGCCGCCGATTCGCGGTGTCGGCCGCCGAGACCGAATCACTCGACCTGCACCGGCGAGCCGGCATCGGGGTGGCGGTGGTGGCCGCCGACCGTGCGCACGTTGTCGAGGTCCTCGATGCCGCCGAACGGCTGGTGGCCGCCCGCCCGGAGATCGAATTGCTCTCCGCGCGAAGGGATCTGCGCCGCAGCGACGACTAGCCGCGCGCCTTCCCCCGCCCCAACCGCCGCGACTGTGCGGTTTCCCACACGACACGGCGGGCGCGCGTGGAGAACCGCACACTCAACCGCCGACAACTAGCCGCCCCGGCCCTTCTTGCGCAGCGGCGTCGGCGTGACGGTCCCGGGCGCGAGCCGACGCGCCGAGATCAGGAACGCGGTGTGCCCACGCATGGTGTGCTCCGGGCGGACCGCCAGGCCGACGACGTTCCAGCCGCGCACCAGCGTCTCCCACGACCGCGGCTCGGTCCAGCACTGCTGGGAGCGCAGCGCCTCGACGGTGCGGGACAGCTGGGTAACGGTTGCGACGTAGACGATCAGCACCCCGCCGGGTATCAGCACCCGCGCCACCGCGTCGAGCACGTCCCACGGCGCCAGCATGTCGAGCACCGCGCGGTCCACCGACGCCTCCGCCAGATCGCAGTCGGCCAGATCGGCGACCACCAGCCGCCAGTTGGCCGGACCCTCGCCGAAGAAGGTGTGCACATTGCGTCGGGCGTGCTCGGCGTGATCGTCGCGCACCTCGTAGGAGACCACCTCGCCACTGGGACCGACGGCGCGCAACAGCGAACAACTCAGCGCGCCGGAGCCCGCCCCCGCCTCCAGCACCCGCGCGCCGGGGAAGATGTCGCCCTCGTGCACGATCTGCGCGGCGTCCTTCGGGTAGATCACCTGCGCGCCGCGCGGCATCGACATCACGTAGTCGACGAGCAGCGGCCGCAGCACCAGGAACGCGTCGCCGCCGGAGGCCTTGACCACGCTGCCCTCCGGGATGCCGATCACCGAGTCGTGCGCGACGATCCCGCGGTGGGTGTGGAACTCCTCACCGGGGGTGAGGATCATCGTGTAGTGGCGGCCCTTGGCGTCGGTCAACTGCACCCGGTCGCCGGCGGCGAACGGGCCGCTGCGGCGCTGGCCTGCCGGGGTGTCCACGACCGGCGCTACAGCACGTTGGTGAGAAACGCGACGCCGATGCCGGCCGCCGCGGCGAAGACGTCCTCACCGAGGGCCACCGGCCGGTCGCGCCCGCCGTTGGCGGCGACGAGGCGGGTGCGCACCGCATACCCGCCGAGGGTGCCCAGCACAGCTCCGATCATCCCCGCGCCGAGGCTGCTCCACGGAAAGCCCCACGCCGTGCCGAGCACCGCACCGGAGAACGCACCGGTGGCGATGCGCACCAGGAACTGCGGTGCGGTCTTGCGGCTGGGTAGGGTGGGCATCTTGTCGCTGATGAGTTCGGCGACGGCGATCGCTGTCAGCACCGCCACCGTTGCCCACTGGCCCATCCACGAAGCCCACGTGCCGTCCAGGTTGATCCACTGCAGAGCGGCCGCCCAGGCGAGCACCGCGGGCGCGGTGAACGCCCGCAGGCCGGCAACGGCGCCGATCAGCACAGCCAGCAACAACACGAGCGCTTGGGTCATGGTCTCTCCTATGTCAAGCGGACGCTAGCACGGCTTAGAAGCGGCAGAACCGCACGTCGGAGGCCAGGATCGCCTTGGCGCCGATGCCGGCCAGCTCGTCCATGATGGCGTTGACGTCGCGCCGCGGCACCAGCGCGCGCACCGCCACCCAGTCCGGGTCGGCGAGCGGCGCGATGGTCGGCGATTCCAGACCGGGGGTGATCGCGGTGGCGCGCTGCAGCACCGAACGCGGGCAGTCGTAGTCGAGCATCAGGTACTGCTGACCGAACACCACACCCTGCACGCGTGCGGCAAGCTGGTCGCGTGCGGCGCGGTTCTCGTCATCCGACGGTGTCTCGCGTTCGATCAGCACCGCCTCGGAATCGCACAGCGGTTCGCCGAAGGCGGCGAGGTTGTGCATGCTCAGAGTCCGGCCTGAGCCGACCACGTCGGCGATGGCGTCGGCGACGCCGAGTGCCACCGAGATCTCGACAGCCCCGTCCAGGCGGATCACCGTCGCGTCTATTCCCTTGTCGCCCAGATTTTTTCGGACCAGGTTGGGATAGGCGGTGGCGATGCGCTTGCCAGCGAGGTCCGCGACGGTCCAGTCCCGTCCGGCGGGCGCGGCGTAGCGGAAGCTGGAGGAGCCGAACCCCAGGGCGAGCCGTTCGCGCACCGGCGCGCCGGACTCGGCGGCCAGATCGCGGCCGGTGATGCCGAGGTCGAGCTCACCGGAGCCGACGTAGATGGCGATGTCCTTGGGCCGCAGGAAGAAGAACTCCACCCCGTTGGCGGCGTCGACGACGGTGAGATCCTTGGCGTCGCCGCGGCGGCGATATCCCGCCTCGGTGAGGATCTCGGCGGCAGGCTCTGACAACGCGCCCTTGTTGGGGACGGCGACACGCAACATGGGCGGACCTACAGCTTCCGGTAGACGTCGTCGAGGTCGAGCCCGCGGGCGATCATCAGCACCTGCGTCCAGTACAGCAGCTGGCTGATCTCCTCGGCGAGCGCGTCATCGGGCTCGTGTTCGGCGGCCAGCCACACCTCACCGGCCTCTTCGAGGATCTTCTTGCCCAGGCCGTGCACACCGCCGTCCAGGGCGGCGACGGTGGCGCTGCCGGCGGGACGGGTGCGGGCCCGCTCGCCCAGTTCGGCGAACAGTTCCTCGAAGGTCTTCACGGCGAGCGATTGTTCCATGCCGCCGTGGGCGCAGTCACGGCGTTTTCTCCGGTCAGGCTCTCCGGTCAGGCCGTGGCGGGTTTGCGGTCAGCCCCGGCGTCGGCCTGCATGTCCTCCAGATGCCGCCCCTTGGTCTCCTGCACCCACACCCACACGAACAGGAACGACAGCACGGCGCACAGCGCATAGAAGCCGTAGGCCACGCCGAGCACCTCGCGCAGACCGGGGAAGGTGACGGTGATCACCCAGTTGGCCGCCCACTGCCCGGCGGCGGCGAGGCCGAGAGCGGCGGCACGGATGCGGTTGGGGAACATCTCGCCGAGCAGCACCCACACCACCGGACCCCACGACATGCCGAACGCGACGACGAAGAGGTTGGCCGCGACCAGTGCGATGGGCCCCTCGGCGCCGCTGAGTTGCGGGGTGCCGTCGACCTGCGGGGCGGTACCGAAGATGACGGCCATGGTGGTCAGCGTGACGGCCATCCCGGCCGAACCAATGAGCAGCAGCGGCTTTCGCCCGATCCGGTCGATCAGCGAGATGGCGATCAGTGTGGTCGCGATGTTCACGATCGACGTGATCACGGTGATGAGGAAGGACTGGCTCTCGTCGAAGCCGACGGCCTCCCACAGCACGTTGGAGTAGTAGAAGATGACGTTAATCCCGACGAACTGCTGGAAGATCGACAGCCCCAGGCCCACCCAGACGATGCTGTAGATGCCTCCGCCAGGTTTGCGCAGATCCCGCCAGGACGGCTTCGCCTCGCCGCCGAGGGTGCTCTGGATGCGGTCGATGGTGATGTCGAGGTTTTTCTCGCCGAGCAACAGGGTGAGCACCTTGCGCGCCTCAGGGATGCGGTGGCGGGCGATGAGATAGCGCGGCGACTCGGGGATGGTGTAAGCCAGCACGCCGTAGACCACAGCCGGCACGGCCATCATCAGGAACATCCACCGCCAGGCCTCCAGGCCGAGCCAGAGGTCCTTGCTCGCCCCGCCCGCCAGATGCGCCAGCAGGTAGTCGATGGCCAGCGAGACGAAGATGCCGGTGACGATCGCCAGCTGCTGCAGCGATCCCAGGCGGCCGCGGATGCGGGCGGGTGAGGTTTCGGCGATGTAGGCCGGCGCGATCACCGAGGCGACGCCGACGCCGATGCCGCCGACGATCCGGAACAGCACGATCATCCAGATGCTCGTCGCCAGGCCGGTGCCGATGGCGCTGACGAGGAACAGCACCGCGGCGATCTTCATCACCGAGATGCGGCCGATGCGATCGGCGAGCCGGCCCGCGGTCATGGCGCCCGCGGCGGCGCCGAGCAGAGCGGAGGCGACGGCGAAACCCAGTGAGGCGTTGTTGATTCCGAAGTGGCTCTGAATCGAGGCGACCGCGCCGTTGATCACCGCGCTGTCGTAGCCGAACAGCAGACCACCCAGTGCGGCCACCGACGCGATCCGCACGGCGCCGCGGCCGGAGAAGTCGTCGTCGTCGTCGAAGGCCGACGGCACGTCGCTGACGGATCCCTGACCGGCCATCTGCGCCGTCCTTTCGGTGCTAGGCGAACGCTGCCGCGGACAACCTTGGCACAGTCACTGCGCGCGGGACTGCAGATCGGCGTAGATGTCGCGCAGCCGCGCCACGCTGAGCCCGGCCAGAGAGTCGACGTGGCGGCGGCGCACGCTGGCCGGCACCTCGACATCGTTGGGCACCACCAGCACCGGGCAGCCGGCGTCCTCGGCGGAGGCCGCACCGGTGATCGAATCCTCGATGGCCAGACACTGCTGCGGGGAGAGCCCCAGCAGTTCGGCGGCCCGGCGGTAGGGATCAGGCGCGGGTTTGCCGGCGGCCACCTCGTCGCCGCAGACGCTGGCGATGAAGTAGTCACGACCGATGCTGTCCAGCGCGCGCTCGGTGAGTGCACGACGGGTGTTGGTCACCAATGCCATAGGCACCGACGCGCCGGCCAGCTTGTCGAGCAGTTCGCGAGCGCCATCGCACCACGGCAGGCCGGCGTCGAACAGTTCACCGGTGATGTCGTGCAACCAGTCGGCGGTCTCGGCCATGTGGTCGGGGTCGAGATCCAAACCGAGGTCGGTGTAGACGATCCGCATCACGCCTTCGGCCGAGCCGCCGACGGTCGACTGCCGTACTTCGGGGGTGAGCTCTCCCCCGAATCGCGCGTAGAGCTGGTGGATCGCGACGTCCCACAGTTTCTCGGAGTCGACGAGCGTGCCGTCCATGTCGAACAGCACTGCCCTCATGCGGGGAAGGCTATCGCCACCCGCCCCGTCGCCCGGAAGTGCCTAGTTGATCGGAGGCGGTTGAGGCTGGAAGGGTTCGTACCACCACCAGTCGGCGGCTTCACCGAGCGGTCCAGAGCACGGCGGGACGTCAGGCGGGCTGCCGTCGGGCGGACGGGCCAGTGATCCCGAACCGAGCGCTCGGCCGTCACTGCCGCTGATGGTCAGATCGTCGGCGGAGCCGCTGATGGCGATGACCCCGCGGTGGTGCAGGCGGTGGTGATACGGGCACAGCAGAACGAGGTTGGACAGCTCGGTCGGCCCGCCGTCCTCCCAGTGCCGGATGTGGTGGGCGTGCAGCCCGCGAGTGGCGCCGCAGCCAGGAACCGCGCACGTGGGGTGACGGTGCTCGAGTGCGCGGCGAAGCCGCCGGTTGACCGTGCGGGTGGCCCGGCCGCAGCCGATGACCCGGCCGGAGCGCTCGAACCAGACCTCACAGGTGGCATCGCAGGTGAGATATTGCCGGTCGGCATCGGTGAGCAGCGGGCCGAGATGCAGCGCACCGCTGCGCTGCGCGAGGTCGAGGTGCACCACCACCGTGGTGCGCTGACCGTGCGGGCGACGTTGCACCTCGGCGTCCCAGCCCGCTTCGACGAGTTCCATGAACGCATCGGCGGTGTTCGGCAACGGCCGGCCCGGATCGCGCTTCCATTCGGTGATCAGCGCATCGAGGTGGGACTGCAGCGCCGCGTCGAACTTCGCCGCCTCGTCGTGCGGAAGGGTGATCCGCCAGCTGGTGGACCGCTGGCCGTCGGCCTTGGTGACGGAGCGCTGCGGCGGGAGGTCGGGTTCGGGTTGGGGCCGCGGCTCGAGTCTGACGGCTGTGCGCAGCTGGCTGACCGTCGCCACCGAGGCGAGCTGCGCGTAATGCTCATCGGAGCCGTCGCCGGCGCGCGCGGCGATGACGCCGACCTGATCGAGCGACAGCCGGCCCTCTCGCAAACCCTGAGCACAGCGGGGAAACTCGTCGAGCCGGCCGGCGATCGTCGCGATCGAGTGGGCGTTGGCCGATGACGTTCCGAGCTTCCAGGCCACCAGCGCCGGCACGGATCGCGCACCCGTTTCGCCCCATAATTCGTCGCGGTCCATCTCGGCGACGATCTCCACGATGCGCCCGTCGATCGCGTTGCGCTGACCGGCGAGTTCCGCCAACTCCCCGAACAGCGCTTCAAGGCGCCGGTCGGGCGGTGCCGCAGTGGTCATGACGACATCGTCGCACCGGGGTCTGACAAAAACCGACCGACAGATTCCGACCGACAGAAACCGACCGAGGGGATCAGTCCTCCGGGTTGTAACCCAGATTCGGCCCCAGCCAGCGCTCCGCCTCGGCCAGCGTCCAGCCCTTGCGCCGCGCGTAGTCGGCGACCTGGTCCTGGGCCAGCCGGCCCACGACGAAGTACTGCGACTGCGGGTGCGAGAAGTACCAGCCGCTGACGGCCGCGCCCGGCCACATCGCCATGGACTCGGTCAGTTCGATGCCCGTCCGCGCGGTGACATCCATCAACTCGAACAGCGTCACTTTCTCGGTGTGCTCCGGGCAGGCCGGATAGCCGGGCGCGGGCCGAATACCGACGTAGCGCTCGCCGATGAGCGCATCGTTGTCGAGGTGCTCGTCGGGCTGATAGCCCCAGAACTCGGTACGCACGCGCTGGTGCATGCGCTCGGCGAAGGCCTCGGCCAGCCGATCGGCCAGCGACTCCAGCAGGATCGCGCTGTAGTCGTCGTGCGCGTCCTTGAACGCGGTGATCTTCTCCGCGCCGCCGAGCCCGGCGGTGACGGCAAACGCGCCGACGTAGTCCGAAATCCCCGTCTCCTTCGGGGCGATGAAGTCGCCCAGGGAGCGGTTCGGGATGCCGTCGCGGTGCTCACCCTGCTGGCGCAGGTTGTGCAACGTGGTCAGCACTTCTGCGCGGGTCTCGTCGGTGTAGACCTCGATATCGTCGCCGACGGCGTTGGCCGGGAAGAACCCGATCACCCCGCTGGCGCGCAGCCACTTCTCGGAGATGAGGGTGTCGAGCATCGTCTGAGCGTCGTCGTATAGCTTGCGTGCGGCCTCGCCGGACGCCGGGTTGTTGAGAATGTCGGGGAAGCGGCCCTTGAGTTCCCAGGCGTTGAAGAACGGCTGCCAGTCGATGTACTCGCGCAACTCGGCGAGGTCGTAATCCTTGAACTCCCGCACGCCGAGTCCGACGGCCGGCACCGGCGGCGCGTAGCCGTCCCAGTCGATGGGCGTCCGGTTCGCGCGCGCCTTCTCCAGCGTGAGCATCGGCCGCTCGTTCTTCTGCGAGTGCCGTTCGCGCAGGGAGGCGTAATCCTTCTCGGTGGCCTCCAGCAGAGCCGGCCGCTGCTTGTCGTCGAGCAGTGCGGCCGCGACGGGCACCGACCGCGACGCATCCTTCACCCACACCACCGGACCGGAGCGTCGCGGCGCGATCTTCACGGCGGTATGCGCGCGCGACGTGGTCGCCCCACCGATCAGCAGCGGGATCTGCAATCCCTCGCGCTCCATCTCGACGGCGAAGTTGACCATCTCGTCCAGCGACGGGGTGATCAGACCGGACAGTCCGATGATGTCGGCGTCGTATTCCCTTGCGGCATTGAGGATCTTCTCGGCGGGAACCATCACGCCGAGGTCAATCACGGTGTAGTTGTTGCACTGCAACACGACGCCGACGATGTTCTTGCCGATGTCGTGCACGTCGCCTTTGACGGTGGCCATGATGATCGTGCCGTTGGTGTCGTCCTCCGTGAACTCCCCCGTGGCACCGGCCTGCGCCTTCTCCGCCTCGATGTAGGGCAGCAGGTAGGCGACGGCCTTCTTCATCACCCGCGCCGACTTCACCACCTGGGGCAGGAACATCTTGCCCGCGCCGAACAGATCGCCAACGACGTTCATCCCGTCCATCAGCGGGCCCTCGATCACCTCGATCGGCCGCCCTCCCCCGGCGGCGATCTCGGCGCGCAGTTCCTCGGTGTCGTCGTCGACGTGCGCGTCGATCCCCTTGACGAGCGCATGCGTGATCCGCTCGCGGACCGGCAGGCTGCGCCACTCGGCGACACCGATGTCATCGGCACCGGCCTCACCCGAGGTGTTGAACCGCTCGGCGATCTCCAGCAGCCGCTCGGTGGCGTCCTCGCGCCGGTTGAGGACGACGTCCTCGATGCGCTCGCGCAGTTCGGGGTCGATCGAGTCGTACGGCACCAGCGCGCCCGCGTTGACGATGCCCATGTCCAGTCTGGCGCGGATGGAGTGGTAGAGGAACACCGCGTGGATGGCCTCGCGGACCGGGTTGTTGCCTCGGAACGAGAACGACACGTTCGAGATGCCACCCGAAATATGAACGGCCGGAAGGTGTTCCTTGATCCACGCGCAGGCGTCGACGAAGTCGATCCCATAGGTGGCGTGTTCCTCGATGCCAGTGGCGAGCGCGAAGCAGTTCGGGTCGAGGATGATGTCCTCGGCCGGGAAACCGACCTCCTCGGTGAGGATCCGGTAGACGCGGCCGAAGATCTCGGTGCGGCGCTGCAGGTTGTCGGCCTGCCCCTCCTCGTCGAAGGCCATCACGACAACGGCGGCACCGAACTTGCGGCACAGCCGCGCCTCGCGGACGAACTTCTCCTCACCCTCCTTCAGCGAGATGGAGTTGACGATCGGCTTGCCCTGCACGTTCTTCAAACCCGTCTCGATGACCTCCCACTTCGAGGAGTCGATCATCACCGGGACGCGGCTGATATCGGGCTCGGCGGCGATCAGTTTGGTGAACCGGTCCATCGCGGCGATGCCGTCGATCATCCCCTCGTCCATGTTGATGTCGATGACCTGCGAGCCCACCTCGACCTGCTGCAACGCGACCGACAGCGCGGTGTCGTAGTCGCCGGCCTTGATGAGGTTGCGGAACCGGGCCGAGCCGGTGATGTTGGTGCGCTCGCCGATGTTGACGAAGAGCGAGTCGGAGGTGATGTTGAGCGGCTCCAGCCCGGCCAGCCGGGTGGCCAGCGGAATGTGTGGCACCTTTCGCGGCGCCACCCCGTTAACGACGCGCGCGATCTCGGCGATGTGCGCCGGCGTCGTCCCGCAGCAACCGCCGACCAGGTTCACCAGACCCTCGCGGGCGAACTCGGCGATGTAGGAGGCCTGCCGTTCCGGGGATTCGTCGTACTCGCCGAAGGCGTTCGGCAGTCCGGCGTTCGGGTAGCAGGACACGAACGTGTCAGCGATGCGCGACATCTCGGCGATGTAGGGCCGCATCTCCGGGGCGCCCAGCGCGCAGTTGAGGCCCACCGCGATCGGCTTGGCGTGCCGGATCGAGTTCCAGAACGCCTCGGTGGTCTGACCAGACAGTGTGCGGCCCGACGCGTCGGTGATGGTGCCGGACAGGATCAGCGGCCAGCGCCGTCCGCGCTGTTCGAACAGCGTCTCGATGGCGAAAATCGCGGCCTTGGCGTTGAGCGTGTCGAAGATCGTCTCGACGATGATCAGGTCCGCACCGCCGTCGACCAGCCCGTTGGCCGCCTCCAGGTAGGCGGCGACCAACTGGTCGTAGGAGACGTTGCGGGCGCCCGGGTCGTTGACGTCCGGCGAGATCGACGCGGTGCGCGTGGTCGGCCCGATCGCGCCGGCGACGTAGCGCGGCCACTCGGGCGTGCTGAACTCGTCACAGGCCGCCCGCGCCAGCGCGGCGCCGGCGTAGTTGAGCTCGTAGCTCAGCTCAGCCATGCCGTAATCGGACAGCGAGATCGCGTTGGCGTTGAACGTGTTGGTTTCCAGGATGTCCGCGCCGGCCTCGAGGTACTCGCGGTGGATTCCGTCGATGATGTGCGGCTGGGTCAGGGTGAGCAGGTCGTTGTTGCCGATGAGATCACTGGGCCAGTCGGCGAACCGCTCCCCGCGGTAACCGGCCTCGTCGGGGCGGTCGCGCTGGATCGCGGTGCCCATCGCCCCGTCGATCACCATGATCCGCGTCCGCAGTGTCGCGGTCAGAGCATCGGTGCAATCGGCCCGGATGTCGGCCTTCACATACGCTCCTTCCTCAGCGGAAGGCGTCCTTGACTCTGCCGAGCGTGGCGGATGTTGCGGGCCGGAGCCGACCCGCGAGACACCCGTTGCAACGCCTCTCGACGTATAGAAGTCTACGTCCTCACCCGGGGGGCTCTGATGCGGCTCATCGCGGCCCGGCAGGGCTTAGGCTGAGTCGGTGACATCGTGGAGCTGGTCCGGCGGCACCGCCGAACTGCCCGAACTGCACAACGCGGTGATCGTGGCGGCCTTCGAGGGCTGGAACGACGCCGGCGACGCCGCCAGCGACGCGCTCGAACACCTCGACGCCATGTGGGACGCGCAGCCGATTGTCGAGATCGACGACGAGGCCTACTTCGACTACCAGGTGAACCGGCCGGTGATCCGCCAGGTCGACGGGGTCACCCGCGAGCTGGTGTGGCCGTCGATGCAGATCTCCTACTGCCGCCCGCCCGGCGCGGACCGCGACATCGTCCTCATGCACGGCGTGGAGCCCAATATGCGATGGCGCAGTTTCTGCGCCGAACTGCTGGCGATCGCCGACAAGCTCAACGTGGACACCGTCGTCATCCTGGGCGCACTGCTGGCCGACACCCCGCACACCCGGCCCGTGCCGGTCTCCGGTGCGGCGTACTCGCCGGAGTCGGCGAAGTTCTTCGGCCTGCAGGAGTCCCGCTACGAGGGGCCGACCGGGATCGCCGGGGTGTTCCAGAACGCCTGCGTGGCCGCCGGGATCCCGGCCGTCACGTTCTGGGCGGCGGTGCCCCACTACGTCTCGCAGCCGCCCAACCCGAAGGCCACCGTCGCACTGCTGCGCCGGGTCGAGGACGTCCTCGACATCGAGGTGCCGCTGGGCGATCTGCCGGCCCAGGCCGAGGAGTGGGAGCAGACCATCACCGAGATGACGGCCGAGGACGACGAGATCGCCGATTACGTGGCCGGCCTGGAGGCGCGCGGGGACGCCGAGGTGGACGTCAACGAGGCGCTGTCCAAGGTGGACGGCGACACGCTGGCCGCGGAGTTCGAGCGCTACCTGCGACGCCGGGGCCGCTGAATCCCGTAGGGGCCGGGGGCGTATATCTAATGTCTAGTCTGTAGCTACTGGCCCGTAACAACAGGTGTTCGACTACCCGTTAGAGCGAATCGAGATGGCATGAAACTGTCCTTGAGCGACGCCGACCTCGCCTTCCGTGACGAGCTGCGCGACTTCTTCACCACGAAGTTCCCGGCCGACATCCGGGAGCGGGCCCGCAACGAGAACCTGAACTACCCCGAGGACGTCGTCACCTCGATGCGCATCCTCAACGAGGCCGGGCTGGCGGTGCCCAACTGGCCGGTCGAGTGGGGCGGCAAGGACTGGACCCAGCTGCAGCGCCAGATCTGGGCCGAGGAGATGCGGCTGGCCAGCGTGCCCGAGCCGCTGGCGTTCAACGCCAGCATGGTCGGCCCGGTGATCGCGGAGTTCGGCTCGCAGGAACTCAAGGAGCGGTTCCTGCCCGCCACGGCGAACCTGGACATCTGGTGGTGTCAGGGCTTCTCCGAGCCTGAGGCCGGATCCGACCTGGCGAGCCTGCGCACCACCGCGATCCGCGACGGTGACCACTACGTCATCAACGGGCAGAAGACCTGGACCACGCTGGGCCAGTTCGCGGACTGGATCTTCCTGCTGGCGCGGACGAATCCGGATGCGCCCAAAAAGCAGGCCGGTATCTCGTTCATCCTCGCCGAGATGAACACCCCCGGCATCACCGTGCGGCCGATCAAACTGATCGACGGCAGCTACGAGGTCAACGAGGTGTGGTTCGAGGACGTCCGCGTCCCGGTGAACCAGCTCGTCGGCGAGGAGAACGCCGGCTGGAGCTATGCGAAGTTCCTGCTGTCCAACGAGCGCACCGGCATCGCCCGGGTGGGCACCACCAAGGTGTGGCTGACCGAGGTCAAGGAGCGCGCCGCCAAGACCCCGGTGGGCTCCGGCACGCTGCTGGAGGACCCGTTGTTCGCCGCTCGCATCGCCGAGGTGGAGAACGAATTGCTGGCTCTGGAGCTCACCCAGTTGCGGGTCAGCGGCGACGAGGCGGGCGGCAAACCCAACCCGGCGTCGTCGATCCTCAAGCTGCGCGGCACCCAACTGCAGCAGGCGGTCACCGAGCTGCTCGTGGAGGTGGCCGGGCCGGACGGCCTGCCTTTCGAGGCCGGCGAGGGCGTCGACTCCCCCGAATGGGCGCAGCTGGCCGCGCCGCGCTACCTCAACTACCGCAAGACCTCGATCTACGGCGGCAGCAACGAGGTGCAGCGCACCATCATCGCCTCCACCATCCTCGGACTGTAGAAGGAACACCCGCCGTGAACTTTGACCTGACCGAAGAACAGCAGCTGCTCGCAGACACCACGCGCGACGTGCTGGCGCGCAGCTATGACAACACCGAGGCGCGCAACAAGGTGGTCGACTCCGAACTCGGCTGGAGCCGTGAGGTCTGGCAGCAGCTGGCTGAGATCGGCATTCTGGGTCTGGGCCTGGACGCGCCGGGTGATCCGGACGCCGCCGGGCCCACCGAGGTGATGGTGGTGATGACCGAGATCGGCCGACGGCTGGCGCCCGAACCGGTGGCCGCCGCCGCGCTGATCCCCGGTGCGATCATCGCCGCGCACGGCTCCGATGAGCAGCGCGCGCTGCTCGACGGGGTGGCCTCCGGCGAGACCCTGCTGGCGTTCGCCCACTCCGAGCCGGGCCGGCGCGGCGCGGCCGAGTTGACCACCCGCGCGGTGGAGTCCGGCGGCGGCTGGACCGTCACCGGCCGCAAGAACCCGGTGCTGGCCGGTGACAGCGCGGCGACACTGATCGTGTCCGCGGCCCTGCCCGGCGGCGGGAACGGACTGTTCCTCATCGACGCCGCGAATGTGACGCGTCATGGCTACACCACCTATGACGGCCAGCGCGGCGCCGATGTGGTGCTCGAGAGCGCCGCCGCTCAGCCGCTCGGGGCCGGCGGCGACGCGAGCGCGGCGATCGAGGAGGCGGTGATCCGGTTCCAGTCGGCGCTGTGCGCGGAGGCGATTGGTGCGATGGACGAATCCCTGCGCCTGACAACGGAGTACCTGAAGAGCCGCAAGCAGTTCGGTGTGCCGCTGAAGACGTTCCAGACGCTCACCCAGCGCGCGGCCGACATGTACGTCTCACTGGAACTGGCCCGCAGCATGAACTACTACCTGGCGGTGTCTGTGGCCGACGGGCGCTTCGATCCGATGGTCGCCGCACGGGCGAAGCTGCAGATCGCGCGCTCCGGCAAGCACATCCGGGAAGAGGCGATCCAGATGCACGGCGGTATCGGGGTGACCGCGGAGTACCCGATCGCCCACTACGCCGCGCGGCTGACGGCCATCGAGCAGACCTTCGGCTCGGGCACCGATCAGTTGCGCTACCTGGTCAGCCAGGTCGGCAGCTACGGGACGGCAGTTCTGTAACTGGCTGACAGCCGTTCTACAGCCGCACACCCAGCAGGGCGTCGACCGCCGCGCCGACCAGCGCCGGAGCGGCCGCGTCACGACCGCCGAACTGTTGCGCGTCGTCCACCCAACCGTCAACGGCGGCAAGCGCTTTCGGGGTGTCGAGGTCATCGGCGAGGTAGCGCCGGACGCGCCCGATCAGATCGGCTGCGTCCGGCCCGGCGGGCAGCGCGACGGCCGCGCGCCAGCGGTCCAGCCGCGCGCGAGCCGTCGCCAGCACCTCGTCACTCCAGAACCGGTCGGCACGGTAATGCCCGGCCAGCAGCCCGAGCCGGATCGCCGCCGTGTCCACCCCGTCGGCGCGCAACCGCGACACCAGCACCAGGTTGCCGCGGCTCTTCGACATCTTGTGCCCGTCGAGTGCGATCATGCCGGCGTGCACGTAGTTGCGCGCGAAGCGTCGCTGCCCGGTCAGGCATTCGGCGTGCGCGGCGGAGAACTCGTGATGCGGGAACATCAGATCGCTGCCGCCGCCCTGGACGTCGAAGCCGAAACCGATGCGGCTCAACGCGATCGCGGCGCACTCGATATGCCAGCCCGGCCGGCCGGGCCCGAACGGCGAGTCCCAGCCGGGCTCGCCGTCGCGCTGCGCGCGCCACAGCAGCGCATCGAGCGGGTTGGCCTTGCCGGGGCGCTGCGGGTCTCCCCCGCGTTCGGCGAACAGCCGCAGCATGGTCTCGCGGTCGTAGTTGGACTCGTAACCGAACTGCACGCACGCGTCCGCACGGAAGTACACGTCCGGGTAGAGCGGGTCGTCAACGGTGTAGGCCGCCCCGGACGCGAGCAGCTTCTCCACCATCTCGACCACCTCGTCGATGGCCTCGGTGGCCGCCACGTAATCCTGCGGCGGCAGCACCCGCAGCGCGGCCATGTCGCCGCGGAACAGCTCGGTCTCGCGCGCACCCAGATCGCGCCAGTCGATACCGTCGCGCTCGGCGCGCTCGAACAGCGGGTCGTCGACGTCGGTGACGTTCTGCACGTAGTGCACCCGGTGGCCGTTGTCCCGCCACACCCGGTTGACCAGATCGAAGGCCAGGTAGGTGGCGGCGTGACCGAGATGGGTGGCGTCATAGGGCGTGATACCGCAGACGTACATGGTCGCGGTGGAGCCCGGCGCGACCGGCCGCACCTGGCGGTCGGCGCTGTCGTAGAGCCGCAGTCCGGGTCCGGTGCCGGGCAGCTGCGGGACCTCGACGGCCGGCCAGGAGCGCATCAGTGCGTCGCCCACATCGCGTCGAGCAGCACCTCGGCCACCTCGGTGCGGCACATCAGCAGATCCGGCAGATACGGGTCGGGCTGGTTGTAGCGCAGCGGCGAGCCGTCGATGCGGGTGGCGTGCAGCCCGGCGGCCTGCACCACACCGGCCGGCGCGGCCGAGTCCCACTCCCACTGCCCGCCGGCGTGGATATAGGCGTCGGCGTCGCCGCGCACCACCGCCATCGCCTTGGCGCCGGCCGACCCGATCGCCACGAACTCGATGTCGAGCCGGTCGCGCAGCCGCCACAGCACCGCCGGCGGACGGTTGGAACTGGCGGTGATGCGGATCGGGCCGTCGCGCGGCACCGGCGGCGGGCTCACCCGGTCGCTGCGATGCACCTCGCCGACGGCGGGAAGGGCGACCGCGGCGTCGGTGATCGCACCCTCGCCGTCACCGGTGCGCTGCCACAGCGCCACGTGCACTGCCCAGTCCTGGCGGTATGGCAGGGAGAACTCCCAGGTGCCGTCGAGCGGGTCGATGATCCAGACCCGGTCGGCGTGCAGCCGGCGCAGATCGTCGTGCGCCTCCTCCGACAGCACCGCATCACCCGGGCGCTCCGCGCGCAGCCGCTTGAGCAGCAGCGCGTTGGCGTGGACGTCGCCGGCCTCGCCGAGCGCGTAGGGGAAGTCGTGGCCCACCTGCTCGCGCACCGCCAGCAGCAGACGGCCGGCCTCGGCGGCCAGATCCGCGGCCAGTTCGGCGTCGGTGAGACTCACCCCGCCAGTATCTCCGAGCGTCGAGCGGCGACTACATTCGGTGGGTATGCGGATGACGATCGCGATGGCCTGCCTCGCGCTGCTGGCCGCCGGCTGCGGATCGGCGGATGCGCGCGACCGGCTCACCGGCACGTCCTGGGAGCTGGTCAGCATCGAGTCCATGGCGCCCGACGAACAGCCCAGCACCACCATCGACGATCCCGCCAAGTACACCGTGGCCTTCGGCGACGACGGCCGGGCGGCGTTCCAGGTGGACTGCAACCGCGGCAACGCCACCTGGATGGCCGACTCGGCGGCGCCGGACTCCGGCGGCCTGAGCTTCGGACCGCTGGCGCTGACCAAGATGTTCTGCCCGCCGCCGTCGGCGGACGCGAAGGTGGTCGCGGCGCTGGACCTGGTGCGCAGCTATCTGCTCTCCGACGGTCAGTTGCACATGTCGATGGAGGCCGACAGCGGCATCCTGCACTGGCGCCCCGCAGCTGCGTCGTCTTAGAACGCCGGCCAGGGCAGCGGACGGCGGCCGTCCGGGTCGGGCATCACCGGGTCGTCGAGCAGGTCGCGGATGCGCCGGCGCAGCGCGGCGAGTTCGGCCGCGGTGATGTGCTCGCGGATCTCGGTGCCGAGCTCACCGCCCAGCGACTCATACAGCCGTTCGAGGTCGGCGAGGGTGTCGTCGTCGATCGGCTTGCCGCACCAGCCCCACAGCACGGTGCGCAGTTTGTCGTGGACGTGCAGTGACACCCCGTGGTCGACCCCGTACACCCGCCCGTCGACACCGGCCAGGATGTGGCCGCCCTTGCGGTCGGCGTTGTTGACGACGATGTCGAACACCGCCATCCTGCGCAACTGCGGATCATCGGCGTGCACGAGTGCGACCTCGTCGCCGGAGTAGTCGTAGGCGGTGAGCACCCGGATGTATCCCGGCGGCACGCTGTCGACTGGGCACAGGTCCACCAGCCCCGCGTCACGCGGCTCGTCGCGCTGCTCCACCCACAGCTGCACCATGCCCGGCCCGGCCGGACCGTCGCGGATGATGGTGTGCGGCACGATGTCCCAGCCCAGCGCCGCCGAGACGGCGAAGGCGCCGAACTCGCGGCCGGCCAGCGTGCCGTCCGGGAAATCCCACAGCGGCTGTTCACCGGCGACGGGTTTGTATACGCACTGCACGGTATGGCCGTCGAGGACCGCTTCGCACAGGAAGGTGGCGTTGCTGGCAGTGCGGATGCGGCCCACCGGGGTCAACTCGCCGCTGCGCAGCGTCCGGTGGCTCTCGTCGGTCTCGGTCACGGCTCGGGATCGTCGCCGGGGTCGTCAGGATAACCGGAGCCGTCGAACTCATCGGTGCCGAACAGCCCACCGCGCCGGTAGCCGTTGGTGCGCACGCACAGGTGGCCGTCGGGGTCCAGCGGTTCGTCGCACAGCGGGCACGGCGGGCGTCCGGCCGAGATGACGCGGTGGGAGCGCAGCGCGAACTGGCGCGCCGACTCCGGTGACAGGAACACCCGCACCGCATCGGGGCCGTCCTCGGAGTCGTCGAGGATCAGCGAGGCGTCGATGGCGGTGTCACTGACCGCGAGCAGTTCCACCACCACACGCTGCGTCTCGGCGTCCCAGCCCAGGCCCATGGTGCCCACCCGGAACTCGGCGTCCACCGGCATCACCAGCGGACCGGAGTCGTCGAGGTCGGACTCGGGCGGCATCGGGGTGCCGAACCGGCGGTGCACCTCGTCGAGCAGCGCCCCGATCCGCTCGGCCAGCACGGCCACCTGCTGCTTCTCGCACATCACCGAGACCACCCGCTTGTCGTGAACGGCCTGCAGATAGAACGTCCGGTTCCCGGGCTCGCCCACCGTCCCGGCAATGAACCGGTCAGGGGTTCGGAAGACGTGGATCGCGCGGGTCATGGTCGTTTCCAAACTACCGGCACTGCCATCTCAGTCGGTCGTCCCGCCGACCACCGCGTCACCGGCGCCGTCGTCCGGCGGTGTGCTCAGGGCCGAGGCCAGTTCAGCCCCGGTGTGATTGACATGAACGACGAACGGGCGCATGGCGGTGTAGCGGATGACGCTCATCGAGGCGGGATCGGCGGTGATCCGCTGGAAGCTGTCGAGGTGGGTGCCCAGCGCGTCGGCGACCACCGCCTTGATCACGTCGCCGTGCGTGCAGGCCACCCACAGCGCGTCGCCGCCGTGCTCGGCGCGCAACCGCCGGTCGTGCTCGCGCACGGCGGCGACCGCTCGGGCCTGCACCTGGGCCAGACCCTCCCCGTCCGGGAACACCGCCGCGCTGGGCTGCTGCTGAATGATCGGCCACAGCGGCTCCTTGACGAGCTCCTTGAGTTCGCGGCCGGTCCACTGCCCGTAGTCCACCTCGGCGAGGCGATCGTCGATCAGCGGCTCGAGGCTCAGCGCCGCGGCCAGCGGCTCGAGGGTCAGCCGGCAGCGCAGCAGCGGCGAGCGCACCAGCGCCTTGATCGGCAGGCCCGCCAGGCGCGCGGGCAGCGCCTGGGCCTGGGCGAAGCCCTTCTCGTCGAGTTCCACGCCCTCAGTGCGCCCGGCGAGGGTGTGTGCGGTGTTGGACGTCGAACGGCCGTGCCGCAGCAGGATGACGGTCATGTCGCTGCCACCACCCCGGTGGCCAGCAGCGCCATCACCGTCAGCGACAGCACCACCCGATAGCCGACGAACCAGTACATGGCGTGGTTGGCGAGGAAGCGCAACAGCCAGGAGATGGCGGCGAAGCCGACAACGAAGGTGATCACCACGCTGACCGTCAGCTGCGCACCGGTGGCACTCATGCCCTCACCCGACGGTGCGAAGGCGTCCGGCAGCGAGAACAGCCCGGAGGCGAACACCGCCGGGATGGCAAGCAGGAAGCCGAATCTCGCCGACAGCGGCCGGTCCAGGCCGCGTGCCAGGCCGGCGCTGATGGTCGCCCCGGACCGCGACACTCCGGGCACCAGCGCCAGGCATTGCGCGACGCCCACGAAAAGACCGTCGCGCCAGGTGAGTTGGTCGATGTGGCGGTCCTGGCGGCTGAAGTACTCGGCGGCCGCGATGACGGCTGAGAAGACCAGCATCGCGGTGGCGACCACCCACAGGTTGCGTACCTCTGAACGGATCACGTCCTTGAACACGAACCCCAGCACCCCGATCGGGATGGATCCGATGATGACGTACCAGCCGAGCCGGTAGTCGGGGTTGTCGCGGTGCGCGCGAACCAGCAGACCGTCGAACCAGGCCTTGAGGATCCGCAGGATGTCGCGGCCGAAGTAGACCAGCACAGCAGCCTCGGTACCCAGCTGGGAGACGGCGGTGAACGACGCTCCGGCGTCGCCGGCGAAGAAGATCCGCGACACGATCGCCAGATGGCCCGAGGATGACACCGGCAGGAACTCGGTCAACCCCTGCAC